>JABAAH010000026.1 GCA_014238855.1 Planctomycetota bacterium
TCTGACGATGAATCCATGGCCAGAATGGATCATGACTTTATCAAATCACTTCGGTACGGTATGCCACCAGCCGGTGGTCTAGGTATTGGGATTGATCGCCTTGTGATGTTTTTGACACAAGCCAGTTCGATCCGTGACATTATCCTATTTCCAATCCACCGTCCCCACAGCGGTAGCTGATACCGCGATTGGCGATATGTACAAAATCCTTCTTTGTTGGCGATATCTTCGTACGCGATGGATTGCACTTGCTAGTGTCATTAGCGTGACTCTTGGTGTGGCAACAATGATTGTCGTGAACTCCGTCATGGCTGGCTTCTCACATGAGATGCAAACCCGTATCCATGGAATTCTGTCTGATATTGTTTTCGAAAGTCACTCTCTGTCTGGATTTCAAGATCCACAATGGCATATAGAAGAAATCGAGCGAGCCGCTGGTGATCAGATAGCTGGAATGACTCCAACTGTTGCGGTGCCGGCTATGCTCAGTTTTCAGGTTCGTAAACAGTGGGTTACCCGACAGGTCATGTTCATTGGTATCGATCCAAGAACTCATGCACAGGTCAGTGACTTTGGGCAATATCTCCAGCACCCTACAAATAGAGAGCAGCTTTCTTTCAGCCTACGAGAGGGCGGCTACGACACGACGGATAGTCAAAATCCAACGGAGACCCCAACTCGGCCTGCTTTGGAGCATGCCGGATGGCCACACCGTCGAATGCGTGTGGAACGAGAGCGTCTTTGGGAAGAGCGTCTCGAGACAAAGAAATCTGCTGAGAACAGGGCCACACGCTCAGTTGATCAGCAGGTTCATGATGTGCTTGCTGCAACCAACCCGAAAGACGTTTCTACTGAGACGCCTTCTGATGTCACAAAAGATGGAGAAAACCGAAAGAATCCGTTCCAAACAGCTCGTCCAGCCCAGGGACGTGCCATGGATCCAGCCAAAGAGCAGTTTACAGGTATTGTTCCAGGCATTGGGTTGGCAAGTTTTCGAAACCGTCAGGGAGTTGATCAATTTTTCACACTGCCGGGTGATGATGTCAAAATAACATTCCCTACTGCCGGCACGCCACCAAAGGCTGTGAGTGACAACTTTACGATTGTTGATTTCTACGAAAGTAAAATGAGTGAATATGACTCAAACTTTGTTTTTGTCCCTATCGATGCACTTCAACGAATGCGGGGAATGATTGATCCGCAGACTGGGATTCCAAGTGTGAATTCGATTCAGATTCGTCTAAAGCCGGATGCAAAACTGAATGAGGTACGAGACCGTTTACGAGAATTCTTTCCTTCAGACCTCTACGCGATTGCAACCTGGCGAGACAAACAGGGGCCCCTCTTGTCAGCAGTTGATATGGAAATGGCGGTTCTCAATATCCTGCTCTTTCTTATTATCGCAGTCGCTGGATTCGGCATTCTTGCAATCTTTTTTATGATTGTTGTTGAAAAGACACGTGACATTGGAATTCTGAAGGCCCTTGGGGCAACGTCCTCTGGTATCGCTGGTATTTTTCTTGGATACGGGCTCTTCCTTGGTCTCCTTGGTGCCGGTGCTGGTCTCGTTCTCGGCCTGAGCATCACCTACAACATCAATCAGATACGACTAGCCGTCGAATGGTGTACAGGATCGAGAGTATTCGACCCATCTATTTACTACTTTTTTGAGATTCCAACGATCATAAACCCTGTCACAATTGGCTGGATTATTATCGGTGCAATAGTCATTGCTACTGGTTCGAGTGTCTTACCTGCGGTACGAGCAGCCCGCCTCCATGCAGTAGAGGCTTTACGACATGAGTGATTTAGAAATACCCTCAAAGACAACATTCATGTTAGAAACCCGACAGGTTTGTAAAAAGTATCAATCCGGAACGACTACTCTTGAGGTTCTTCGTGGTGTTGACTTTACGCTTGAGAAAGGTGGTTTTCTTGCCGTTGTTGGCCAGAGTGGCTCTGGAAAAAGCACCTTGCTCCATGTAATGGGGCTCCTTGATGCACCCGATAGTGGTGAAGTCTGGATCGATGGACAACGAATCGACAACCTCCCGGTTCGCGAAAAAGACCGACTTCGAAACAGTTCCATAGGCATGGTCTTTCAGGCATATCATTTACTCCCTGAACTCACTGCTTTGGAAAATGTGCTTGCTCCGCTGCTGATTCGGTATGGTATTTTTGACTGGTTCACTCAGCGTCGAGCAGCGCAAGAAAAGGCAAAGGCACTCCTTGATCGATTTGGCCTCAGCGACAGGCTTCATCATCAGCCAAGACAATTGTCTGGTGGTGAAATGCAGCGTGTGGCTATTGCCCGAGCTTTAATTACTGATCCTCAGGTTTTGCTGGCCGACGAACCCACCGGCAATCTCGATGAAGAAAGTGGTGCTGGTATCATTGAGGCGATCGCTGAGTTGAACAGAGACAAAGGTCTATCTATAGTGCTCGTCACACATGATGCTGATATTGCCAGCCAAGCGCGTGGCATTGTTCGGCTTGCCGCCGGTACCGTAGATATAATGAATGCAGGGGCAGCCGGTTCAGCGGCATGATTCACGTTCAAATAGTTTTGCCAAAAGGATAATGGAATAATGCCTCGAACCATCTTCATGAATGATCGCCTTGTCCCTGAAGAGGAAGCTCGTATCAGTGTGTTCGATCATGGCCTCCTCTACGGGGACGGTGTTTTTGAGGGGCTTCGAAGTTATTCAGGTCGTGTGTTTCGACTCAACGATCATCTTGACCGACTGTGGGCAAGTGCCCGTGCTATCTGCCTCGAGATTCCAATGAGTCGAGAACGCCTGTCACAGGCTGTTCTCGATACGCTCATTGCGAATAAACTTGAAGATGGTTATATCCGCCTCATTGTTACGCGTGGTGCAGGGACACTTGGACTCGATCCAAACCGTTGTCATGACCCACAGATTATTATTATCGCAGACACAATAAGCCTGTATCCAAAAGAATTCTATGAACAAGGCCTCCGCATCGTCACTGCTGCAACACAACGAATTCAGACCGCGGCGCTTTCTCCTCGAATCAAATCCTTGAATTATCTGAACAATATCATGGCGAAACTCGAAGGGCTTCAGGCTGGCTGTGTCGAAGCATTGATGCTCAACCATAAGGGAGAAGTTGCTGAATGCACTGGAGACAATATCTTTGTTGTTCGGGGTGAACGGATGCTCACACCACCTCCCGATGCTGGCATTCTTGAGGGTATAACACGCTCAGCGGTAATGGAACTAGCTTCAAAGGAAGACATTGATTGTCGAGAAGCAACACTCACTCGACATGATCTCTACACGGCCGACGAATGCTTTTTAACAGGAACGGCAGCTGAGGTCATTCCTGTCGTAGAGATTGATGGACGCCCAATAGGCGAGGGTATTCCTGGCCCGATCACGAAGAAATTGAAAGATTGTTTTCACTCTCTTGTGAGACAAAATAGTTGACCACTACACAGATTTCAAACGATCCTGCCGATAGACAATGAGTCGTGGTTCCCCTGCCTTTCCACTGTTTCTCAACACATCTCATATTATTCGTACTGCTCCATGGCAGCCTTGTCCATCTGCCGAGCTGCACATCGTGTCGGACAAACATAGGGCCAACCTGCTGATTCCAGGCTTGCTGCCAGCTGGCTTGCTTCTTTCGCTGTGCGACAGATGCTGAAACAGGCACTCCCGCTACCCGTGAGAACGGGATGCAATGCTTCGTACTTTGCCATATCGGAAAGCAATGCATCGACTGATGGTGCGAGCGTTCGAGCTGGTTGCTGCAGTGAATTACACATCAACGGAATGGCTTGGCGAATTGAGTTTTCTTGAAGAGACGTGGCAAGCGATGCTGCTTCACCACGGCGCTGAGCATCTGGTTCGCACGCTGCGTACACCTTTGCCGTTGAGAGCCCCTCTGACGGACAGGCAATGACCACGTCAAGCGGAGGAATACCATCAATTGGTGTAACCTGCTCACCTCGCCCTTGAACTAGACCAGCACTTCCTGCGAAAAACCATGGGATGTCACTTCCGAGTTCTGCCGATAATTCAGCAAGCTGGTCTTTTGTCCAATCAAGATTCCAGATTTTGGAAGCAGCAAACAGGGTAGATGCGGCATCACTTGATCCACCACCAAGACCAGCACCTGATGGAATATGCTTTTCAAGTCGAATACTAAGACCAGCATCAATATTCGCTCGTTCAGCTAAAAGCCGTGCTGCCCGCAGCACCAGATTTCTATCGTCGTCCGGAACATCACAAGCAAGCGAGTGGCTTGATGCATTCCCAAGCCGTCCAGCAAAAACAACCTCGAGAGAAAATTCACCAGCCGGCATTCGCTGCATATGAAGCCGATCATACAGCGACACTGGAACCATAAGACTCTCAATCTCATGGAACCCATCATAACGACGGTCGAGAACTGCGAGCGAGAGATTCAACTTGGCAGGTGCATCAATGACTATTTGATCTATCACGCCTGCCTGAGGCGATTCCTGATACATCATATTTTCAATCTCTGTATTTTCAATCTCTGTGACCAGACGACGTGTTCATCACTGCTCTTCTTTTGGATTCATTCATTCACGCGATTTTGTGAAAGCATTTTCACTGTTCTGCTGCTTCATCACACCACGCATTCCTTTTGTACAGATATCGCATGGTAAGGTAGCGAACGTGTTACGCGTACCACAGATGGGACAACGAGAGATGGGACAACCACAGATAGTACAACGAGAGATAGTACAACGAGCATTTCCCGCCAACTCTCAGCTACATACTATTGCCATTTAGTTACAAAGTTAATGGTAAGACCTGCCAGAATCAGACCAATTGCGACCAGAGAGGCCAATAAAATTGAGATACTACGACCAGCCCATATATCTTCTCGGATCATCTCGGCACGGTCGTCTTTATCAAAAGACTCATTCCAGACTGGAAAATTCTGCTCGTCATAAACCCACTTTGTTCGTTCTTCAAATTGCTGCTGGCTCATTGGTGACGACTGGTATTCTCAGAGGGAAATAAAAGGACGGAGAACGTTCTCCCTTTTCATAGCACTTTACATGCTTCTTCGACCTCATGCCAGTCGGTCTTTAACCGGAAATGATTCATGCCGCCTAATATAACGCCAATAACGATGGGAATAACCCCGCCCGACCACCTGCCGCACATACTCGATCCAGAGTTTGATATCAGAGCATGGCTTTCCCATGCGGGGCAGCCCGCGTGGAGGGCAAAAGCAGTGTACCGATGGCTTCACGCACGACGGGCAGATTCTTTTTCTGACATGACCGATCTTCCACATGATCTTCGGCTACAGTTAGACGCCGAATTAAGAATCTGGACCACCCACATCGCCCGCCATCAAGTCGCTGAAGATGGAACTGAAAAACTACTCCTCCAACTTCACGATGGACAACAGATCGAATGTGTTCTATTACGTGACGGTATTCGGCGTACCGTTTGTATTTCATCACAAGTCGGTTGCGCCATGGGGTGTGTATTTTGTGCTAGTGGTCTCGATGGAGTTATTCGGAATTTGACAACTGGTGAGATCGTCGAGCAGTTATTACGACTCACTCGTTTACTTCCACCAGATGAACGACTGAGTCACATTGTCGTTATGGGAATGGGTGAACCACTTGCAAACCTCGATCGATTATTACCTGCTCTTGCAGTCGCACAAAGCCCTGATGGGCTTGGGATATCTCAACGACGAATCACTATTTCAACTGTCGGCTTGCCATCAGCAATTGATCGGCTCTGTCATGAAAACCCTGGATATCATCTTGCTGTATCGCTCCATGCGGCTGACGATTTACTCCGAACAAAACTCGTTCCAGTCAATAAGTCGATCGGAGTTCATGCCATTTTAGCCGCAGCTGACCGATACTGGGAAACATCCGGTCGTCGACTTACTTTCGAATACGTCTTACTCGGAAATCTTAATGATTCTCCAGATCACGCTCGTTCATTGGCTCGTTTTATCGGCAAACGCGCAGCGCTCGTAAACATTATTCCTTACAACACAGTCGATGGCCTACCGTGGGAAGAGCCTACCGATGTTTCTCGGGAGCGATTCCTTGATGTCCTTCGGAATGCTGGCATTAATGTCCAGACTCGAAGGAGAAAGGGCTCCAGAATTGATGCTGCCTGCGGGCAACTGCGTCGCCTCGCTAGAGAACAACATTCTCTGCCAGAAGAATCTGACATTACGCTAAGCGACTCAGAATAAAGACTGCCAGCAAAACTACGCCAAGGATACCGATCAGCCAAATCATCCATTCAATAGTTCCCCGCCAGATTGCTGATAGCGATTCATGATGCGTTGCCGAAAAAATGACGCTGGCTGCCGCAATTAAAGGAAGGCTAAAAAATAGCATCGGTACATTCTCGAGAAAAAGTGCAAAAACTATCATGGTGCCAGAATCCATTCTAAGTCTCTATTAAGAACAGCATCGTGACGTTGAACCTGCATCAGTTGTACCATCAGTCAGAGTGTCATCCAGTCAGAGTGTTATCGTCCTGATTATTTTCTTTGTCAGAACTCGTAGAAGATTTTTCTTCCTTGACGAGCGGATGCATTGGGCCTACCCATGCATCGTAGATAACAAGCATATTAAGCATGCCCGCAAGCACTGTATAGAGCGTGCCCAGCTCAAAAAATCGTCCTAGTTTATGGTGCCACATTGAAACTTGATCGGCTCGGAATTGTTTATATGGCGGTCGATCCCAGAAATCCAATTCGAATATATAAGGATCGTTATTCACAAGTCTGTCCGCAAATTCACGTGAAACGAGTTGTCCTTCAAGAAGTGGCGGTGTCATCCATCCAGCAATCCAAAATGGTTCGTGATTGGCGCCCGTCATAGAGACTGACTGCACAACTGCTGGCACTGCAGCAACTCCGATACCTGCGTGACAAACAAACCACCAACGAGTATCGGTCGGTCGCCATGATGCATAGACAACACGCCCATCACCGAGCCACAGTCCAGCTACGAATAGTGTCAGAATAACTGACATGTACATGGCACCTTTTTTCGTGCGACCCTGATACAAGTGCCCAAGCCCAGGTATCAACCACGCAAGGAATGCAGCAAATTCAGGCTGTTTCAGGTTGATTGCTGAACCATCATCTGGAGATACCGCAACGATTCGACGGCGGGATGATGCCTGCGAGGCGGGGGTCATACGTTTTGCCACAAAAAAATTCCGATACAAACAGGATACAGATGGCGATGAGTCCTCATCTTAACCAAATGAGATAAGAATGTAGTAGATGCAGCGAATAATCCCGTTTATTCAAATAATTTTCGAACAGCCCGAACGCGTCCCGCCGGTCGCTCAAGCCGTCGACTATGGCCGGCATCAGTTCTTGTGAGTGGATCGCTGTATTCATCCACCGGGTACAGCTCTCTCCACACTCGTTCAACTGTTGAAGAATCGAGGTGCCGGAGCCCATCACCGGCGGCAGCAGCTAAGGATAGATGAGTGAGGCGGCTTACGAGACGAGGAAGCCCACTGGAAAAGCGAGTGATCGTATCTGCTGTAGCGGATGGAATAATTGTTGGATCACCACCGACTCTTTGTATTGAATCTGATAAAAACGCACGAACATCATCACTATCCCATGGCTCAAGAAGAATTCGCAGAGCGGCCTGTTTCCGAAGTGATTCAGGAATATTTGATAGTGAAGACGTTGTTGCAGTTCCAACAACTGTTGTCCAGCTAAATCGCGGTTCAGCACTATGGACGAGACGCTCTATTCCCGAGACCGTATCGGCAGGAGCTTGATCAATATCATCGACAAGGATGACCGAAGGCCGTTCCATCAGTCGATTTTCACGGAGCCTGTTTTCTAATTTCTGCCAATTTGTTATTGGTTCACAACGACTTGCGTGATCTAGAGGAAGCCTTTCAATGAGAAACTGTAGCCATTCCCCTTCGGGCATGCCTCGCAGTGAAAGCAACACTGCCTCGGCGCCGAGTCCACTAAAACGGCGAAGGGCCATTGTGGAAAGATGACTCTTCCCTACTCCCTCGACACCAGCCACTATTGCAAAGCGCTGGCGCTCTTCACAAATCCACTCCAGACGAGCAATCGCCTCTTCCTGAGACTTCCCACAATAGAAAGATCCCGGAGTAAGGGTGCCCTCGAAAGGATTCGCTGTAAAGTTCCAATTGTTGCGTACCATAGGAGAAGGTTGTACGAATTTAACGCACCCACGTCATGATGAATCGGCATCTATTTTTTCAATGTATTTACCGGAACCCTATTTATGAGCCAGCGATTCTTCCTTTCCCAGACTCCCATGGACGATACCGCTACGCTCGAAGGTGATGAGGCTCGGCATCTCTCTCGTGTTATGAGAGTCAGGGTCGGTGATCCGGTCGAATTGTTTGACGGGCAAGGAACATCATGGTCTGCGACTGTAAACTGTATCGAACGCAATGAGGTCACGCTGCGTCTTCATACGAAATGCTCTGACAAAACATCTCAACAACCGGTCGTCACTCTCGCTGTCGCGCTACCGAAAGGTGAACGCCAAAAATGGCTGATTGAAAAGATTACTGAACTTGGGACAGACTACCTCATCCCGCTGACAACAACACGGTCTGTTGCACAACCAACGTCTGCCGCAATAAACCGACTGAGACGAGGTGTGGTCGAAGCCTGTAAACAATCGAAGCGGAACCGTCTTCTTGAGATTACCCCATCGCAATCACTCGACACGCTTCTATCAACAGCATCTACAAACGTACGGATTCTCGCCTGCCCCACAAGCAGTAGATTGATGCAGTCAATACTTTCAACACCGATTGATGAAATACTGATTGTCATCGGTCCAGAAGGTGGATTTACAGAAGAAGAAATCGCTCTCTCACGTGCGCATGGTTTCCAACACATGTCACTTGGACAAAATACTCTTCGCATTGAAACCGCTGCCATTGCTGCAGCCGTACTTGCCGGGCAGTGCCAGCGGTCTCTCAGCTAAACAGCTTCGTGTCCAATGCAGCTTCGTGTTTCGTGTAACACGTTAGAGACTTGCGACCTCTCCACCTGCTCTCGTTCCGAGTGCTTTAAATAAAGCATATTCGATGTCGTCACGAACAAAGTGCGTCGACCCGTCACAAAGAAGGAATACAACACCACCATTATGGTTACTGCTGAAGTGCACAATATGATTTGTGTGGTTTGGAGTTTTTCCTGCCATCATACCGCTTTGCCCAACATGACCGAGCACAAGGGAACCTGATCCTTCCTTCATCATCGGCATCATTACCATACCAGCATCTCGACGAACACCTGGAACAGCCGCATACCATGTACTATTGGCAGCGTATGGCCCTTGATCAAAAAAATCATGAACGTGTTTTCGCTCGCCTATACAAATTGTTGTTGAAAGCCCGTCAGGAATATCTTTGAATTCAATTTCACTGTTACGGAAGAACACGCCATTCCCCTGACCGCTTTGAGTAGTCACGTTGTTCCAGCCAAGAACGGCAACGTAGTTTGATGTGGGAAGTGAGACCGTTCCACTCCCATTATTCACAGTAAAGGAATCTGGCGCGGTGTCCGTGGGGCAGAGAGAACCACCAAGATTCGCTTCTGCTGCTCTGGCTTCATTCGTCGTGCCAACAGGCTCGAGCACCTGGTTGATCGAATGAAAAAGGGCTGTCTGTTCTTTATATGGCAATAGAAAGAAGCTCCATGCATACCCTTTGCTTGTCTCGCTCGTCGATGAGTCTGTTGCCGATACCCCCGGAGAAATATAGCCCGGAGGTAGATGTCGATTTGCATCGTAATAGGTGTGGGTGGCAAGTCCGGTCTGCTTGAGATTATTGACACATGTCAATCTGCGAGCAGCTTCACGAGCCTGCTGAACCGCCGGTAGAAGAAGCCCGACCAAGACACCGATGATGGCGATGACGACAAGCAGTTCGATAAGCGTAAATCCTGTGTAATAATTTCGAATAGACATAGTGTTCCTCAGCGCGTATGAAATAAAAAAGCAGTGCGCAATAGCACAGACCTGCTCAAACGGGTGAAAGGGATACAATCAGCTTTCAGCCCACGCAGGGAGGCGGTGTAAGCGGAGCGGGAAGCTCACCGTGAAACACGTTATGAGATTGCTCTGGTGGCTCAAGATACAGCTGACCACAACACACAGCGACGACAGGTACAAGCGGTATTGCCACACCCGATGCGAACCACTCACTGAGGATACCGCCACAGGTGAGCAGTGATTGCAAGATAACCGTGTGCTCGGACATCACTTCGAACCTTTTGACACCGCGATTGCCAGGCTGCTGATCATGCTGTGATTGATCCTCCTCGCAACATTCCCGTTTTCCAGCTGCCGACAGATACTCATACTCAAAGCAAATATCTTCATCAAACATGTCATGAATAGAAGTTTCTTGGGCTGATACCAAACCTGCTGCACTGGGTTTCGAGCTCTCTGCTTTGCAGCATGGTTGTTCCATATGCTGTTGGAAATCATTGTCATGTGATGCCTCGTGTTTTTTCACTCGACGCTGTAAAGCACAAAGAACGTCCTCAGAAACACCATGCCGCTGCGCCCATGCCAGCGTTTCCTTCGGCGTATGACAACAACACCTCTGAAAACACTGTTTTGCTGACATACAGCCGCACGGTTTATTCATACACGGAAACGGCGTTGTGTAATCTTTAGCTGACATTTTTTTCGAGGCATCACAAAAAGAAAGTCTCGACTGAGACGTCATTGCAGCAACGGGAAGTGGGAGACCAGAGATCACAAGTGCATACCAAGAAATGATGCACCGCACCGTCATTCGCCACATGATATTTCGTGTCCGAAACATCTTCACAGTGTACCCGTGACAATCTGAAGCTCTACGCCTAAACGCAATTCTTAGTTCACGAGCTGATTCACAGCTGCCAGGAGCTCACTTGTAGCCTCTGACCGATGTGTCGAAACTGCCTCAACACCAACCCAACCCCGATATCCTCGTTCTTCAAGTGTTGCCAGCACTGGCGGTACATCGACTTGACCAGTACCCAGTGGAACTGCACGTCCGTGTCCGGCATACGATCCAGCGACAGCGTCTGTGGCATGGACATACCCAATATTAGCAGCCAACGTCATAGCAGCCTCCGCTGGATCATATCCATGCACCACGAGCGCCCCGGTGACCAGATGCACCTGAAGACTTCCCTCTGGCACCGCTTCAATGACCCGGCGTAGATCCTCTGGACTCGACTGACCAGCTTCAGCACAGAAAAATGCACCAGCTTGCTGCCCGGTGCGACCAAGGTCAGCAAGCACATCGATGAGCACCTGCCAATTTCCACTATCTTCTTTTGCAGGAATATCACCGAGACGACCCAGTATGACTGTCGCGCCAAGCCGCTGCGCCTGAAGCATCACCTGCTTGGTCGCACCAACCCGAGCTTCGAGCTGGTCTTGATCTGAGTACCCCCGTCTCGTTTGAAATGACACAGCCGCTACTCGCAGACCTGCATCATCGAGCCACTTACGAATTTGACGGACACCTGTTTCAGAGAGTGTCAAAAGATCGATATCATGCCGACCATCGATTTCAATGCCACCGACACCAAGTTCTCGAGCGACTGAGAGTGCTCGCCGGAAGTCAGTGTCGAGTGGTACAATGGGAACGGCAAGACGTGAGGAATTCATAGGAGTGTTTGTGAGTTTCGAATATTCGTAAGGCCTGATGTGCGTTCGGTGCGAGTCCAGTTGTTCGAGTGACTCGTAGCATACGCCCTCATGTATAGTACCCTGCCATCCAATGGTTCACGAGCAAGAGAAGGGATCCTCGTATCTGATCCTGTTTCTCACACACGGTCTGTGTATCATAGAAGGTATGGCGACACCTCATGATGTCATTACCGCACTGGAACACCTTGTCCCACTCAGACTTGCAGCTGAATGGGACAATGTCGGCTCCCTTGTAGGAACAAAAAATTCGACTATCCAGCGTGTCATGACCTGCCTGACACTTACAATCGAAGTTGCTCGTGAGGCTGTGTCCCAAAAAGCCGATCTGGTTGTGACGCATCACCCACTTCCTTTTCGTCCGATCAATCGTATTACTGAAGCAACCGCAACGGGCGGAATTCTCCTCGAGTTGTTGTCAGCAGGCATTGGAGTATGGAGTGGTCATACTGCATGGGACTCAGCTGCAAAGGGAATAAATGCAATGCTTGCTGACATGCTCTCTCTGCAAAACACAGTACCTCTTGAGCCTGACGAGACCGATCCCAACGTTGGGTTTGGACGCGTTGGCACTGTCTCATCGCAAAATACTGTGGGCATGATTTCGCAGCAACTCGCATTTACCTTAGGCTGCCCAGGGTGTCACGTTGCTGGCAATACGAGCCTTCCGGCGAATCGAATCGGCATTGTCTGTGGAAGCGGTGGTGAATCCGTACCCATTGCTGCTGCTGCTGGGTGTCAAACGCTTGTAACTGGTGAGATAAAGTTACACGATGCCCTCACGGCTCTCAATCACAATATGGCGGTCATCTCTGTTGGTCATCATCGCAGTGAACGATTTGCCATGGAACGAATGGCTCAGGAATTACACAAGGCCCTTCCCGATCTTCATTGCTGGGCGAGTCTCAAAGAAGCAGATCCTCTCCAGTGGCTCCCGGCGACATAGTCCTCTCCATTCTCTGACAGGTTTGTATCCGAACAAAGAAAATTCATGAGTCAGTTTCTCACAGCGCTACCAGTATTCAATGAAGATAAGTACGTTCAAGAAGTTCTTGATCAGGTGCTTCAATATACTGACCACGTACTGGTTGTGGATGACGGCTCAACAGACAACACGGCGTCTATATTGAAAGAAAGGGTGAAGAAATATGGTGATGTCACCGTCATTCACCACGAGACGAACCGTGGTTATGGGGCGGCTCTCGCCACGGCTTTTGCATGTGCACTTCACCCTCGAGAAGATGGATCGTGTTGGAAAGGTCTGATAACCATTGATTGTGACGGTCAGCATCAGCCGCAGCTTATTCCTTCATTCATTGCTGCACTTGAGAAACCTGAAAATAATCTTCCTGATATTGTCAGTGGAAGCCGCTACCTGGAACGTCTTCCAGACAATGACAAAGCACCAGAGGGCCGCAGACGTATCAATATGGAAATTACACATGAGATCAACCGGCGGCTCGGACTGTCACTGACCGATGCTTTTTGTGGATTTAAAGCCTATTCTCGAAAAGCGCTCGAATCGCTTCCAGTGACAGATACGGGTTACGCAATGCCACTGGAAGTCTGGGTACTGGCGGCTGCAGCAAAACTCAACATTGTCGAAGTACCGGTTCCACTGGTTTATCTAGATCTCACGAGAAGTTTTGGTGGTGCTCTCGATGACGGAACGACTCGGATTGCCCATTATCGTGAGATTCTTGAACGAGCAATCCGTTCGATACACGCTAGGAGTGGTGTTGATCGCGGTGTCGGGTATGGTGTGGGTTCCCCTGCCATGAGAGTCGACGCTTGAGTAACCACCCGCGCTTTGATCGCCGCAGACATCAACCACCACCGGATTCCGGTGGACGGCTGTTTGACCCTCCAGTTACACCGGATCCGACCGATCCAGCAATTGCAATTGACCACCTTGTTGATAATAACAAACTTCTGAGAACAGCCTTTGATACCCAGGTAGGGGACCTCAAACTCTGGGAACTCGTTGCGGCGACACGACGTGAAATATTGACGGTCGCCACCGAGTACACCTCGAGTTACAGAGACGTCAGGCGGCCTTCAAATACAGCCGAATGGATAGCAGCTCCAATCATTATGGGAGGCCATCAGCCAGATCTTTTTCATCCAGGGGTATGGCTTAAGAACTTCGCGATTGATGCCTACGCTCGACGCCTGGGAGGCACGGCAATCAATCTCATTGTTGACACTGACTATTGTCGTACAACAAGCGTTGGGGTTCCTATCGGAACGCCTGACTCCGCACAATTGGAATATGTTCCTTTTGATCAATCGAGTCAACCAATTGCATGGGAAGAACGGGGTGTCGAGGATCTGGAATGTTTTCGTTCCTTTGGTCGCCGGGCCTCTGATCTCCTCACACCACTTGTACCTGATGCTATCCTTCGACGATGGTGGCCACTTGCTGTTGAAAGACTCAATGAAAATCACCGCATTGGCCTTGCGATTGCACAAGCAAGACACCAACTCGAAGAACGCTACGGACTGGAAACAATTGAAATACCTGTTAGCGAGTTAATGCGGCTGCCAACCGTCATGGTTTTCATGTCCTGGCTCCTCGCTAGAAGTCGGGAACTGCATAGTGCCTACAATGCGGCCTTGGGTCGGTACCGCCGTCGACATCGACAGCGAGGACGAACTCGCCCAATGCCAGATCTTGTTGAAAAAATTGAGGACACCGCAGAGGGCCCATGGTTCGAAGTACCTTGGTGGATCTGGTCAGAGGATGACCTCCGACGACGGAGGGTCTTCGCAAACACCAGTACACCAGGTGTCCTCATATTGTCGGACATGGAAACATTACGAGTGGAACTCCCCATTTCACTCGATACGCCACCTTCCAAATGGGTCGATGCCCTCTCGCGAATGGAAGAACACGCCTTGCGGCTACGACCACGGGCCATCATGACAACACTGATCGCCCGCCTGCTTGTTGCAGATGTCTTTGTGCATGGAATTGGCGGTTCAGCGTACGATGAAATAACTGACGATATTGTCCACACACTCACTGGTTGCCAACCGCCACGGCATGCCGTGGTTTCAGGGACACTTCGCCTGCCACTCGAAACTCGCTTCCCAGAGCTCTCCAAACGTCGCCCGCTTGCAGAACTTGCTGAAGTACACCGAACACTCCGAGATCTTGAGTTTCACCCAGAATGCCACCTTGAGCAGCTCTCAAGCCAGCCAGAAGCCGTCCGAGATCTCATTACAGAGAAACAACGTTGGATTGATACGAGTCCTACAGCGACTCTAGCACGCCGACGCTGTCATGAAATTCGATCAACAAATACCCGCCTTGCCTATTACACGCAATCTGTACGACAGCGGTTATTAGACCGGGTCGGACCACTCGCAGCGTCTATTCGAGCAGAAAAAATTCTGCAAACTCGCGACTTTCCATGGTGTTTTTTCCCCGAAAATCAACTACGTGAGTTCCTCCTACTGGAAATAGATTGAGTTTCGACATATCGTGTCGTGTAACGGAATGAATTTTTACCTCCTAGGGACAGGAGACAACATGCTGTCGGAACGATCTTCCCGTACATCTTCACCATCGCGCACAGGTTCTTTACGTAAGCGATCTCATCGCAGCCAGCCAACACGAAGTAGTCGGTCAACCACCGTCAAAAAAACTTCGCGTATTCGAAAACGTTCGACAACTCAGTCAGACTGTGATGTCCGGCCGACGGCTGTTGCGGCCCCTCAGAAAAAAACAAAGACGGTATCCTCTCGTCAGCGTAGTCGCTCCACTGCAGTGAGCACCGTTGAAATTAGACCATCCGGCACTGTGTTTAGCCGCCGTTCGAATACAAAGCGCGAGGCTATTCATCACCTCCCAGAGCATCCTCCCGTTGATCTCACTCCTCCAGCATGGATGCAAGAAGAGTGTCATGTAGGCCCTGCACAAGCTGGTGATCAGACTGAGATTCTTCAACTTCTTTCTGGGTTACCATCACCGCCGAGCCGAGCAGAATTTCATGCAGCCGTTGATCATCCAGAACATGATTCAGCAAACAGACTGGTTGCTCGACTCGCTGGACGAATTGTTGGTCACATTGAAATTGCACCTCGCACAATCATGATTGGGTCTGCTCCTGTAAAAGCAGCTGTACTTGATCGAGTTGCTATCCTTCCTGAGTGCCGCGGTGCTGGACATGGGCAACGACTTGTACAAGCAGCCGAACAGAGAATGCGTGAACTTGGTGTCGTAGCTGCGTTTTCAAGAACACGAATTGCAACATCGTTCCATGAATTGGGCTGGAGTGTTTTGGGACGTGACTGTGCATCACCAGGTCGTCCAGCTGATATTCTCGCTCGTCTGCTCGCAAAGCAGGAACGCGAAGGGCCTGAAGTGACTATGCGTCAGTGGAGGCACGTTGAGCTTCCAGCGATCTTGAGAATTTATAATCAGAATGCTGATCGATTCGTTGGCACAACGGCTCGCAGCGAAGCGTATGCTCGATGGCTGGTGAGCCGCAGAGCCTTTGATTCGATTATTGTCGCGCTCCAAGGTAATGATCGTTACGACTTGCACGAAACAACCGCCAAGATTGTTGGATACTGCATCCAGACAGGTGGCCGTGTTCTCGAGGTCATGGCAGACCCTGAATATCGTGGGCTCGAACGGGAAATTCTTGCACGCGTATGTGCTGAAGCAATTGAAAACGATCGGCAAGAACTCATCTACGAATCAAGCCCAACGGACCCACTCCATGAGGAGGTTCGTGGACCAGCATGTGAGGACCAGGGGGCTGCCGTCACCTCACGTATTGCGCCTCAGGACCGGATGATTGTGGCTCGCATTTTTGACCCACAAGGCCTCCTGACAGCACTGGCTCCAACGCTTGCTAGCCGAGTTGTCAAAGCTGGCATTCGAGATACGGTTGAACTCGGTTTTGACAGTGATACTTTCCGAGGATCAGTGACGATTCCGAGCGCTAAGGGTGATGAACCCCGTGAAGCTTCTGTACAGCCGGGCCGTGTCGGCCGAAGCTATTTAAAACTAGCCGATGACGAATTCACTCGACTCGTCTTGGGGCAGTGTGATCCACTCGAGGCAACCACAGCCGGACGTCTTGAGCCATCAACCCAATTATCACAAAAGCTTGCTGAACAACTCTTTCCAAGATTGCCGTTATGGTGCCCAATGTGGGATGACCTGCCATCATAGTAAGTGTTGAGAATCAGGGTACGAGTCAATGCTCAGGACAGTACTCATGAACTCTCGGCAGTGGTCCCGTTAATAAGCCATTGATCAGCCCATGTGCGAACATCATCAAGGCCTTTTCGGTCACAGAAGTCACCAAGTGTTTCGTCCTGTTGCCTTTCAGTCTTGTAGCACGCTAACACCGCTGTAATTTCTCGAGAAAGATCATCAAAGGGAACCACGTCTTTGTACTTCTCATTGAGCCGATCACCAAGTAATCTGCCGCCAAGAAACATTGTGTATTTGTCTTTTGTTCTTCCTACGATGCCAATATCTGCATTGTAGGGCCTTGCGCATGCATTCGGGCATCCAGTCATCCGTAATGTGAAAGCATCTCTATCTAAACCAAGTTTCGCAACTTCCGGCTCGAGTGTGTCGATCAACCCGGGCAACACTCTTTCACTTTCTGCAACAGCAAGCCCACATGTTGGTAAAGCCACGCATGCCATGCTCCATCGTCTGAGTGTTGAAATCTCTTCTGATGTCTTCACACCATGATCATGAAGAATCGTTGCAATCCGTTCTCGATCACTTTCATCCAAATCAGTAAACAAGATACTTTGATGAGCCGTAATGCGTACACCGGGACCAATGTCGTTCAAAATTTTTCGCAATGCGGTTTTTAACTGGAATCCTTCGCGGTCAATGATTCGGCCATTTTCAATATTTAAACCATAGAAAAACTTGCCGTCACCCTGCTCATACCAACCGATATGATCATCGAACCCGTACACATCGACGTCATGGCAGGCAGTAAGTGGCTTCCCGAAATACTCTTCGACCTTTTCTCGAAACGTATCAAAACCCATGTTATGAATTGTATATTTTAATCGGGCTACCTTTCGATCTGCACGATTTCCATAGTCTCGTTGTACTTTTACGATGGCGACAGCAATATCGATAACATCTTCTGGTGGAACAAAACAAAGACGCTTAGCTAGTGCCGGAAAAGTCTTTGCCGCGCTTGGTGTTACTCCCATGCCACCACCCGCAAGAACGTTGTATCCAAGAATTTTTCCATTTTCATGAATAGTCAGGTAGCCCAGATCATTTGCGTAGACATCAACACAATTATCTTCCGGAAGTGCAAATGCTGTTTTAAACTTTCGCGGAAGATAAGTAGGCCCATACAGCGGTTCGACTTCATGCCCATTTACCCCGCCTGAGGCGAGTGTTTTTTCTCCGGTTTCATCATCCGTCAGCCAAATCTCATGGTAAGCCGTCGTTCGAGGAGCAAGCGCCTCTGCGATTTGCTCAGCCTTTACCATCATTTCATCGCGAACCGTATTGTTACGAATAGGAGCAGGGCAGCACATGACATTCCGTTCAACATCACCACAGGCAGCCAGTGTTGTTAATTGGATGTCATTGATCTTTTGGATGTATGCCTTGAGATCTCCCTTAATAACACCATGATGTTGGATTCCTTGACGCGTCGTTAGTCGAACACTTCCATTGGCAAGATCATCTCCGAGGTCAATTTGTGCCAACATTTGTGAAGCGGTGAGTTTCCCACCGGGGATTCTGGTACGAATCATGAAAGAGATCTTTTTCACCCGCTTTTCACCAGGCTCTAACTTTTTCTTATCACGATCCGCCTGCTGGTATGTTCCATGATTCTTCAGCAGTTGAATGCTCCCCTTACCAAAACCCGCCTCTCCGTCATTCAGTTCTTCTGGAATATCACCCTTCAGGTAATCACTATCCGTCTTGAAGACTTCAACGGCACTTGGTTTCGCAGGAGCAGATTCGTCTGGCATCGGTTCTTTTCGTCCTTGCAAGAGATAATGTTGTCCTCCCTGTTGGCATGCTCGAGAGGCGTACACTCTAATAATAGGCAATTTTGTAATGGGTGGCGATAACAGATCATATAAATAGACAAAATGAAGGGTCTGAGAACCCCTTACTAGGAGAACCAAGAAGTTTGAGGATATTGTGCAGGTACCACTCATCACACAACTCGCTGCCGGTGACCGAGAAGCCTTTGCAGCGCTCTACGATCGTCTTGGGCATGCGCTGGATACAACTGCGTTCAGCTTGACTTGTTCTCAACACGAAGCTGAAGATGTCGTACACGATATCTTCTTTGACCTTGCCGCATTCCGACAGGGACTCAATAGCGTTCGAGATATTGATGCCTACGTCTTTACCATGTCGGGACATGCGGTAATCCGCCGGCAGAGGCGAAGAAAAATGGTGTCGCTGCAGTGACAAAATGGATAGCCAATCGGGTTGCATGGAGACGAGATGAATATCTCCACCACTCTTTCCCAATGAGGATCTGTTGCTGGCTATCGAGTCACGCCCGGAGCCGCAACGTCTTGTTCTCACACTCAAAGTATTTGGTGATCTAACCTTCAAGTAAATTATGGCTTTGATTGATACCAGCACGAACACTACTACAAGTCGTTACCGATACGCCGTCCAAAAGCTCCAACACAAAATCGCCTAGAAGGATTTTCAAACATGAGATCGTACAACATACTACCACTCGAGCAGCAGCACCTTGCTCGAAAAAAAATCGATGATGCTGAAACAGCCCCATGGCAGTAATTGGAATCCGTTTACATAGCACCTCATCGTGGCTGTAGCAGCTAGCGTTCTACTTTTTATTTTCGCAGGTAGCTGGTCTCTTCTGAAAGAGCCTGCTGCGACTCATGTCCGTTCAAAAACTGGCATGCAAGTAGCCTTTCCATTACCCCGAAGAACTCTCAAGCAACTCAGTCTCTAGGTTTCCTCAACATCGTATTTTTCTTGGAAGAACCTTCTCATTATGCCTATCCTCTCACTTTTTATTGTGGCACTTGCAACATGTTTTTTTTGGACGGCAGCCTGCACAGCAGCAGCTGTTCGCGTAAAGCAGCCTTGGCTGCGACGCCTTCTTTTAGTTGGAGGTTTGCTTGCACCAATGCTGTCTCTTCTTCCGTTCGTTGCAGTAACAACTATCACCGAGTTTATTGCTCATCTAGAAGTCAGTTGGTTCTCTTTGGCGATCACACTTTTCATTGCTACTGTCATCGGCTGTAGTTGGATTCTTCGGAGTGGTACACAACCTCATGGGGGTGGCTGGTCAACCGTGCCGGCCACACGCTGGTCAGTCACTGGCCTCTTCACGCTTTTTTTATTATTGAAAAGTGTTGCTACAGGAGCCTTACTATTCATCAATCAAGTCGCCATCTCGGAAGCCGAACTCCTTCAGCTGGAGTCTGCCACCTTAATGACAACCCATCTGCCACCAGCGGTATCACATACAGAGAATGCGGCTGTTCTCTATCGTGCCGCGGTAGAGCGGATAGAGAGTGACACGAACTTCAATCCTGAAGATATCGTTGATCCAGAAAGCCCCGAAGCGATAGCTGTCATCAAAAAACATGCCCGTACTCTTTCCATTCTACGGCGAGCAGCAGCCCGACCGACCTGTCGGTTCACACGAGACTACTCACGTCCTTCATTCGACATGCTTCTGCCAGAAATAGAATTTCTGCAGACAGCTTCCCGCCTTTTTGCCGCATCAGCCCGCATCGAAGCGATTGAAGGGAATGCGGCGGCGGCTCTCTCCGATATTGTCTGCATTTCAAGAATCAGTCATCACGCGTTATCGGAACCAATTCTCATTGCTGGGCTTGTTGGCATATCTATAGATGAATCGGCGGTTGATAGCCTCATCGCCGTTTTGCCAACATTAGGAAAACAAGATCTTGATCTTCTGAAACAAAATGCTGTGCAGGACTTCCTGAATACACCTCTTTCTCTACAAAGAAATCTATTCGGAGAGGAAGCCTTCGGACTGAGTATATTTTCCCAATTTGGAACTGGTCAGCTCGGTGTAGGGGAACTTACTTCCGTGCTTTCACATGAGATGCGCATTCCGCAAGTACTAAGTCAGTCGAGCACATTCATGAGTCCAACAATTATGGCATATCGAATTTTTCTTTTTAATCTCGATCTTGCTGCCTATAAGAATTACATGCACACCTTGCAAAACATTGCTGCCCAACCTGGCCCATACGCAGAAAAAGAAGCTACCCTCAAAAACGTTGAGACAGATCTTACAGACCATCGTTACGGCATACTCACGAGCCTGATGGCACCTGCGATTGGAAAGGCAATCGAAAAGCTTACCGAAAACAAGATGCGCCATCGATCTGCTCGTGTTGCCGTTGCAGCGACTCGTAGTCGACTTATCAATGGCACACTTCCAAAGAATAGAAGTGATCTCATTTCGGACGACCTACCTTGCATGCCTCAAGATGATTTTAATCCTGAACACACACTTATTTATTCTTCGACACCAGCAGGTATTACTATTTATTCAGTGGGTCCAAACCGAAAAGATGACGGTGGACCACAACAAAAAACTGATACAAAACAATCAAAAAGTGACGATGTGGGTATTTTCATTCGGCGAGCACCTCCTGTATGATCCAGCCGGAAAGAAGGACCTCTACGATGTGCACTTTCTCAGTAAATTGTCGCCGTGTTCTTTTAGCTTTGTGTGCACTTGCCTTGGTTGGCACCTTGCCTGCATCAGCAAAGACTGTAACCGACATGCCAACACACCTTCTTGGTGATTGGGACATCGTTATGGCAAATCAGTGGGGCAAGGAAGAGCGTGGATTGATATCGCTTCGAAAAGTCCCGGTTCACGCCTGGGTGCAAGTAACTCGTGAGAAGATACTCTTGCTTGGTCGCGAGCCAAACTCAGACATTGACTTCGTTGAAGGAGAATTTTCCGTTACTTTTTTTGGAAGCGGGACACCTCACAAAATCAATCTTCGACAGGTAAAAACTCTCCCCGCATATGAACTGAAAGGGATTTTTCAAGCCGATTATAAGTCTGCAACAGTTACATTCGCTTGGCCCGAGCAACCACGTCCCGAGGGATTTATTGATCCTACACCTGAAAATAAATATTATTCTTTCGAATTCCGTCGTCGGGCAAACGGCGAATAACTGTCTCTTTCGTTTATTGGGCGGAGTGAATTACTCTGTTTCAACAACTGCAACTGGAAGAGCATTTCCAAAAAGCTCAAAGTCTCGATAGGTCCAAACTACTTCTTTGTCTGGTGTCACTTCAATAATTTGAGGATTCTTTGGACCTGCATGACAGTTCACAAGCAAAGTATTTCCGTTCCCGAGTCGCCGAACCTGCGTGACCCAAGCCAGCGTAATGCCCGGAAGATCATGCTGATCAAGCTTCCAGACAATTTCTTTTGCTGGTGTCACCTCAAGCACACTATGACCATTGCCCGTTCCAATGAGCGTATTTCCATTTGGAAGCCGCACAGCAGAATAGACCTGATCACCGAACGCTTCGGGCCCATGCCCTGATTTTCGCGGCTTCTCAAAGAGTGGAACATCAAACTCCCAGATGATTTTTCCTGTCGTGTCATATTCACGAACAACACCATCTTTTTCATGGGCAACAAGATAGGTTCCCACTTTAGTTTTTCTCACATTACGTGTATCTGAATGGTGCGATGGTGTTTCTATGACAAGAGCAATCTCTTTTGTTATCGCCCCATCGCTGTCTACTTCAAGGATACGTGCTGGTCCAGATTCAACAATCATTGTGTCACCATTTGCAAGACGCTGAAACGCATGGACTTCAATTTTTTTGTTTGAATTTCCATTACTCGTCGCATCGTACTCCCAGATTTTTTGTCGCCTCTGATCGAGCTCAATGATATGAGTCCACCCATCTTGGTAAAGAAGATGACCATTCGGTAAAAGGTGAAGGTCGTGTATCGCTCCGCACGAGACTTTCCATGCGACGCTTCCATCAGAGTTGACTTCTGCCAGCGTTTTCTTTGATCCATCAGCAGCTATAAGTGAATACCCTGTGACGTTTGCTGGCCCCACCTGAGCTTTCTGCATGTCCTGATGTGCGAGTGCCTGCCCATTATCGGCAGGAAGAGACTCGTGCCAGCTAACAAGCTGCTTACAAAGATGAGCCCGAACCTTTTCAAAATCTGCTGCAATATTGTTTTTTTCACCCGGATCTTTTTGTAGATCGAAGAGCTGTATATTTTGTCCATCATAATCACACAGAAGCTTCCAATTGCCATCTCGAACCGCTAGATCAGGAAGCACTGTATCACCGAGTGCCTTATACATCTTTCTATCAGGTGGCCGCCGCCAATATATTGGACCATGGCTCACTGATTGCTTACCGCGAAGTGCGGGTGACACATCCATCCCATCAAATGGAATTTCTTCACTATGCTGGATTCCCGCAATCTCAAGAAGTGACGGCACAAGATCAAAGGCTGCAAAACATGACTCTGTATCAGTACTTCCACTCGCTTCTTGAGCAACTATTCCGGGGCCCCAGACAACCAGTGGTGATCGAATACCACCTTCGTAGAGCGTTGTCTTTGCTCCACGTAGCGGTCCCGCAGAACCAGCACCTGGTTCTGGTCCGTTGTCAGAGCAGATTAGAATCAGAGTGTTTCGCTTAAGCTCTTTATCATTTTGAATATGCTCAAAGAGTACTGCAAGTTGTGCATCCATAGCCTCAAGAACAGCCCGGTATTTTTCTTGCTTCCCTTCTTGCCACTGATCAACCGGCGGCCAGAATGGACTGTGCACGTCGTCAGGCCACAGATTGAGATAGAACGGCTTCTTGGCCGCGTCTGCCTCTTTGATGAAATCAAGAGCAGCAGCCGTGAATCCGCCTGTGATCGCTGACCGCTGCATCCAGGTTACCGGTGTTCCCAATCGCTCTGCATCCTGCCAGATACGACCCTGCTTCCCATCTGGTGTCATGGTCAGTGGAAGCAACTTTGCTCCCATACCCTCGAAATTTGTAAGAGAACGATCAAAGCCATAGTCAGTAATTGGTGGTGCATCATCAACATCACGCTGGCCACCCATATGCCACTTTCCAAAATGCCCTGTGGTGTAGCCTGCATCATGAAGCATTCTCGCAAGGGTTGGTGCTGCGGGATCAAGCCATTCTGCAATACCACGATTCTGATTTGCAGATCGACTCGCAAGAAATGAACCAATCCGCCATCGCTGAGGATACTGTCCTGTGGTGAGGGCAACTCGTGATGGTGAGCAGATAGGCGAGTTCACATAGAACTGCGTAAATCGAATCCCCTCTTCTGCAAGCTGATCGATAGCAGGAGTTGAGGCAGCGGTGTTGCCAAAACATGAAAAATCACCCCACCCCATATCATCGATGAAAACCATAATGATATTTGGAGGTTTTTCTGCCGCGTGTGTTCTGTGTCCTGAAAGAAACAGGAAACCAACGATCGTCAGAAGTGTGCAATAGATCCGTTTCCTTACGTCAACGCGCATATCAGCTCCTTGTACTCTGGCTTTGTTTGTCACTTCTGTGAAGCGGGTTCGGTCCAATGGACATCCACTCGTGACGCCCACTCTTCCCAATCAGAGGCCATACGCTGCACACGAGAAGGGTGCTTGTCAGCAAGGTTGACCATTTCACACCGATCATTTGCAAGATTGTAAAGTTCCCAGGAAATCACTTCTGGCATTCGTTTTGACCAAATAATCTTCCAGTCCCCTTGTCGCAGTGCATGGGCGCCTTGATGATCAAACCCTATGGTTCGTTCAGGAATGTCATGGCCACGAAAAGCAGGGAAAAGACTCGTGCCCTCCAGGGGTAGGACATCACCACCAGAATTATTTTTCGGATAGTGTGCTGATGATGCTTCAATCAGTGTTGGCATAATATCCATCATATGAGCTGGGGCACGCACCCATTCTTTTTGTGGCTGTATACCTTTCGGCCAATGCGCAATGAGCGGTGAGCAGATACCACCTTCGTGAGTGAAATGCTTGTAGAGACGGAAGGGAGTATTACTAAGATTGGCCCAGCCACTCCCATATGCCTGATGTGTACCGCGTCCACCAATCTCACGAAGTGCCTCGCCGGTCCGAAGATCATTTTGACCTGTTCGAGAACGCCCATCAAATCCAAATGGCCCCCACTCGTAGCAACCTCCATTATCACTAAGGAACAGAATCAGTGTGTTCTCAAGGGAGTTTGTGGCCTTGAGATGCTGGACAATTTGCCCAACTCCATGGTCGACCCCTTCAACCATCGCTGCAAAGACAGCCATTCGCCGTGCAAGATCGTGTTGTCGGTCATCAGATAATGAACTCCACGCGGGATTGGGTTTTCCGGAATATCCATTTGCAATATCATCCTGATCAACAGGCACAAGTGAACGAGGTGTGAGCGTCCATTGCTTTCCATCTGTCAGACCAAGAGCCTGCATGCGATTGAAACGTTCTTCTCGCAAGACATCCCAGCCACGTGCATACACGGCTTCGTGACGATCAACACGCTCTGCTGGTGCCTGAATCGGGAAATGTGGTGATGAATGTCCCAGAAACACAAACCAGGGTTTTTTTGTGGCCTGTCCCTTTTTGATGAACTCAAGACAGTACTCATTAAAGACATCTGTTGCGTAAAAATCCTCAGCAGATGGATCGATCTCCTTCTGCCGCCCTTCTGGAAGCCGAATGTAATACCCTGCATCGTATTGATCATGCGAATGATCTTTCGTATACCCATAAAACTCATCAAAGCCACGGGCAATGGGTCCGGTTGTAGTGTGCATATGCCACTTCCCAACGTAATAGCATCCATACCCCGCTGGTTTGAGAACTTCAGCCAATGTCACACAGTGATCACTAAGGCGACCAAGATACCCCGGGCCTCTTTTTTTGTTCGGCTTCGAACTTACAAAGTCACCAATGCCGGCCTGCGTTGGATAGAGCCCTGTCATGAGTGATGCTCGACTCGGACAGCATCGTGCCGATGTATAAAACTGTGTCAGACGAGCACCACCAGCTGCCAGTGCATCAATGTTTGGCGTTGGAATTTCACCGCCATAACAGCCTAAGTCTGAATACCCCAGATCGTCAGCCAAAATAACAAGAACATTTGGCTGTTGGGCAGAACTACTGGAAACTAAACAGCCATGTGATGACACAAGTACGCCAGTGAGTGTGGCAATCGCATGACAAATTCTCATCAACTTTTGAATTTTCATTATCCCAACAGTTCCTTGATTGGCTGTACGTGTTCGACACCAACCAATTTCTGGTCGAGACCACCGAAGAAATAACTCAGTCGATTTGGATCGAGACCCAGCAAGTGAAGCACTGTGGCATGGAGACTCTTCACGTGATACCCAGCTTTTTCTCCATTGCCATGTCCCGGTCCAGGTGCAATAGCTGCTGCACCGAGTTCATCAGTTTCACCAACACTGATCCCACCCTTCACACCACCGCCTGCCATCCACATTGTGAATCCGAAGGAATTGTGATCTCGCCCTGTTCCTTTTGCATATTCAGCCGTTGGCTGCCGACCGAACTCACCTCCCCAAATAACAAGCGTTTCATCGAGAAGGCCCGAACGCTTCAGGTCAGCAAGGAGACCCGCAATTGGCCGGTCCGTATTGCCTGCGTGAAATGCATGGTTTTTTTCAAGGTCACCATGAGCATCCCAGTTGTCATCATTATGAGCGCCACCAGAGTACACCTGTACAAAGCGGACCCCACGTTCAACCATTCGACGGGCCAAAAGACATTGTCGACCAAAGTGGGAAGTCCGATCCTGATCAAGACCGTAGAGCTTCTTTGTCTCCACAGTTTCTTGAGAAAGATCAACGGCCTCAGGAGCATGTTCCTGCATTCGCCACGCGAGCTCATAGGAAGCAATTCGGGCCGCCAGTTCCGAGTTATCACCCCGCGATAGAAAGTGCTCTGAATTGGATTGTTGCAATGAGTTCAGCAAGGCACGCTGAGCAGCCAAAGGCATATCATCTGGTGGAGCCAAATTCAAAATTGGATCTCCCTGACTTCGAAGGAGTGTTGCCTGGTAGGTCGCTGGCATATAGCCACTCGCCCAGTTCTTTGCTCCAGAGATGGGGCCGCCCTTTTTATCCAGCATGACCATAAATCCTGGAAGGTTTTCATTCACACTTCCAAGGCCATAATTCACCCATGACCCGAGGCACGGTGCACCCGACTGAATTTTCCCTGAATTCATCTGAAGCATTGCTGACCCATGAATTGGCGAGTCTGCTGTCATTGAATGAATAAATGCAATGTCATCAACATGCTGACCAATATGAGGAAAGAGATCACTCACCCACTTTCCACATTCGCCATATTGTTTGAACTTCCACTTGGGTCCAACGGCGCGGCTTTCACTTCGCTCACCACCACGACCTTTTGTCTTCACCTTGATAATTTTTCCATCAAGCGGATAAAGAGCAGGCTTATAGTCAAACGTATCCACGTGACTTGGCCCACCATACATAAACAGAAAAATGACGCTCTTTGCTTTCGGTGCAAACATTGGTAGTTTTGCTGCCAATGGATTCTGATATCCAGTAACCCCGTCAGCTGCATGCGTTTGATTTGCAAAGAAGTTGCCGTCCAGCAAGCCCGAAAGTGCTAGGCCGGCAAACGAACCGCCAGCCTCCCAGAAAAACTCCCGGCGGGTATTACCACAGAACGAACCACGGGGTTTGGAGTCATTTGTACTCATTATACATTCCAACTTTTCTTGTATGAATAACGCTATTTTTGTTCATATCAGTCAAGATAAGCAAACTCGTTGAGATTCAAAAGAAACAAGCAATACAACTCGAGTGATCGCCCTGGGCTTATACCCTCTGTCGTTTCCAATTCATTGATTAATGCAAGGCCATGCTGTACTTCGTCGTCTGTTGGCTCACGGACCAGCGCAACTTCAATTGCACGACGCACACAGGATTTCGTGTCGGCCATGTCTGGGCCGCCAGCCTCACCTGCAATGCGTTGAGCAAACACCTTTGATTGTTGTTGCATAAATTCACTATTCATCATGCCAAGAGCCTGTGTTGGCTGCGTTGTGACAAACCGAACCGGACATGTCGTATCTGTATCGGCCAGATCAAAATCAGCAAGAATCGGAGTGATCAATGATCGCTTTACATGGACATAAACACTCCGACGAGCCTGTTCCTCCGGTGAAGAATTTCCCCACCCCTGACCCGGCTTCGACTGAGTCGCCAGCACTTCCTTTGGAATTGATGGAAATGTGCCAGGACCAAACATCTTTGGATTAAAAGCACCACTCACTATATGCACAGAATCCCGTAATTCTTCAGCCGAAAGGCGTCGCATATCAAATCGCCAAAATGATTCATTCCTTGAATCCTGTGCGTACGCTTCTTGATTTGGTGTCGAGGCGGCCTGATACGCCGCTGACATCAGAATTGTTTTCTGCAGACCTTTGAGCTGCCAGCCTTGTCGAAGCAGTTCTGTCGCCATCCAGTCAAGTAATTCTGGATGTGTGGGAGGGTCACCAGCGAACCCAAAGTTACTAGGGCTTCGGACGATCCCGCGACCAAAGTGATACTGCCATATACGATTTGCAAGCACCCTTGCAGTCAGAGGGTTCTCTGCTGACACAATCCACTTCGCAAGTGCAAGCCTCCTGCCAGTTGAGCGACCATTTTCTGGTGGCTCTATCGTAGGAGTTGCTGCCTTCAGGACGGACGGGAATGCCGGCTCAACAAGGAGCTCAGGAGACGTCTCAGCGTGAGGGTTCCCACGATACAATACAAACGTGTCGGGGGCCGTCGTTCCGTATTCTGTAACAACAAGAGCAGCTGCCATTTGCGCCTTCTCCTGTTCCAGCTGCCGCACCTTTTCATGCCATGCTTTTAGATCTTTCTTTGTCAGCTCGTCTCGCGCCTGCTCGCCATGTTCTTTGATTCGTTGCTTGATAGCTTTCACTTCTCCACGAGCTTCCTGAAGCCGACGATTTCTATCACGTGCAATATCTTTTGCTTCTGCAGGTGTCATTTCTCCTTTCGGAAGTGGCTGCTCAATAAAGTCTGGGTTCATCTGCCGGTCACCCATAGGGGTGATATTCTGAAAAAATGCCAGAAGCGAGTAGTAATCTCGCTGGAGAATTGGATCAATTTTATGATCATGACATCGCGCACAATCAACCGTCATTGCAAGAAATGTTTTTGCTGTGGTGGCCACGACATCGTCAAGCTGATCATAACGATGTTGAAGTTTGTCGGCCGGCTCATCATCCCAGATACCAAGACGATAGTATCCCGTTGCAATCAAACTCTCTGCGGTTGGCTCTGGGATTTCATCACCCGCAAGTTGTTCAATGACAAAGTCATCGAATGGTTTATCGTCATTGAACGATCTGATGACATAATCTCGATAGCGCCATGAATGTGGTTTATTTCCATCCCGCTCGTAGCTATTGGTATCTGCGTACCGAACAAGATCAAGCCAATGACGAGCCCACTGCTCACCGTAATGCGGTGACGCTAACAGCCGATCCACAACTTGCTCCCACGCATGTGGTGATGTGTCAGCTACAAAGTCTTGGACTTCCTGTTCCGAAGGTGGCAGACCCGTTACGTTGTAGGTCGCCCGTCGCAATAACGCTCGACGATCTGCTTTGGGCGGGACAGGCAATGAATGCTCTGCCAGGCCTGCCTGAATAAATACATCGATGGGATTTATTTCACCAGCACTGCTTCCGACAGAATGCTCCTGAACATTAGGTCTTACGAGTGAACGAAATGCCCAGTGCTCTTTCCACTGTGCCCCATCGTCGATCCAACCACGTAGCGCTGAAACTTCATCAGCGGTAAGTCGCGCACCTTCTGGTGGCATTTGAAGATCAAGGTCTGAAGAGGTCACTCGCGATAGAATCTCACTCGCATCGACATCACCTGGCACGATGGCCTGATACCCGCTATCGAGTTCAGCAGTTGCTGATGCTGCAGTATCAAATCGCAAACCCGCTTCCTGTGTATCCGGGCCATGGCACGCAAAACATCGCTTGGCCAGCAATGGCTGGATATCTCGAGAAAAATCAGCAGCTATCACCTGAAGCGAACAAGAGAGGCTGAAAAAAACAGCCAGTGCCGCTCCGAATGCTGCCGTGGGGGAGATATGTTGTGCCATAAAAAATGAGTTCCTCTGCAAGACTATCTCTTATTGTAAGCACGTCTTACCGGAAACAAAAAAACGCATCCGAATCACTCTGCCTATTGCGTTGCCTTTATCGCTCTAAAACGATGTAGACGCATATTCTGGGCACGAAATCGGTGATACAGCGCATCGTGTCAACTGTGACAGATCATATGATTTTGCGCATTTTCACTACGCTTTTTTACATATGCGTTTTAGTCAAGCTATTTCACATATGATGAGGGCTGTATCGTCAAGAAACGAAGAATCACACTGGTTCTGAAACGTGTCCGTGAAGCACCGGGTCTCTGATCACCACAAATACTTTTTATCTACAAGCCTTTTACCCTTTTTTTTCAAAAATCATGTCGCCATTCACACTTGAAAATAGAGTTGCTCTTGTCACTGGTTCATCGACAGGGCTCGGAAAAGAAACTGCTGCATGCCTTGGTCGGGCAGGGGCAAAAGTTGCTCTGAACTATGCCAACAATAAGAAGCGAGCAGAGTCCGCTCTTGCTGAATTCCATGCCATGGGAATTACAGCCAAACTCTTTCCAGCAAATATTACAAATGCTGAAGAAATCGATGCCATGGTGACGGCGATTGAGCAGTCTCTTGGCCCAATTGATATTGCTGTTATGAATGCCACACCTGCTCAACCACTCAAACCTATTGAAGAATACGACTGGGACTTCTATCAGCAAATGCTTGATTTTTTCATAAAGAGTCCGTATCTACTCGCCCGCCGACTTCTGCCAGGAATGAAAGAACGTAAACGTGGGAGGCTTATAAACATTACCAGTGAAACTTTTTTACTGGGTGTCGCGCCATTTTCAGCATACGTTGCAGCCAAAGGTGGCCAGACAGGTTGGTCACGCAGCATGGCAAACGAACTCGCTCCCTATGGCATCACAGTCAATATGGTTGCTCCCGGATGGGTACCAACAGAGCGTCATAAAAATGACCCAGAGGAAGATAAGGAAGCATACGCTCAAACAGTTCCCATGGGCCGATGGGGTAAACCTGACGATGTTGGTTGGGCTGTCACCTATTTTGCCAGTGATGAAGCTTCGTTTGTGACTGGGCAAACCATCGCGGTGAATGGTGGGAAAACCGTCTGGTAATGATACAGATTGCTTTAGAAACGACCAAGCGTCGACTGAAGTTGATCGTTTACCTGACTCATTCCTACACGGATGCTATCAAGCACCTTCTGTGAATTTGTCTCAACAAGATTAAAATACCCTCCTGCTGAATTCTTTGAATCGGTGGGGTAGAGGGCAAGGCTTGGAAGATGAAGGCCGCATTGCTTACACACTGTTCGCTGTTCACAAATGCACCAGTTCTGATGTCCATGGCTGCGTGATGTGGATTGAGGCTGGGTGTGAGGCTGGGTGTGAGGCTGGGTGTGAGGCTGGGTGATAGAGGGCGGCTGTGCCGCTGCAGCCTCCATGACAACCTCATTCAAACCAACCAATGGTGGACGTTCCGCTGGCGTGCCAGATGGTCCATAGACGTCATCCATCCAGTCGAACGGTTCGTCAATTGCAGTGGTTTCAGCAGTCACCTGATTTGTATGCCCCTGAACGAGCAGAAGAGTCTCTGCGTCTGGCTGGCACATGTTCTCTTTTTCACATACTGGCTGCGATTTAGGCCGCCAACCATCACACGTTTCATTTGCAGGCACTCGACTTGTAGTTGCGACAACACATGTCACGACTACGACATACAAAACTTTTCGACACGGTTTCAGCATTACAATTTTCCCCTGCAGTGATTCAGGTCATCATCCTGACTCTAAGTGCAAATCATTCTCGATGAAGAGGAGAATCGGTACAGGCAGTACGACCAGAACGGTATTCTCAGAAAGGAAGGCAGTTGTTTCCCAGACTACCTGGCTTGCCACCACTCAAAGGCTCACGTCATGGGTGGCCACCTACGCATCAAAGTAGAGACAAAATTCCCAGGGATGAGGACGAGCTTGAAGCGGTGTAATCTCATTGTCTCGCTTGTGAGAAATCCAGGTACGAATGACATCATCGGTGAAGACGTCTCCTCGCAAGAGAAATTCATGATCTTGCTCAAGCGCATCAATCGACTCACCAAGCACGGCTGGTGTTTTCAGAACATCAGCCAACTCCTCCGGTGGCATGTCATAAATATCACGGTCAAGCGGCTCACCAGGATCAGTACGGTTTTGGATTCCATCGATAGCTGCCATAAGAATTGCCGAAAATGCAAGGTACGGATTACACGTTGGGTCGGGACACCGAAATTCAATCCGTTTTGTTTTTGGATTCGTTGAATACATCGGAATTCGACAGGCTGCCGATCGATTTCGTTGCGAATAGGCCAGGTTAATTGGTGCCTCATACCCGGGCACCAGTCGTTTGTAGCTGTTCGTTGTTGGATTCGTCAGGGCAAGAAGCGCTCGTGCATGTTTCAGAATTCCACCAAGAGCATGGAGTGCAACGTCCGAAAGGCCGGCGTATCCAGAGCCACCAAAAAGCGGTTTTCCATCTTTCCATAACGATAGATTGACATGCATTCCAGAGCCGCTATCACCGTAAATTGGTTTCGGCATGAAGGTCGCCGTTCGGTCGTGTTTCCGGGCAACGTTCCGAACGATGTACTTGTAAAGGCACATTTGATCAGCCATTCGCACAAGACTTTGGTATCGCATATCGATTTCACACTGACCAGCTGAAGCAACCTCATGATGTTGCGCTTCAACATCAATACCACACTGAATCATAGTGAGCATCATTTCCGTTCGGATGTCCATCATCTGATCAGTTGGTGGGACCGGACTATAACCCTGACGGTGGCGGACCTGATATCCGTGATTACCACTTCCGCGATTCCACTCTGCTTCGGCTGAATCGATTGAATAAAATCCCTGATGTGCATTCTGATCAAAGTGGGCAGCATCAAAAACAAAGAACTCTGCTTCTGGCCCAATAAAACATGTATCAGCAATACCAGTTCCCTCTAGGTAGATTGCCGCCTTGCGAGCAATGAAGCGAGGATCACGAGAATAGTCTTCACGAGTGATTGGATCTTGCACCATACATATGACAGCGAGTGTTGGCACTGAGGTAAATGGATCGACAAATGCTGTATCAGGAACTGGAACAAGCAGCATGTCACTTTCATTAATTGCCTGCCATCCACGAATACTTGAACCATCAAACCCAATTCCATCTTCAAAGACTTCTTCCTCAAGCTTTGCAACGGGAATAGTGAAATGCTGCCAGGTACCAAGAAAGTCAACGAATCGGAGATCGACTGCTTTCACTTCTTTCTCGCGACACATCGCGATCACTTCACGGGGCTTCATAATGCTCTCGACGGCTTTTGACAATGAACTAGAGACACTAAGAATTTACACCGAATGGGCCTGAATTGGCAGCAGTATGGTTCTCCCCCGGACTTCTACTTGCTGATCCCCGGCAAGAAAGCACCGTCTTGTCGCCAGTTGAGAGAATTCACCAACTGCAAAAAGCCTGACAATTCTATGGGTACCTAGATGACTCTCACACTTTTCCCAAGGAATTCAGTCACATCGTCGATGGTGAACCAATAATTTCATCACCATCAAGATCGACCTGAAACAAATTTTCTTTTGAGATCACGGTAGAGTCTGTTGGTCCTTCTTCTTCTTGGAATAGCCCATTGTCATCGAGTATCCAGGCAAACGCACCCCATTCGCTCACGTCAAGAACCCGCAGTCGACCAAGATCATCACGAGCAGCTGCGACAAGTGTGGCAGGCCCACGAACAAGCGGTATATCACCATTGAAATAATCATCTGCTCTACGAACCAGAAGTGGTTCACCGGATGCTTCCTGCACAAAAGCCAAACCAGTTGTTGGGTCAACAAATAATTGAACAGATGTTGTTGCTGAAACGAGACTTAGCGATCTACCCAATGGAGGGGTTGGCTGTGCTGCCGGTACATCTGCCGGTACATCTGCCGGTACATCTATTTGATTGGGTAATGTTTCCATTGGTATTGGCTGGATGAGCTGATCAGATTCCGCAATCCGTTGCCATGTGACTGTTGCTCCTGTTGGTACCTGGAACGACGTATTGTCGTTAAACCGAACAGTCAGTTCTTCCTCTCCAGCGTTATGTGCAACGTACGTTGTCACTCCTTCTTTTTGGAAGACTGCTGAAAGCGGATGATCGCCCCGTAGTACCGATGTCGGTGTTCCAATATTCGAAAGAACACTTGTCCAGAAATAGGTCTGTGCCATTGACTGACCTTCTTCGGTTCCTATGCCTCCAGAGGCGAGTCGATTCGCTGCGGACTCTGGTTTGACGAGTGCCTCATACTGCAAAATGATGCCTGGCCAATCATCAATAATTCCACCACCGAGCTGCTCAATTTCAGCAAGCAACGCTGTTGGATCACGAGCCATTTCTGCAAGATAAAAAGAGCCACCATGAAATGGTAAGAAATTGATTCCCTTAATCATCTCTGGCTCTGCAGAAAACCAGGTGGCGTGACTTCCTCCGTCACCCCATACCATTCCGAGTGATTCATGCTGAAAACCTTCCGGAAAAACTGTACCGTACCGATTGAACCAATACTCTGAAATAGCCTCGGCCTCAACGCTATAGAGCATCTGCCCCAGACCTGTCATGCCCGTGTCACCTGTCATCTCACCCCAGAGCATGACAGCTGTTGCAAAATTCATTGCTTCTGAACTTGATTCATGATTGTTCCCACTGGCAAAAGCACCGTGTCCTGATGCCCATGAGTGTCCAGCCATTGGGCTAAAATTTCGTAGTCGAGGCAATATGCTGCTCGCGACATCGGTCCCAGCAACGTCGGCTACAAGCAGGTCGACGATCTGCTTGTGATTCCTCGCCCATTCACCATCAAAACTTCCTACAAGGGCAGCAGCATGTATAAAGTATCCGTAATGAAAATGATGGTCGTTCAGATCACCGGCTGAACCAAAGCTGTCTGGATATCCCTGAAGTGTGTCCCACTGGGCGTTGTATGCAAAGTGCTTGTCACCCGCCTCACCTGTTGCCGTGAACCAGTCATTCAATTCATTTTTGAGTGCTGCAAGAATTCGATCACGAATGTCTGCCTGCCCAGTGATTTCTGCAAGTTGAGCCAGCTGTGACAGTTTGAGCATGGCTTTTCCCGCCCAATAGGTATCACCATAGCGATTTAATGTTCCAGCAGGGTCAATTGCTGCAGGGTCACTACGAACCATATCTCGGAGAGTATTGAGTTGATCCCCGCTGAGTACTGCTGGAAGTGTTGGAAGTACACCACGAGCTGGAACATCAATATCAAAACCAGTTGTTGAAACCAGATCGAGTTCACCACGTGGACTGATATACCCTGAAGACGCCACCGACTGGCCTAATGAATCTGATGTTGATGCCAATCGGGTCACGTGTGGATAGGCAGCGAAAAGAATCTCTGCAGAGTCATCTGACACGAATTCGTATCGCAATTGAATATCAAATGGATCTGAAACTGTGTCCCATGAAAAGTGTGTCGTCTCTGGACGATTGTTCGCCGTTTCGAGAAATTGTGATCGTATCTCCTGATCACTTTCTGGAAGAAGTCCGACGGCAAGTGTGCCACGTTCAACGCCACGTACAACAATACCCTCTGGCTGAACCTCAACCTGTGATCCTTCCGGGCCAAGAATAAGTGATGTGCGGCCAGCAACGGTGACAAATGCATAGTTACTCCCTATTTCAATGTCAGCATTGGCATCAGTCGGCACAACAACCATCTGTTCAAAATTGACATCCTCAAGCCACACCACTGGTGAGCCTTGTGCAAGCGTGGCAGCAGGCTGGCTATCACCCCCAATCCACCGGCCAGTAAAGGACCAGTCACCATATGCTTCAACTGCAAACTGTTCGGCAGCACCTTGTTGAAAAAGTTCGAGTTGCAGATCAAACCGGTGCGGTGTTTTATATTCCGATGTTGTTGCGCCTGTCACAGCAACAGTCGTCTCAGTGGGTGCACCAAAAAGGAGCCCGGTTGCGGTAGCTTGCACTGTCAGTGGATGCGCATGAAGTGGTGCAGAAAAATCATCACCGAATACTGGCATGACCACAGATGACCACCAGTCGGAAGACGGTACTGCCTGATCGAAGTTCGACGTCGTCAGAGGCTGCAGTGGCGTGCCGTCAAAACGACGAGGAACTGCGTCACCAACTGCAGGAGTAGCAAGAATACGACCATCTGCTATCGCATCAGCAAGTGCTGGAGTGACTTGAGTTATTGGGAGCGGCTGATCAAGATTGATTGGTGTTACAGGTTCTATTGGGAATGATATCTCCAGTTGACGAGGTGCCGGGCCCTGAGCCGAGTCAGCCACCAACTCATCCGGAGCCAGTTCCGGAGCCAGTTCCAGAGCCAGTTCCAGAGCCAGTTCCAGAGCCAGTTCCAGAACCTGTTCCAGAACCTGTGCCAGAACCTGT
>JABAAH010000027.1:0-3791 GCA_014238855.1 Planctomycetota bacterium
AATGGGGGCTTCTTGTTGCTGCCATTGGCATGGTCATGGTCGCAGAGATATTCAACACAGCGATTGAGTCATTGGCACGTGCGGTTGACACACAGTTTCATCCACGATTACGAGATGCATTAGACATTGCCAGTGCGGCGGTTCTTATTTCAGCAGGAACCGCAGTTTTCATCGGACTATGCATCTTTCTGCCACCACTCTACCGACTTTTCTTTGGCGTTTTGTAGAGCGCGTTACTTTTGAATGTCGTAGCAGAACATATTGTCCCCGTCGCGAATGTATAGCAACCCATCTACAATGACCGGGTGCGCCCAGCATGGTCGATCACCACTATCAGGTATTTGGAAATAGGATACTTCTTCAAAAGCAGTTGGATCAGCTTTGACAAGAGCGAGAACCCCATTTTGGTATTGGATATAGAGGTGTCCATCGGCAGCAACAATGGCTGCTGATTTCTGTCCGCCAACGGTGCTGCGGTTCTTCCACACCACATCGCCTGTCATCAGTTCGGCACAAATAATAATTGGTTGATCATCAGCACACCCGTAAAGGTGATCGTCTATGAGCACAACGCCCCCGTGCTTATTAGCCAATTCTTTCTTGAGAGGGAAAATTACCTTTGATGTCATTGATCCGCCAGGACCAGGAGTTTGCTGAATAAGAGCACCCCCTCTTTTATAACCAGCGACAAAATAAACAAGATCGTCTTTAATTATTGGTGTTGGAATAACAGCAGTTGTCTTTTCAATAGGAAATGTCCATAAGAGGCTGCCGGTTTCTGCATCAACAGCAAATGCTCCGGAGGCAGTCGTTTGTACATATATTTTTCGGTCGGCAACTTTGCTTATTACTATTGAAGCGTGACCGGCACCACGATCATCTGGAACAGTACATTTCCAAATGATCTCCCCATTCTTTTTATTGAGAGCTACCATGGTGGTTTGACTGCCACCTGGCGTACATACAAGCGTGTCACCATCGATGAGCACAGATTCGCTGTATCCCCAGTTATCACCTTTGTCACCACCGAAAGTAGCTTTCAAATCTATCGCTTTTCCAAAAGCTCCGGTCTCAGCATCACAGCCAATGAGTGTGCCATGTGGCGTGATGACGTACACGATGCCGTCCGCAATAGTTGGTGTACTTCGGGAACCCTGCCAATCGTCTTTTCCATTGTTCCAGGCTTCACCTGTTTTCGTATGCCAGATCGGCTTTCCGGTGGTCCGGTCGAAGCATGAAAGATATTCATCAGCATCTGAGGCAGTCGACGGTCCATCACCCAGCGTGAAAATCCTATTACCCACAATCGCCAGACTGGCATACCCACGGCCGGCACCCTTTGAACGCCATACAAGTTTTGGACCATCCTCAGGCCATACTTCAAGCAAATCAGTGTCCGGCGCGATACCAGTGCGGTCACTACCACGAAAGGTTGGCCAATCGGTTGCCCATGAATACTGTACAAGTACTAAGCCCAACGACATGATCAAACAGCTATAGCGAAAATTGCTCAGAAGGGACCGCATGGAATTTTCTCCAGAGAAGTTTGCCGAGGCTTCGTGCATCGGCAGTTCGTCTTTGTAGTATGACAATTCTTGGCTTGTTCGACCACTCACTCATGACGTTGATGCGATGAAGTCCAAGAACTATGTACACAGGCTACCTCATTCACCAAACTTCATATCAGTGTGTACAAAATCATGTATTGAGTGTGACCAAATCTTATGAACTGCATTCATAAAAGAAGAGTTTTTGAAATACATGCAAAAGTGAACAAAATTTCAGAACCTAATTACAACGTAACGGCTTCTTCTTTGGGTGGTTTTCGGCTAAACCACATAACAACGGAATAGAAGACTGGTGTAAAGAAAATACCGAAGACAGTGACGCCAAGCATGCCAGAAAAAACAGCAGTACCAAGGGCTATACGCATTTCGGCACCGGCACCTCGACCAATAAGCAGGGGTACGACACCAAGAATAAACGCGAGAGATGTCATCAGGATTGGTCGCAGTCGCTGAGTTGCTGCCTCAAGAACTGCCTGCATGCGTGGCAGGCCATCGGCTTCACGCTGCTTGGCGAACTCCACAATTAAAATAGCGTTCTTGGCTGCTAGACCTACAAGAACGAGAAGCCCAATTTGAGTGAAAATATTATTGTCACTGCCGGCAATCCAGACACCTGCTATGGCTGCTAGTAGACACATCGGCACGATCAAAATAACAGCGAGTGGTAGCAGCCAACTCTCATACTGAGCGGCGAGTACAAGAAACACAAAAAGAGTTCCCATGGCAAAAACAAAACTTGCAGTATTACCAGCAAGTATTTGTTGAAGAGACAAGTCTGTCCATTCAAAGTCAATACCCGGAGGAAGCAATCCTTGTCCGTCAGGAGGTTCTGCTGCGAGTGTTTGAACCAGTGCAATGGCATCACCAGAACTCGTGCCAGGCAGTGTTGATCCAGAGAGATCAGCAGATGGTGCAAGGTTGTATCGTGTGACAACCGCAGGACCGCTGGTTTCTTCGACGGTCAGGAGTGTTGCCAGTGGCACCATTTCTCTATCAATATTTCGAACTTCAAGTCTGCCGATGTCTTCCGGAAGCATTCGGAACGGTGCATCAGCCTGAGCCATGACCTGCCAGTTTCTTCCGAAGGCCGTGAAGTCATTGACGTAAGCACTGCCGAGATACACCTGGAGTGTCTGATGAATAGACTCGATTGATACGCCCGCGGCTTTTGACTTTGTGCGATCAATGTTGATGAACAGTTGAGGCTGATTTGCCTTAAAGGTTGAGAAAAGTCCAACAAGTCCTGGCTGCGCAGTAAGAGCATCAGCTAAGCCGGCTGTTGATTGCTCGAGTTCAGTTGCTCCGTGGCCAGTGCGATCTACAACTTGAAGCTTAAAACCACCCGTATTTCCAAGACCATCAATTGGTGGTGCATTGAAGACGACACAGCTCGCCTCACGCACGCGACGAAATGCTGTTCGCAATATTTTTGCTATTTCAAAAGATGATTGTTCAGGACTGATGACTCGAGTCGCAAACGGATCAAGAATAATAAACATGCCACCAGCATTCGAAAGGCTTACGCTTGATAATAAGGAATAGCCTGAGACAGATATCGTGTGGGCAACACCGGGTGTCTCCGCAGCAATCTTTTCCAGTTCATGAATGACACGAGCTGTTCTTTCGTGACTCGCTCCTTCGGGGAGCACTGCATTGACAAGCAGATATCCCTTGTCTTGTTCTGGGATGAAGCCCACAGGGACTGTATTGAATCCGAAATAAGTGAGACCCATCAGTGCAATATAAATCCCCACCATCACGATGCCAATTCTTAAAAGAACACCAACAATTGCTCCATAGACTCCTGTTGTGACATCAAAAAAGAGATTAAAAAGTTTAAAAACCAACGCAAGAAGCATGTTGAAGATGGGAGTGATAAAAACTCCACCAACAAATCCAGCTCCAAATACACCGAGCCTGATAGCCCACATAGAAGAAGAAGACATAGGTCCGTCAGCGAGACCTATCCAGACAAGAGCAAAGTCTTCAGCAACCCAGAGTGCCAAAAGGCCAGTGAGCAAGCACACCACGGTGGTTGGTAGGGCATCGTTCTTGCGGTGTTTCCTATCAGCCGAATCATTTGGAGCGTGCCCTTCGAAGAGGATTGCTGCCAGCGCCGGAGACAGGGTGAGTGAATTGACTGCCGAGAATGCTGTACTCGCAGCAATTGTGATAGCAAATTGTCGATAGAACTCACCGCTTATACCCGTAATAAAAGCTGTC
>JABAAH010000027.1:3890-14108 GCA_014238855.1 Planctomycetota bacterium
TTGTGATAGCAAATTGTCGATAGAACTCACCGCTTATACCCGTAATAAAAGCTGTTGGAATAAAAACTGCAGCTAGTACTAAGGCTATTGCAACTAGTGCACCACTGACTTCACGCATTGCTTGCCGTGCAGCCTCGCGTGGTTGAAGTCCCTGACGAATCAATCGTTCCACATTTTCGACAACGACAATAGCGTCATCAACAACAATACCGATAGCAAGTACGAGTCCAAATAATGAAAGGTTATTCAGTGAGAAACCAAGGCCGGCCATAACTGCGAAAGTGCCAATCAAAGAAACTGGTACAGCAATCATTGGTATTAACGTTGCCCGCCAGTTTTGGAGGAACAAAAGAACAACAATGAAAACAAGGATCACTGCCTCAAAAAGTGTTTTCACAACTTCTTGAATACTTTCCTCTACAAAAATAGTAGTGTCATAAAGAACGCCGTATTCCAAGCCGGAAGGGAAGTTTGTAGCAAGCTTCTCCATTTCCTGCCGAACACGTTTCGCGGTTGCAATCGCGTTCGATCCAGGACGCTGGAAGATTGCAAGCGTTATTGTCTCATTGCCGTCGAGTCGACTCGCTGTATCTTCATTTTTGGCACCAAGTTCGACTCGTCCGACATCACGAATCCGAACAATTTCTCGACCAACGACCTGTGTGCCAGGTGTTGCTAGTGTGTCATGCCCAGTTTTTATAATGACATTTTCAAATTCTTCAGGCTCAAGGAGTCGTCCAGTGGTGTGGAGAGGTACTTGAAATGCTATTCCGGGAGATGCAGGTGGCTGACCAAGACGGCCGGCCGGTACCTGGATATTCTGTTCGCGTAATGCGCGGACAACATCACCAGCAGTCATATTGCGAGTTGCGAGTTCATCTGGATGGAGCCAGATTCGCATGGAATAGTCACGGGCTCCAAGAAAAGAAACATCGCCCACGCCATCAAGTCGTGCTACCGCATCTTTTACTTGAATCAACGCGTAGTTGCTCAGATAGAGCTGATCGTATCTGCCGTCTGGTGAAAATAGATTGACACAAAGAAGAATACTAGGTGATTTTTTTTTGGTAATCACGCCTTGCCGTTTTACTTCAGCAGGCAGTTTAGCCTCTGCAATCGCAACACGATTCTGTGTCAATACCTGAGCGAGATCGATGTCTGTCCCGAGTTTGAATGTGACGTCGATAACAGATTGCCCATCACCGGTGCTTTTCGATGAGATGAACAGCATATCTTCGACACCGTTGACCTCCTGTTCGATTGGGGTTGTTACAGTGTCGGCAACGACCTGAGCAGATGCGCCGGGATACACGGTTTGGATTGATATGGTTGGTGGTACAACCTCTGGATATTGGCCAACGGGAAGCCCGATGGCAGAAATACCACCAACGATCACAATGACAATTGAAAGTACCGCCGCGAAGACTGGCCTGTTAATAAAAAATTGGCTGATCACGGGTTCGTCATTTCTTGTGGTGTTTGACGAATCATTGAATCTTCAAGAGGTTGAACAATACTGCCTTCACGGGCTCGTGACATGCCAGAAACAACAATGCGTTCATTGCCGTTGAGGCCATCTTGAATGACGCGAAGCATTCCATCACGAGATGAGATACTTCGTCCAGTGGTTACGGTTCGATACTCAACTCGGTTTTTTTCATCGACAACAGCAACATATTTTCGACTCTGATCGATACCGAGAGACCGTTCCGGTACCAGCATTGTTTCCTCTGGTTCGGCAGTTGTAAGCTGCACTCGCATAAACATACCGGGTGTAATGAGCTCATCTGGGTTAGGCAGGAGTCCACGGCATCGTACAGTTCCAGTTGTCGGCTTCACGCCGATATCTACAAAGTCAAGAACACCCTTGTGCAAAAAGAGTTTCTCTGTGACGAGTCGTGCAGAAATAGAGATTTCAAGTTCTTTAATATCTCGCCATGTGACGCCTTCACCACCACGTTTTGCAATTGCCCGCTGACGGGCGAGCAGCAGTGCACGTTCATCAGTATCAAAATATACCTCAATAGGCGAAGTGGTAATCACTGTTGTCAGCCGTGTTGCCAAACCCCCAGTCCCTGCAACGAGGTCTCCGACATCTACTTCACGTGTGCTTACTCGACCAGTTAATGGTGTTGTAATCTGACAAAATTCGATATCGAGTTCAGCCTGCGCGACCGCTGCACGAGATTTATCAAGCATTGCTTTTGCAACATCTCGCCTCGCAACGAGTATCTCGTACTGCTCTCGTGTCACGACTGCTTTCGGAAGTAGTTTTTGATAGCGAGAAACTTCACTTTCCAGTTCATTCAGTTCAGCAAGAGCTTTGGCAACGTCAGCCTGAGACTGGTCGCGAACCACGAGATACGGGCGCTGATCAATTGAGAACAAGAGATCACCTTTTGTTATTCGCTGGCCGTCGCTGAAGTGAACCTGTGTGATAAATCCTGAGACACGAGCTTTTACTTCAACAGTTTCGACAGCGGCAGCATTTCCATTGAATTCCAAAGGGTTGGTGAGAATTTGAATGCTTGGTTGTGTGACGATTACCTCAGGAATGGGTGGTGCAACCAGAGAAGGAGTTGGCCGCTGGCAGCCAACGCATACCCAGAGGGAAAGTATAAAAAGTTGAAAGATAAGGCGAGCTGAATAATGCATAAACACGTAGTGTTTTCCTGAGCACAAAGGAGGCAAGGGATCGTGAAGGAGGTCAGTGATCTTTGGCTCTATGATCTTACACGTTGAAAGTGTCTACGACCGCACCACCCGCAAAAACCGTATTACTGAAACTTGCAGTGCAAATTATGCATGCGGCTATGCCACGATAGATGGTGTTTTGAGAAACATTTTCGTATTCAGTGAGAGTGGCGTGAACTCTTGATTCTGGCGGGTATGATAGGAAGAACGTTACAAGATAATTTCTTTCCCTTTTCTGGAACAAGTCAGTGGCAGAATTAAATCGTTCTTCAGAAGTACCTCTCCATTTTGCGGCCCGTACATCCATTGAACAAGTTGAGGAGGGCAGCGAACTTGCTCCTAAGTTTGATGAAAAAGGATTTATTCCATGCGTCACAACAAATCACACGACAGGTGAGTTGCTGATGGTTGCCGTAATGAACCAGGAAGCGCTTGAAAAAACAGTCCTCACTGGAGAAGCACATTACTTCAGTCGTAGCCGTCAGTGCCTTTGGCACAAGGGAGCGACAAGTGGTCTTGTCCAGAAAGTTGTCGAGATGCGTATTGATGATGATCAAGACTGCGTCTGGTTACGAGTCGATGTTACTGGTGATGCGAGTTGTCATGTTGGGTATCGATCCTGCTTTTATCGTAAAGTGCCAGTAGGCCTTCAACGTGAGAATAGTACAGCGCTTGAGTTTCTTGAAACTGAAAAGACCTTTGATCCCAAAGAAGTCTACGGCGATGCCCCTAATCCAACGCAGTTGTAACCTTAGAAACGAATACTGAGCGAACCTTTACTATGCCTGACGCATCAACAACACAACTTGCACTTATTCGCCAATTGAAATTCTGTGCTGGTCACAGACTCTATCGTCACGAGAGTCGATGCGCATTTTTTCATGGACACAATTATCGTGTTGACCTTGAAGTGGTGGCAGCAAACGGTGGTCATGAAGTTGATGAAGTCGGTCGAATTGTAGATTTTTCACTTATTAAAAAAAGGATGCTTGGATGGCTCGATGACCACTGGGATCATGCTTTTCTGATCTACGAAAAGGATGAAAATGCGCTTGCTGCTATTCAGATCGTGGAGCCAGTAAAATATTTTGTTATGCCGCACAATCCGACAGCAGAAAATATGGCACGGTATCTTCTTGAGGTGGTGAGTCCTCACGTGTTGTCAGATCTTGGTGTGATAGCGAGACAAGTTTCACTTTGGGAAACAACTGAAGCATGTGCCGTCGCAACACGATCCGAGCATTCGGTAGCCATTAGTCCTGCCATGCCTGGTGTAGCTATTGTGAAAGATAGTAGAAATCCGGTGTTGCCATGAGTGCTTCAGAAAATGGCGGTGTTCTTGGGCGTTTTCCAACAACTCGTTTTCGCAGAAACCGGCAGTACGATTGGCTTCGCGAGATGGTGGCGGAAACCAGTGTGTCACCACAAGACCTTGTCTGGCCACTCTTTGTTCATGACAAAGTAGGAAGTGAACCGGTTGTGGCAATGCCTGGTGTGAATCGGTTGGCAATTGATGGTGTTGTACAAGCAGCATCTGAGGCAAAGTCTTTAGGCATACCAGCAATAGCACTCTTTCCAGTGATTGATCAGGAACGGAAAACAGTAGATGGGCAGAATGCTGTTGATCCAGATAATCTCGTATGCCGAACTATTCAAGCAGTGCGAGCCGAAACAGGAAATGATGTTGGTATAATTTGTGACGTTGCACTCGACCCATACACGACCCATGGTCATGACGGTCTTCTCGAAAACGGCTGTATCTTGAATGATGAGACCGTCACCGTGCTTCAGCAGCAGGCTGTCGTGCTTGCTCAGGCAGGCTGCCATATCGTTGCCCCATCAGACATGATGGACGGTAGAGTTCGAGCAATCAGAGTTGCGCTTGATAAAAATCATCAGGATGGGGTGGGTATTCTTTCATACGCAGCAAAGTATGCCTCTGCATATTATGGACCCTTTCGTGACGCGATTGGCAGTCATGCGGCCCTTGATACTGCAAAATCGCTTGGTGTCGGAGATAAAAAAACGTATCAAATGAATCCAGCGAATTCAGATGAAGCAATACGAGAGGTTGCCTTCGATCTCGATGAAGGTGCAGATTTGGTCATGGTAAAACCAGCGATAACGTGTCTGGATATTATCTATCGGGTGAAAAAAACCTTTGGTGTCCCCACACTTGCCTATCAGGTAAGCGGGGAGTATGCGATGATTCAGGCCGCTGCCGCAAACGGTTGGCTCGATGGGCAGCGGGCTGCTTTTGAAGCAATCCTTGCGATGAAAAGGTCTGGTGCTGACGCTATTCTGACGTATTTTGCACCACAAATTGCGAGACAGTACTGAAACAGCAGGTGCTAAAGAGACTAAATTTAGTGTCAAGCTATTTTTTGGCATCTTTCTACGAGAGGTTCGTGTTGACGGGATACGGATACATTTCTCATGATCTTATGATCGTGGATGTGGAAGAATCGTTTGCTTTTCACCATCTGACACAACCCAGTTTCCGTACCATGACGATTACCGTCGTCTGAGAAAAATATCCCTGAAAGGATGCTATGCACGCTTCACGCATTTCGGCCCAATGCCTTGCACTATTTGGATGCCTCAGCCTTATGCTGTTCCCCGTTTCTGCAAATGCGCAAACGCCCTCGGCAGTCGACACTGAATTAGAACGAGTGCGCGGGAACTGGCGAGTCGTAGAGCTCGTTGAAAACGGTCAAGAAATCCCAGATGAACAGATGCAGTACTGGCTTCCTGGCGGGGGAAATTTAGAAATCGTCGACTACACGATTCTTTTTCAGTCGCCAATTGGTGGAAGTAAAACAACTCGTGAGTTTCGTATTGATCCGACGTCGTATCCCAAGCGAATCACGATCAAAAACAAGGATACCGAGACAGGGAAAGGCATCTACAAATTTGATGATGGTAAACTTGTCGTCTGTTTTTCTCGAGATGTTTCAAAAGTACCTACTGAATTTGGTGCACCAAAAGACTCTGCACGCGCTTTGGTCATCTTAGAAAAGTATGAGCCGAATAATTCAGCAACCCAAAAAGGTGCACCACGACCAACACCGAAGCCAGTCCATGATAATCCACCGGATATGAGTCAGTGGCAAAGTGCGAATCCAGCACCACCACCATCTGTAGTACCTGCTGGAGGTGTGACATCACGAATCCTTACAGATGCTGAAGTTCGAGAAATGGCGGTTGGAACATGGCGAATGACAGATACCGAAGGGTCCGTTGACATGACGTACAATGTTGATGGAACATTTCAAACGTATCGTTACTATCAAAGAATTCAAAATTTCCAGTCCGTATTTGTGCCTTCTCCGATTTCGAGCGGCACCTGGATGATTTCGAATGGACGACTAATTACACACGTTACAGCCTCGGCACGAGTCGGAATGACGAATCAGACACTCACGCCAGCTGTTCGATCAATTTCTCAGACAGATCTTATTCTTGTCGATAATTTTGGTCGTGTATCACGATCCGTCCGTCTCCGATAAGCTTGCGAATACAATAAAGCTTTCTCAGACTGACCTGCAGAGGCAGGCAGTCTGGGAAAGCGATTGTTTCACCCACACCATAAGTGCACTCTCTGCAGAAGTAATAAAACTCTTCAGCTTCCCTCTCTCTTCGGCTGGAGATTTGAAGCAGGCTTCGGGGAAGGCACCGCTGTTTGCCACTCTGGTAATCTTCATTGAGAGAAGTGGGTTCAAGAAAGGCAAAATGAAGTCAGTTCCTTACAGCTATGGAGTCCTCTCAACCTGTTCGTGTTTCCCGAGTCTTTTTTGAGCAAGCCAGATTGTCCGTCATGATGCATCAAAGCAAACGAGTCCTTCTCGTTGAAAACCCAAATGCTGGTGCACGTGACAAGCAGGTACTGCTCCATGATCTTCGGGAAGGACTTCTGTCTGCGGGTTTTTCCGTTGAGCAGGAGAGTGAGCCAGAAAAAATCCGTCAACATATCAATGCAGCTTCTCGTTCGAAGGAAGATACATTGGCATGTGTTATTTGTGCGGGCGGTGACGGCACGATTGGAATGGTTGCAAACTGGACAGATGCAACGACACCACTTGCGATACTCCCACTGGGGACAGAAAATATCGTGGCGAAACAACTTGGATTTCGTCCCGACATCAAGCAGCTCATTGATCGAATAAGCAGTTTAAAAACATTTTCAATTGATGCAGGAGAAGCTAACGGACATCTTTTTTTAGCAGTTGCTTCAGTTGGTTTTGATGCCGAAGTGGTTCGGCTGCTCAGTGCCCAACGAACTGGTCATATCGATTACACGACATGGATAGCACCAATTTTACGTGCAATTGGAGGTTATCACTTTCCCCTGATTCGCGTGTGGACTGAGGGAAAGGAAAAAGCAATTCACACGCGATGGGCATTCGTCCTCAACGTACCGCGATATGCCCTTGGACTGAAATTTGTTGCGGAGGGTGATTGTACCGACGGCAAACTCGACCTGTGTTGTTTTCGTGGTGGACATTGGTGGAATGGAATTTGTTATTTTATCGGAGTCCTTTTCGGCTGGCACAGAAGCTGGCGTGACACACACGTTGAACAAGCGACATCAATTTTTATTGAATCTGATGAACCAATTCCGTACCAGCTTGATGGCGATCCCGGTGGTGAGCTGCCGGTTACAATCCGAGTTCTTCCCGGCCGTCTTACATTTGTTGGCAGCTCACCTGAATCTTGAAGTTGGCTGCCGAGGGTCATTTCTGATCATCGAGTAGATCGGCAGTCACTTGAGTCACAGGCTGTTATTCACATTCAGAATAATCCGGCCTACTTAACTCGTGGGCGAAATGTCTTTATGCGTTGTGGGTCTGTGTCTAAGTAGGGAGCGTGTGCATTGCCTGTATGGATAAGATCAATACAGTAAGGAATTGCAGGGAAAATGGCATCGAGGCATTCGTGGATACTCTTCGGTCGCCCCGGAAGATTAACGACCAGAGCGTTACCACAAATGCCCGCAGTCTGCCGCGAGAGAATGGCAGTGGGTACGTATTGAAGAGATACCTGTCGCATGAGTTCACCAAAACCTGGTAGGAGTTTAGAGCAGACTCGTTCAGTTGCTTCAGGCGTTATATCACGTGGCGCTGGACCGGTACCACCTGTGGTGATAACAAGACAACATCCTTTTTTTGACATGTTCTCGATTGCCGTGGAGACACTCTGGATTTCATCCGAAACAATCTGAATATCGGATTCCCACGGGACGACAAGAACTTCTCGAAGATAATTTTGAATCGCGGGCCCGCCCTCGTCGGCATACACACCGCGACTCGCGCGATCGGAGACGGTCAGAATTCCGATACGAATTGGGGACCTGCTATTCATTGATTCATCGAATCCACGGCTCACCCAAGGATACCTTTTGTCTCGAGAAGTTCGATGATGGCCTCCACACATCGACTTACCGGAAGTTCGTCTGTCGGAAGTACAAGATCTGCTTGCGTTGGGGGTTCGTATGGTGCTGATACGCCAGGGAAGTTGCCCAGCTCACCAGCATCTGCTTTTGCATACTGGCCTTTTTCATCACGTTCTCGACAGATCTCGATAGGTGCCGAGAGGTGAATAATGAGGAATCGTTCTGTGCCAACAAGTTCGGCTGCTTTAAGGCGTGACTGTTCATCAGGTGCAACGAAGGCTGCAATCACAATTAAACCAGCATCATTCGCAATCTTTGCAACTTCGACAGATCGTCGCAGATTCTCACTTCGTTGGCTGGCCGAGAAGCCAAGGTCACGGCTTATGCCAAGTCGCATGGCCTGTCCATCAAGTGACATCACGGCACGTCCATCATCAAACAGCCTACGCTCCAGTGCCTGAGCAACTGTTGTTTTTCCTGATCCAGTGAGGCCCGTAATAAGAATGGTCACTGGTTTTTGACCAAATCGAGCATAACGTTCCTCAGGCGTTACCTCACTTGAAGACACAGTGAGGCCTTCGCTGGCCGGTTCATCGTCCCAGTGGGCCGCTCCTTCTTCTCGTTCACGATCGAGGATCATGCCGGCCCCAATGGTGCCGTTTGTGAGACGATCAATAATTATGAATGACCCAGTTGCTCGATTCCGTCGATAGGCATCATGAGCAATAGGAACAGCAAGCGTCACCGCACAGCGACCAATCTCGTTTAGTGCCAACGTTGGTGCGGGTTCTCGATGAAGTGTATTGATATCGACTCGATATCTGAGGGAACTGACTCGTCCGGGCGTAACCTTGCCGGTTTGTTTAAAAAGATATTCTTTTCCTGGAACGAGTTCGGTTTCATCCATCCATACCAGCATTGCTTCAAACTTCTGATCAACCTTAGGAAGATTACCAGCACGAACAATCATGTCACCACGACTGGAGTCAATTTCATCCTCAAGGGTAAGAGTGACTGATTGTGGTGCGAATGCCTCATCACGCTCCCCATCGAAAGTTATGATCGATTGAATACGACTCTTCTTACGAGAAGGCAAAGTGATAATCTCATCGCCTTTGCGAATGATTCCTGAAGCGATCGTGCCAGCGAAACCCCGAAAGTCAAGGTTTGGACGTGTCACGTATTGAACAGGAAAACGAAAATCTTCCATGTTGCGATCGGATCCAATGTAGACAGATTCCAGAAGTGTCATGAGAGGCGGGCCCTCATGCCATGACATCTTTTCACTGTTGGTAACAACATTATCGCCTTTTAGTGCAGAGATCGGCATAAAGTGCACATCAGGTAAATCAAGTCGGGCAGCAAAGTCAATGTAGTCTCGACGAATGGATTCAAATGCTTCCTGGCTGTAGTCCACAATATCCATTTTGTTTATGGCTACGATTATGTGTTTGATGCCAAGAAGAGACACGATAAATGAGTGCCGTTTGGTCTGAGAAAGAACACCGTGCCGTGCATCAATTAAAATGATGGCAAGATCAGCAGTCGACGCCCCGGTGGCCATGTTTCGTGTGTACTGCTCATGGCCTGGTGTATCAGCAATTATAAATTTTCTTTTATCGGTCGAGAAATAACGATAGGCAACATCGATTGTTATTCCTTGCTGGCGCTCATCCTCGAGGCCATCAGTGAAAAGTGCGAGATCAATCTCTTCACCAGTTGTCCCGTAACGTGTTGTATCTTTTTTTATTGCAGTGAGTTGATCTTCATAAATCATTTTCGACTCGTAAAAGAGTCGACCGATAAGGGTGCTCTTACCGTCATCTACACTGCCACAGGTGATGAACCGCAGAAGTTCTTTCTGCTCATGTTGCGTAAGGTATTCATCAATATCGGTTGCAATAAGTGCTGATTGGTGAGACATAGACTAAAAGTATCCCTCTTTCTTCTTCTTCTCCATTGAGCCCGATTCGTCGGAGTCAATGAGTCTGCCTTGTCGTTCTGAGAATGTGGTCAGTAGCATTTCCTGAATAATTTCAGGAACTGTCGTCGCCTTTGAGTCAACGGCACCAGAGAGCGGGTAGCAACCAAGTGTTCGGAATCGAACATTTCGCATTTCAGGTTTCTCATTG
>JABAAH010000027.1:14115-17435 GCA_014238855.1 Planctomycetota bacterium
GAGCGGGTAGCAACCAAGTGTTCGGAATCGAACATTTCGCATTTCAGGTTTCTCATTAGGTTCGAATTGCATTCGATCATCATCGACCATGATCATGACACCTTCTCGCCATACAATCGGTCGTTCTTTTGCAAAGTAAAGTGGTACGATTGGAATTTTCTCAAGATGGATGTACTGCCAGACATCGAGTTCAGTCCAATTCGAGAGTGGAAATACTCTTATACTTTCATTTTTCTTAACCTTCGTGTTGTAGAGATTCCATAACTCAGGACGTTGGCTCTTTGGATCCCAACGATGAAATTCATCACGAAAAGAAAAGACTCGTTCTTTGGCACGACTTTTTTCTTCATCGCGACGAGCGCCACCGAAGGCTGCATCGAAACGATATTTATCAAGTGCCTGCCTCAATGCCTGAGTTTTCATGACGTCAGTGTGCACTTTGCTGCCATGGGTAAAGGGATTAATTCCTTGCGCCCGGCCTTCTTCATTGACATGCACAATGAGTTTAAAACCCAATTCCTTAGCAACGTAATTATCCCGCAATTCGTACATTTCCTGAAACTTCCAGGTGGTGTCGACATGCATGAGCGGAAATGGTGGCTTGGCAGGGAAGAAAGCTTTCTCGGCTAATCGAACCATAACAGCAGAATCTTTCCCGACGGAGTAGAGCATGACGGGGTTGTCAAACTCGGCTGCTACCTCACGGATAATGTGAATGCTTTCGGCTTCAAGCTGTCGAAGGTGGGTGAGAGAGTAGGCGGTCATCGGGTCTCAAGGTTGGGAAAGTGGAGATTTTCACGTACTGTAGGCAAAATCAGGGCCGCGAAGCAATTCCGCCTCAGCCCAGCATTTTTCGTGTATTCGGCAGAATTTCGTGTGTATGTTTTGGAGAACGCGAACATAGGTAATTTAGTGGAACGAAGCTCTTTTTTTCCGGAGCCCCTCGAAATGAAAAAAAACATGATAAACCTCATTTTTCAAACGAATGCAGTCATGTGGGCATTTCTCTTCAGTGTTCTGTACGGAACATTTTTCTTTCAATCAATCAATGCAGCTGAACGAAATATTATTGTTTTCGTGACAGATGATGAGTCACCAACATTAGGCTGCTACGGTGACTCAGTTGCAGTGACTCCTGCTATCGATGCGTTGGCAGATGATGGGGTTGTGTTTGATAATGCCTTTGCGACAACAGCAAGTTGTTCCGCGAGTCGCTCAGTTATTCTTTCGGGATTACATAATCACGCCAACGGTCAGTATGGGCATCAGCATGACTTTCATAAATTTGCGAGCTGGTATGACGTAGTGAGTCTGTCACTTCCACGAGCACTTACACGAGTTGGTTACAGAACTGTTCGGATTGGAAAGTATCATGTGGCACCTGAAGAGGTGTATCACTTTGAGTCAGAGCGGAAGGGCTCTCCTCGCAATGCGGTCCAAATGGCAAATGCTTGTGCAGATGTCATCAATTCAAAAAGTGAAGAGCCATTTTTCCTTTACTTTGCTACCAGTGATCCTCATCGTGGTGGTGGCATTGATAAGGACTCTGCATTAGATCTGAAACCAGATCTTTTTGGGAACAAACCAAAGCGGGGGAGTCACAAGGATGTAAAGGAAGTTTTTTTTAAACCTGAAGATGTTCAGGTTCCAACGTTTTTGCCTGATACGCCTGAAACACGGAGTGAACTTGCTCAGTATTATCAGTCGTGTGCCCGAATCGATCAGGGTCTCGCACGACTCGTCGAGCTTTTGAAAGAAGCCAACATTTTCGACAAAACACTTATTCTTTTTACCAGTGACCACGGCATGGCTTTTTCAGGTGGAAAGACAACAGTCTACGAGCCGGGCCTGCGGGTTCCTTTTGTTGTCTACGATCCATATGTAAAGGTTCGCGGTGTGCGGAGTCAGAGTATTATCAACCACACGGATATAACACCATCCGTGCTCGACTTTGCAGGCGAACTCGATCACTCAAAGCAGCGGCCAAAGCACTGGATGCCACCTGAAGAATATTGGCAGGAGAAGCCATATGCGACTAATGAAAACCATGGGCCGCGGAATGGTTTACTCGCATACCACGGTCGGTCATGGTTGCCGATTCTTGCGGACCCTGACTTTGAAATACACGATGCACATTTTGCGTCACATACGTTTCATGAGATTCAGATGTATTATCCAATGAGGGCAGTGAGTGATCATGAGTGGAAATTGATTTGGAATATTGCACATCCGCTACCGTATCCATTTGCATCAGATCTTTGGGCTGCCAGTAGCTGGCAGTCTCAATACCAACGCGGCCCCGATGCTCCCTACGGAAAGAAAACGGTCAAAGAGTATATTTACCGGCCCCGATTCGAACTTTATCACATCAAGGAAGACCCCGAAGAGACAAAGAATCTTGCCAATGATCCAGTTCATGCAGGAACACTTTTGAATTACCAAGAAAAGCTCAAAGCAATGCAGCAGAAATTCAGAGATCCATGGATTACCAAGTGGAATTACGAATAGTCGTTATCTTCGCCACAGAAGCTGCAGTGATAGACCAAGACCAGGGTCGAACTCGATGATATCAGTTCGCCCGGAAGTAAAACTTGTCCCCTGGAAAAGCTCACGGTCAAAAAGGTATGAGGCCAAAAATTCGAGGCTGAATCCAGCTCCGATTTGCCGATCAAGCCCAATAGCAGCACGTTGGTCGAATACATAGAAACGTTCTTTTTCGACAATACGATCAGCTAGAAAATAGATCTGCGTATCGGTTCGGTAGCCACCGAATAGCCAGAGCTTATCAGCAAGGCGTCTTCGTATCATGGCGTTTACATTCACGATCGGAAAGTAACTAAACGTCACTTCCCAATCATCGTTTGGTCGCCATTCCAGTCCGGCAGGCAGACCAATTTTGGCTTCAAATGTCTCGTCTGGCTTATATACATAAGCGATACCGGGCAGCGGGTAAGGCAACTGTGATGTTGGTGAATAGAAGAGACTAAAGCTCCAGTCATCACGCTGATTTCGGGCTGGTACTGTCGCAAAGAGAATCGACATAAGCGTCAGGTCACGGCCAGCATGAAAAGGTTTATCACTCGCTGAACCAAAGAGAAACGTACCACCAATGGTACTTCCAGAAGCAAGAGGACGAATGTGAGTGACGCCTGTTTCGACGAGCCAGAACTGACTCGGTACGGGTTCACCAGAGTCTGGTAGGACTGCGTTTGTTGCAAGCTCAAGCCGACCAAATTTAGCGATTGCCAGCCAAAGAGGTTTTCCCTCTTCCGGGATACCAAGGGGCGTGGCCAATCGAGCAAACTGCGCATTCATTTGTA
>JABAAH010000027.1:17532-36081 GCA_014238855.1 Planctomycetota bacterium
TAGGTTTGCTGGTTGGTTTACGACAGGCGTGTTTGGTGCCCAAAAACCACCTATGGTCACTGGCGCGGCACGCCCAAAGCTAGGTTTTTTTCGCCGTGAAGATCCCGGCTCAATCGGATCAAGGTCAGCAATCGGTTCACTAGCGAACGTGTCCTGTTCGATATTGAACTCAACCGGTGGTAGAAGATCAATGCGTTGGTCTGGACTACGATACGGAGTCCATGGGTCTGCAGGACCAGAAAATCGTGTCTGGGCTTCTGGCGAACGTATAGGTTCCACCCAGACAACATCTTGTGCTGCTAGTGCACTTGCCACAAGGCAACACGCGATAGATACCTGCAGACGTAAATGATGTAGTGGCACAATAAATCCACAGGTGGTGTATGAAGTTCGCGTGAGACCTTAGCGGGCTCGTGAGAGTCGTGCAATTGCGGAACCTATACGCCAGAAATCCCTCTCTAACTCGTTATTTTACGAATTTGTGCAAATGAAACACTGCGGTACCGAGTTGTCGTATACATTGCTTTCAGTGAAATTCATGAACACATCAGGCTGCAATGAGGTGGTCATGAGGAGCATGGTCTCACAAATCGTTGTCTCAGATTTCGGAGCTTACACCATGACAAAACTTTTCGATCTTGATGAATTTGTACAACAAGCAATTCAGCACCGCGCTTCAGATATTCACTTTCAAACTGGGGATGAGCCACAGTTTCGAATCGACGGTTCTATCCGACAGATTAATTTGCCAAAAGTATCATCCCAGCAGATTGAAGACCTGAAGAGTCTGCTTTTAGATGATCGTTCATCTCGGCAACTTGAAGAGCACGGCGCTGTTGATCGTGGCTACCAAGTAAAAGGTCTCGATGGAAAACAGGTATGTCGACTACGAATTAGTTTTGCAAAGTGCTTTGCTGGATTTAAGGTTGTTTGTCGTATTGTTCCGGATGAAATTCCTACGATTAAAGAATTTGGCATGCCGGATATTTTCGAAAAAATTGCTCTCGAAAATACAGGGATGGTTATTGTTTCAGGAGTGACTGGAAGTGGGAAGTCGACCACCATTGCTGCAATGATTCGTCATATTAATCAGAATCGGAAAAAGCATATTCTGACACTAGAAGATCCAATCGAGTTTATTCATACCCCAAACCAATCAGTTTATACACACCGTGAGAAAAATGCGCACTTCGATACTTTTTCAGACGGACTACGCACAGCACTTAGGCAAGACCCTGATGTCATACTCGTTGGTGAGATGAGAGACACAGAGACAATTCAAGCGGCTATGCAGGCTGCAGAGACTGGCCACCTCGTATTTGCAACAGTCCATTCGGCGAGTGTGCAAGATGTTCCTGAGCGTGTGATATCAACATTTCCTGAAGATGAGCAGGATCAGGTTCGTGCACAGATAGCAAATGTGTCAAACAGTTTCATTGCACAGTCTCTCGTTCCTAAAAATGGTGGAGGAAGTGCTGCTGCCTTTGAAATACTACGGTTGAATAATGCCGCTCGAAATCTTATTCGAGAACGTAAAAGTTTTCAGTTGAATTCAATTATGCAAACTCAGCGAAGAGAAGGCATGGTGACGCTTACTCAATCTTTTATTGATCTCTACGCAAAAGAAGTTATCTCGGCTGATGTGCTCATGGCACACGCGCCGGATGCAGCACGTGCACAAACGTTTATTCGGGAAAACCCACAGTCGTCATAAAGCGTGAGTGCAATATAAAAAGTCGTTCGAATGGTCATTCAGGGGCAAGATTCCGATGGTCAATCAGAAAAGGCGTTCTTTTATCGCCGGTAGTTTTCTAAGCGGTATTGCAAGTTGGGCACAGGCATCTGGTGGTACCGCTGAGAGGCAAGAAACTCCCCAGGAAATTGCGGGGCCTTTTTATCCGATAACACCACAAAAAGACAAAGATTTCGATCTCACACACATAGCTGGTCGAGATGGTACTGCACGAGGCGCAGTCATCTGGATAACAGGAGAGGTCTTTGATTCCACGGGTGATCCGGTTGAAGATGCGTCAGTCGAAATTTGGCAGGCAAATGCAGAAGGTCGCTATAATCATCCAAATGATCCAAACCCTGCTCCACTCGATCAGCATTTTCAAGGATGGGCTATTGTGACAAGTGGTTCAAAGGGAGCATTTCGTTTTCGTACGGTCATGCCCGGTAGTTACCCCGCTGGTCTCGATTGGGAACGTCCACCCCATATTCATTTTAAAGTCATGAAGCGAGGTTTTGTTGAGCTTGTAACACAGATGTATTTCCCCGGCCAACCACTGAATGAAACAGATCGTTTGCTGCAGCGTAGAGAGCTTGCGGAACAGAAGTTGATGATTGCAGATGTTTTGCGAGAAGAGCACGATAGTTTTCACCATCGCATTGTGATTGAGAGGGCATAGTGAGACATCACAGCCGCGATGCGGCATCAATGATTTCACGTGTCGGAACAAGTACTGAGAAACAAATGTAAAGGTAAGGCGTACATGCATGACTATTCCAAAAGTGATTATTGAACTCGTTGGTATAGTGTTTTTTTTGATCCTGCTGCCCGGCGACGAGAGAGTTCAGCCACTTCAGCTTAAAGGTCCGCTGCATAGTGAAATACGGGGTAATGTTTTCGAGCCACGATTTCTGGAATCTGTGGAGGATGTTGTAAAACTTTTTGGTCCACAAAGTGCCGCCGCGATTGAGCAGCAGATGCAATTTGAAACACACGGAGTGCTCGTGTTTCAGTGGTCAGGATCAGGTCACGATACACTCGCAATAAAGACGGTACATGATGACGTGGCGACATTCAAATACACGCGCGGGAGAACACGTGACCTTCGTCGGCATGTTCAAGCCTTTGCTTTAGAGAAAAGCATTGTCTGGAATGTGACAGATTCAGATGATCCTGATCAATAAACTCAAGATGAACCAGAGAGAAACACACCAGAGAAACACACCAGAGAAACACACCAGAGAAACACACCAGAGAAACACAAAGCGGTTCAAGACTCTCTTAGGTTTTCTGCCTGACGCCGTATTGTCTTAAGTTCACTCTTGTCTTTACGTACAAGATTCCGTAACTGCATTGTCATTCGCGGATTTTTCTTCAAGAGTTTTTCATGCCGTGCAAGAAAATCCCAGTAGAGCGTTGTGAAGGGGCAGGCTTCGGGTCCATGTGCGACTTTTGGTTTGTATCGACATGTCTTGCAGGCATTACTCATCCGGTCGATGTAAGCACCCGTTGCACAATAGGGCTTGGATGCCATGACGCCGCCATCGGCAAATTGACTCATGCCAATGGTGTTTGGTAGCTCGACCCATTCAACAGCATCGACATAGACTGCAAGATACCACTGGTGAATGTCTTCAGGTTTGACTCCATACAGCATGGCAAAAAGACCGGTTACCATAAGTCGTTGAATATGATGCGCATATCCGTATTCAAGTGTTTGACCAAGTGCATCTTTCAGGCAATTCATGTCTGTGTCGCCAGTCCAATAAAAGTTCGGTAATGGCCGATCGGCTCCCATAGTATTTCGTTGGGCATATTCCGGCATAAATCGCCAGTAAATACCACGGACATATTCACGCCATCCAAGAATTTGACGAATAAACCCTTCGGTGGCTGCTAGAGGCGCAGATCCATTTCGATAGGCTTCTTCAGCGGCAGCAACCGCATCGCGTGGGTCGAGAAGTTTCAAGTTGAGAGCGACCGAGAGGCGGGAGTGATAAAGCCAAGGCTCACCAGTCCATATTGCGTCTTGATACACTCCGAAGTTGGTTAAACGATATGCAATAAAATCTCGTAGCGCAGCACGCGCATCTTTCTTCGTGACAGGCCAATCAAATTTTTCTAATGAACCTGGATGCTTGTGGAATCGTTTCGTGACAAGATCAATGACGTTATTCGTTATGGCATCTGGTTTAAATCGTTTTGGTTGCCGTAATGATTCGGGCCCATTCTTACCAAAGCTACCACGATTCTCGGCATCATAATTCCATTGTCCGCCAATGGGTTCACCGTCATCCATCAAGATGCCAAAGCGTTTGCGAAGTGGACGATAGAAATACTCAAGCCGCAGTTGCTTGCGACCTGCAGCATGTTCTGAAAATTCATCGACTGTTGTGAAGAAATGACGGTCGGGACGAATTTCAAGAGAAATCTCAGCAGTTTTTGCAGCCTCCTCAAGGGCTATTCGAACTCGCCATTCACCCGGTTCCACACAAATGAGTCGTTCTGGACGGAAACCTTTTTTTTTGAATCGTTTAAGGCTTGTTTCGAGTGCTGCGGTCAGTGAAGCTGGTTCGCGCGGGTTTTTTTTGTCACAGAGTTCAAGATAGTCAACTGTGAAACCATCATGTGACAACTGGTCACGAAAATGCCGCATCGCAGACAGGAAAACAGCAATCCTCGCTTTGTGAGTCCAGACATGAGTCGATTCTTCCGCCACTTCAGCCATCCACACGACGTCTTGCTTTTTATCGAAGTCGTCAAACGCAGCACTTGATTGATCAAGTTGATCACCCAGAACCAGAACAAGGTTACGGCACATAGTATTGAGGTTTCCGATGGATAGAGAGAGTTCAGGAAATGCGAATTCGAGATGCCAAATGACCTTTTCCCGGCGAATTTAAGGAAATTTCACAAATTTCGAGGAAATATCGTTAGCGGAGGGCAGGTTTTACGGTTTTAAGGGGTAGGAAGAATCATAGCGTCAATTGTCCCACGTGGGACTTACGAGAAAGGAAACCGAAGTGATTGCTCTCGCCGAGACCCGTCGCCGACTTCCAAAGGCATCAAAAGTTTCTCAAAGAAACACAAGAATTGGCTCAGCCACAACTGAACCGAAAAAGTTGGTTGGTCTTTCACCTGCCGAAAAGCGACGAAAAACCATTCTGTCAAAGAAAAGAATCGCTCTTTTTGAGAGAGCGTTAGAGTATATAGGTGGTGACGTATTCTTCGAAAAAGATGCGGAATTGCTTGCGAATTCACCTCCAGCAGACGCAAAAATTCCCTTGGCAGGTTCAGTGACTGATAAAAAAGCGGCAGTGGGTCGGTCCCTTTCCCCGTACCTTGCGAGCTTGTATCAAAACCGACTTCTGTCAAAAGAAGAAGAGCAATTCTATTTTCGAAGAATGAACTGGCTAAAATTTCAGGCCATTCAAAAGAGAGACCGACTTAGCCCTACCCGGGCGACCATGAAGCAGATGAAGCAGATTGAAGGATTGATTGCAGAAGCGGAAACAGTGAAAGCAATCCTCATCACATCCAATTTGCGACTTGTGGTTTCAATTGCGAAAAAATTCAATGAACCGAGCCATTCATTTGATGAGTTGATTAGTGAAGGTAACATCGCGCTTATGCGGTCTGTTGAAAAATTCAACTTTGCTTTAGGAAATCGATTTAGTACGTACGCGACATATGCAATTCAAAGACATTTCTTTCGAATTTCCCACAAGAGCCGACAGTATCGAAATCGGTTTGCTTCAGATGATGAGCCAGTAAAAGACCGTGCTGAAGAACTTTCAGATCACGAAGCATGCTCTCCAGAGCAGGTCCGATATTTAAAAGGTCTTTTTTCAAAATTTCTTGATTCACTTGAAGTTCGGGAGCAGCAAATCGTTTTGGCACGTTTTGGTTTTGATGGCGATAAGCCGAAAACATTCCGTCAACTGGGAACAGAGATGGGTGTTTGTAAGGAAAGAATCCGACAAATTCAAACTCGGGCCATTGCCAAACTCCGGACTATGGCGGAAGAAGCCAAACTTGAGAAAACCATTGGCGACTGGCTGTAGACTGAACCCTTCAACTGAAACAAATAACTCGTTGGGGGAATAATTCTGTGCAGAAAGTTCTAATCATTGGTGCTGGTGGTATTGGTTCAGCAATTGCCAAATCAATCGTTGCCTCAGGAGGCAACGTATTTATAGCTGGCCGAACGCAGGGAAGCCTCGAGACGCAAGCTACAGCATTGGGCTGTGAGTTCGGTCTTGTAGAGGCAACTAACGCAACGTCGGTCGACCAGTGTGGTGATCAGGCATTCGCTGCTTTGGATGGTCTGACAGGCATTGTGAACTGCGTTGGTTCAATTCTCTTGAAGCCTGCACACTTAACAAGTCCCGAAGAATGGGACGCGACGATCACAGCAAATTTGACAACAGCTTTTCATTGTGTTCGTACTGCCGGACGTTTGCTACGAAGCTCAGGTGGTTCCGTCGTGCTGCTTTCCAGTGCTGCTGGCCGAATAGGGCTTGCAAATCATGAAGCAGTGGCTGCGGCAAAGGCTGGCGTGATAGGACTTACCCGTTCTGCGGCGGCAACCTACACACGAGCTCGTATCCGGTTTAACTGTGTCGCCCCGGGCCTGGTGCGTACGCCACTTGCTGCGGGTCTTTTATCAAGTGATCTGGCTGAGAAGGCCTCGGTTGCAATGCATCCACTTGGTCGTATTGGTGAACCAGAAGATATCGCCAGTGCAGTCTGTTGGTTCCTCGATCCTAAAAACTCATGGCTTACTGGTCAGGTTCTTGGAGTGGATGGCGGTCTTGCTGACATAAAGGCAAAAAGCTAATCCTAAATTTTTGTGTTCATATTGTCTCTGCTCTCACAGATACAATAGAATTTTGCATCTTCAATAAATAGCCTCTGAGATTCATGTCATGTCTACCTCTTCAGATTCAAACTCATTGCCTGTTGTAGACCCGAATGCTGCACTTGATGAAATACATCACGTTGCAATTGCTGTGAGCAATGTTTTAAAGGCAGTTGAATGGTACACAAAGCATTTCCGCTGTGACATTGAGTATCAGGACGAGACATGGGCACTCCTTGCATTTGGAAACGCTCGGCTTGCTCTTGTGATCCCAGAGCAGCATCCACCGCACATAGGATTCATCCATCCGCAGGCTGAAGCCTTTGGTGAATTGAAGCCTCATCGAGATGGCACACGTAGCTGCTATGTCGCTGATCCTGCCGGAAATGCAGTGGAAGTACTTGCTCCGATTGGAACGTGATGAGAAACGTAGGTTCTGGTGTTCGACCCTTGGTCATTCAATTACTAATGACCAGTTTTATGACAGGGCTCATCTGGTTTGTTCAGGTTGTGCATTATCCTTTAATGGAGGGATGGCCTCACGATGATTTTGGAAGTTGGGAAGTGGCACATCGTGAGCGTACCGGGCCAGTTGTTATCCCTCCCATGTTGATTGAGGGGGTTGTTGCAGTCTGGCTGCTTGTGCATCGCCCACGGGGTGTCGATGCATTCTTACCCGTCCTCGGAATCATTGCCTTACTGGGAATCTGGGGAAGCACATTTTTTCTTCAGGTGCCATGCCATTTACAGCTCTCCACTGGCTGGAACGCTCAAACGCACCGTCTTCTTGTCACTACGAATTGGATTCGGACAATTCTCTGGTCATTCCGAATGGCCCTTTCTGCAGGGATGTTTTGGCAGTTTTGGCTGTTGTATAAGCCAGCTTTGGCCGATCTTGCGTCTCCCCAGCAGGACTCCTAATCTCCCAGTTCATAGTCGCGTAACGGTTGTGCTGTAAGGGTTTGGTCCGGGAGGTTGCCAGATGTCTATTTCCATTTCAAAGGTTGCAAATTTAGTTGATGGACAACTTGTCCTGCCTACTACGAATACAGTCGAACTGAAGATTACATCAGCATCGACTCTTGAGACAGCAACTGGAGGTGCCATCACACTTGTGGACTCAGTTGAGCGGTTACCAAGTTTGACCCAAAGTGAAGCCGCCGCCGCCATTGTGCCGACAGGCGCTGGACCACAGGACCGACCGACAATTGAAGTTTTTGATGTTCATCAGGCTTTTGCAATCATTATTCAGCACTTTCGTCCGCAACGTACTCAACGTCGTCTAGGGGTTAGTCCACAAGCTGCAATAGATCCTTCAGCTCGACTCGCTGGTAATGTCGAAGTATTGCCATTCGCTTTCGTAGGTCCAGATGTTGAACTGGCCGAAGGTGTTGTGCTTCACCCGGGAGTTCGTATTGGTGCTGGCTGTAAAATTGGTGCTGGAACAACTGTCTTTTCCAATGCCGTTCTCTATGACGATACCGTTGTTGGAAAAGATTGTGTTATTCATTCCAATGCCGTTTTGGGAGCATATGGATTTGGGTACAAACCAGACGTAGCAGGGCTGAAACTTTCCTCTCAACTTGGTTGGGTTGAATTGGGTGATCATGTTGAAGTTGGTGCCGGAACAACAATTGACCGTGGAACGTACGGGCCGACAATCATCGGTAGCGGGACCAAAATCGATAATCTTGTGATGATTGCGCATAACTGTCGGATCGGCCAACACAACATGATTTGCTCTCAGGTGGGTGTGGCAGGAAGTACAAGTACTGGAGAATGGGTCATCATGGCCGGTCAATGTGGCCTACGAGATCACATTCATATTGGTGATGGTGCAGTATTGGGCGCACGATCAGGTGTTTCGAATGATGTACCTGCGAGACACACGGTGCTTGGTGAACCAGCCATCGACCTCAGACAACGGAAGTTACAACTCGCGTCGATGTCAAAGCTTCCTGAGATGCGTAAGCAGGTGAAGCGACTTCTCAAACGGGTTGAAGAATTAGAACAAGGCTCTCGATCATCAACCGACGAGTCGTCCTCAAAAGCAGCCTGAAAATAGAGTTCTGCAAGAGATCCTTTAGAACAAGTGTTTTTAAATCGCCAGATGAAGAGTAGCCGATAGCACAATGAAAGCCGTGTCCGGAGACGTTCCCGAATTACCATCACTCGACGGAGAACTGGTCGGCATTCTTGCGGGCTGGGGACGCTTTCCAATAGCTACTGCCGAAGCTATTCGCAGACGTGGTGGCCGGGTTGCAATTTTAACGATCCGTTACCATGCCGAAGAATCACTTGAAGAGATAGCTGATGTGTATGGAGAAGTCGGTGTTGCCGAAATTGGAAAAGCAATCGACTTCTTTCGGCGGCACGGCGTGCGTCGAGCAACTATGGCTGGTAAAATCCATAAAAAGAAACTTTTTTGTCGATTCGGATGGCTGCGGCACCTTCCTGACTGGCAGGGACTGAAGACATTCTGGCCACATCTTGTAAGCCGCAGTAAAGATAATCGTGATGATTCACTTCTTGGAGCGGTCGCGGTTGCGTTTGAGAAGTCTGAAATTCGTATTTGTCCGGCGACAGATTTTGCTCCAGAACTCCTGGCTACTGAAGGTGTACTAGCTGGCAAGCCTCTATCAAAACGCCGGATGTCTGATGTTGTTTTTGGATGGCGACTTGCAAAAGAACTTGGGCGTCTCGATATTGGACAAACAGTTGTGGTGAAAAACCAAGCGCCAATTGCACTTGAAGCAATTGAGGGTACCGATGAGTGTATCCGAAGAGCTGGCCATCTCTGTCGTTCTGGCGGCATGACAGTTGTAAAGGTTGCAAAGCCTCAGCAGGATGAGCGTTTTGATATGCCTACCATTGGCATCGGGACACTCCAGTCAATTCGAGCAGCTGGAGGCAAAGTGCTTGTCATCGAGGCTGGAAAAACAATTCTTGTTGATCAAGATCAGATTACTGCATATGCGAGTCGCTGTGGCATTACTGTTGTGAGTTGTTACGACGTTGCTGGAATGCCGTTGTTGGAAAAACCTCGCTATCACGTCGCCTAGCTGTATCGCTTTTCAGCGTATAAATATAGACTTAATGTATGTCTATCTTATTCTTGCCGCGATATATGCGCAGCGTTTTTCAAGCAGTTCTTCTGATACTCTGCCTGAGTGCACTACCGATTTCAGCCGACGATGCTCCCCAGGATAAGAAGTCAGAGAAGGCCCCGAGGCGAGCATTGACAATTGATCTCAGAATCGATCGAACTGTTGAAATCCCCCCGTCGCAGACATATTATATGGGTCGAGAGATTGCCCAAACGATGCACTACACAGGAGCGCCGTGGCTTGTTCGTGAAAGTCGTCAACGTGAGGAAGATTGTCGCCTCCTTCTCGAGGCACTTCAAATACAGCCAGGACAAACAATCTGCGATCTCGGGTGTGGTAATGGTTTTTATACCCTCGAACTAGCGCGACGTGTTGGCCCTGAAGGCACAGTGTATGCGGTTGACATTCAACCTCAGATGCTTCGACTCCTCGTCACACGAGCTCGGCAGGAAAAACTCTTTAACATTCAACCAGTCCTTGGGACATTCATTGATCCTCGACTTCCAAAAGGGAAGGTTGATCTTGTATTTTGTGTTGATGTCTACCATGAGTTCTCTCATCCTGAAGCAATGCTTACACGGATTCGTGAAAGCCTTTCAGTTGGTGGTCAAATTGTTCTCGCGGAGTTCCGTGGGGAAGATGCTGGGGTGCCAATCAAGCCACTTCATAAGATGACAAAGGCACAGGTAAAGAAAGAACTCGAGCCCAATGGCTTTACGCTCGTGCGTGAATTCGATGAGTTGCCTTGGCAGCATCTTATGTTTTTTGGTTTGCAGAAATAAGAAGGCAGCGCAAAGCCTATTTCTGGGGTAGCTGGCAGCTTCCATCGTCACATCTGCCAGCAATCCAAAGTCGTCGCTTTGCGACGAATGCATAGAGCCAATTCCAGAGAGGTAGTGTTCCTGGAATATGCAAAAGAAGAGCTAATGGCCAGAGCAGTGGAAGTTTCCGAGAGAGATAACGAACGGCAACGGCACCACCGCGGGCGTTCCCTTGGGTATCAATCACAAACATCTGTTCTTGTAACTGCTTGGAAGAAAGCTCTGGGAAATCGATTGATACAGTTGATTCATGCAGAGATGTGTAGATGAATCGTCGCCACACATCGAGTGCACGCAGGATAGCAATCTGACGCTGGCAGAAACGACACTCTCCGTCAAAAAGAACAGTGTCGTGTGCCGGATGCTTACTTGTGATGATCATTGTAAATCGCAGATTTCTGGGCACGCTTTGTGAAACCAGGTAGTGTTTTTATTCTTTGATCAAACCATTTGGAAGGGTGCATAAATTAAGGATCGTAATGGCTCCTCCTGAGATGAGTAGCCACGGAGCCCATTCAGGTGCAGATATTGAATTCCCGGTTCCTCCTGCCAATGGTACGACCACAGCCGAATCAATAAAGAGTAGTTCAACACCTATCAACGTAGCGAAGATTCCAATCGCCAGAAAGATACTTTTCCACATAATGTAGCCTGAGAGTCAAATCTGCCACCAGTGCGATAGTCTCCTTGCCATCGCCTCTCAAGGAATATCGACTGACTGAGGAACGTAGCTAGAGAAGCCATGCCCATCGGGCAACCTAAACCGTCTGTGACAATAATTCGGGCTCTCATCTTCTTGAACAGCAGCTCTTCTTGAACAGCAGCTTCTCTTGACCAGCACCAGTTTTTACTAATCAACGGCAGTTCTTATTGGCCAGCAGCAGCGTCAGTTGCTGGATCATCCTCTACTTCATTTGGTGTTTGTGCTGTGGCAGCACGATGTTCAGCTGTTGTGCCTGGCACAAGTTGTGGTTTTCCGCTCGTTGTTTCAATAATCTCTCGGAGGTCACTGCCATCAATTACCTCTGTTTCAATCAATCGACTTGTGATCGATTCAAGTGATGTATGACGAGTCTGTAATATCTGACGGACCTGAATGATAGCCGTATCAATGATGCGGCGAACTTCTTCATCGATTTCACGAGCAGTCTCTTCACTATGACTACGAGTTGGTCCAAAGTCAGTGCCTCCACCAGTAAGGAAAGGTGAACGCTGGCTTTCTCTATAATTCACTCGGCCCAATTGACTCATGCCGTAGTCCATCACCATTGAGCGAGCGATTTCACTTGCTCGCTCCAAGTCATTCTGAGCACCTGTTGAAATATCCTGAAAGACCATTTCTTCAGCAATTGTGCCAGCGAGGAGAACCTCAATTCGACTCTCCAGTTCACTCTGTGTGAGGAGATAGCGATCGTCCTCTGGACGTTGCATGGTGTACCCCAAGGCTGCAAATCCACGAGGTATGATCGAAACTTTATGAACTGGATCAGTATTCGGAAGCGAATATGCCACCAAGGCGTGTGCTGCTTCGTGATACGCTACACGTTTCTTTTCATCTTCATGAATTACGCGTTTCTTTTTCTCAAGACCAGCGGCACCACGTTCAACAGCCTCATTAAATTCTTCCATGCCCACAGACTTTTTATTGTTGCGAGCTGCAAGTAATGCGGCTTCATTCACAAGGTTGGCGAGGTCTGCCCCACATAAACCAGACGTGATACGAGCTACCTGTTCGATATTAACTTTTGGATCGAGTTTCACATTGAGAACATGAACCCTCAAAATCTCCTCGCGGCCGCGGACATCAGGTCGATCAACGAGGACATGCCGGTCAAACCGACCCGGTCGAAGCAAAGCGGGGTCAAGTGTCTCTGGGCGATTCGTAGCTCCCATTACTATGACGCCAGAGTTGCTACCGAAGCCATCCATTTCAACCAGTAATGCATTGAGTGTTTGTTCCCGCTCATCATGACCACCGACTACACTGGAACCCCTTGTCTTCCCGAGCGCATCAAGTTCATCAATGAAAATAATACTCGGACTTTTCTGTGCGGCCTGTTGAAACATGTCACGAACACGAGCGGCTCCGACGCCAACAAACATTTCCACAAAGTCACTTCCAGAAAGTCCAAAGAAAGGAACTCCAGCTTCACCAGCAATAGCTTTTGCAAGAAGTGTCTTGCCAGTTCCAGGAGGACCGACCAGTAAAACACCCTTTGGGATATGACCGCCAAGCACCTGATATTTTTCAGGGCTTCGAAGGAATTCAACAACTTCACGGAGCTCATCGACAGCCTCATCGATTCCTGCAACATCATCAAAGCTTATGCCGAGGTCTTCTTGCGCATACATTTTTCCACGACTGCGGCCGAATGCCATTGGGCTGCCGGCGCCTCCAAGTCGTCGCACCATCAGGAAAAATCCTAATGCAAGCAAGCCGGTCAACACCAGCATTGGCATCCAATTCCGCCATGGGCTTGGTGGATCTTCGTATCTGTAATCAACTTTGTTGAGATCTAATAATTTGGACAGTTGCCCTTCGGAGTTTTCACTTGGAAGTTTGGCAGTTTGAAATCGCAACTGTTCGCCTTGAGCATTACCACCCGCTTTCAATCGATCATCGTCAATAGGTCGTAGACCGCCACGACCATTGCCTCCCGGTAACGGAACTTTTCGCAATGTGCCCGTGACCTCAAATGCCCCGATCACAACGTCATTGATCGAGCAGAATCGTGAAACGAGTGGAGATCCTTTGGCTGTTTCACCTGTGATGACCTCTACAAATCGTGGCGAGGTTGTTTGATCTTCTTCCTCACCTGCAACACGGATGAGTCGCTCAAGGTCGGTGTAGCTAAGTTGTACTTTTTGCCCGTTACTAAAAAGACTCGCTGCAAAAAGGCCAGCAACGGCCACAGCAACAAGAGACCAGACGAGATTTGAGCCACCGAAAGCCTGTTTCCGGTCACTTGACCGCCGCCCAGGGTCCTTCTCAGTATTGTTTTGATTCATATGACGAAATGTCGCAATCGTTTCATTTTAAGTGGCAACTAAAGCATTACCCTCTATCGTAGGCTCGAAAGAAGCCCGCGACAAATGAGTTGCATGGCATCCGGGGACAGGAGTGCGTAAACTAGGAATCTTCGTGTTTTGCCGTGTTTTCATATCTTCCCAGATTGACCTGTCCATGATATCACCCGACCGCACTGTGGCTTCGGCCACTTCAACGGCTGCCTCGGGCGCACAGGTCATGGCGGATCAATCGGTTGATTTTCAAATGTCTCAGAATGGTGTTCCCCTGCGTGTTGCCGTTCTGGGTTCAACCGGCAGTATTGGGAAAAATACTCTTGAAGTTATTGCTGCATCGAATGGTCGGTTTGAAGTCCATCTGCTGTGCGGACACCGCAGCATTGATGTGTTAGTTGAACAGGCTCACACCTATCGACCTCGGTGGGTTGTTGTGACTGATCCGAAAGCCGCAGCGGCGATTGGCTCGGGAGCATTTCCGGAGGGTACGGAACTTGTCATTGGACCAGAACGACTCGAAGAACTTCTTGCTGCGCCAGAGGTTGATCGTGTGGTTTCAGCGATTGTTGGTGCTGCCGGTTTACGCAGTACCTGGTCAGCGCTTGCTGCAGGTAAGACTGTGGCACTTGCTAATAAAGAAACATTGGTGACAGCTGGTCCTTTAGTGACACAACTCGCCGCACGTTCCGGCGGTGTTATTGTTCCAGTTGATAGTGAGCATTCTGCAATCCATCAGGCACTGCGAAGTGGTCGTCGCCACGAAGTGCAACGAGTTGTACTTACCGCGAGCGGTGGGCCTTTTCGAACCCATTCCAAAGAACAATTAGCTGACGTACAACCGGAAGAAGCACTCAAGCACCCGACCTGGTCAATGGGCCCGAAGATTACAATCGACTCAGCGACCATGATGAATAAGGCACTCGAAATCATCGAAGCTCGTTGGCTCTTTGATTTACAAGCCGATCAGCTTGGGGTGGTTGTGCACCCACAGTCTATAATCCATTCATTTGTGGAATTTGTAGATGGTTCAGTGATTGCTCAGCTTGGACCACCAGATATGAAATTACCAATCCAGTATGCATTAGCCTACCCGGAAAGGTACGATGGCCCGGCTCAGCGGTTGGATTTCGGTGTTGCGCAGCGACTGGAATTCAGCCCTCCTGATCTTGAACGATTTCCAGCCGTTCGCCTCGGCTATGATGTTGCTGCTCGAGGTGGCACTGCTGGTGTGGTATTAAATGCTGCAAACGAGGAAGCGGTACAAGCGTTCCTTGATGGTGTGGTGAAGTTTCAACAGATTGCTGAATTGTGTGAGCGAGCAGTGGAGGAGCATCCTTTTCTTGGTGATCCGACACTCGAAGACATACTCAGACTTGATGTCTGGGCCAGAAAGGAAGTCCAAACGTGGATGTGTTGATGTCACAGAATGGTGTACTTTTTCCAATGACTCCAGTGGGAGTATGGATTCTTCAACCAGCAAGCTGGCTTGTCATATTGCAAGTTGCTATTGGTCTTGGCTTTGTCATTTTCGTTCATGAACTCGGACATTTCCTGGTTGCGAAAGCCTGTGGTGTCAAATGTGAAAAGTTCTATATCGGCTTTGACATCAACGGTTGGAGTCTCGGTAAATTTACATGGGGTGAGACTGAGTATGGCATTGGTATTCTGCCGCTCGGAGGATACGTGAAGATGCTTGGTCAGGATGATAATCCTGCGGCAGCAGCTCGAGAGGCACAGCGAGCAAAAGAAATTATTGAGTCCGGTGACCTGCCACCAGAGCCAACCTCTGACCCACATCCAGCATGGGATCCAAGAAGTTATCCAGCTCAGACAGTCCCGGAGCGAATGGCAATTATTTCTGCCGGAGTGATCATGAATGTGATCTTTGCGGTATTACTCGCGGCGTGGGCATTTGGTCTTGGAGTACAAGAACTTACCTGTGAAGTCTCGAGCGTCCGACCTGGTGGTGCAGCTTGGCGAGCCGGATTACGTACCGGCGATGAAATTATTGCCATTGGATCAAAAACTGAACCAGTGTTTACAGATTTACAGAAAGGTGTGACGCTGGGCGATCCGGTGAAAGGGATTGATTTCACGGTGCGACGACCTTCTGATAAAAGTGAACGCACAGTGACATTACACCCTGATACCGACCTGGGCATTCCCACAGTCGGTGTGACAAGCCCTTTTTCGGTCACCTTCCCAGATAATCTTGAGCCGGGTCTTCCTGGTGCTGCTGCGCGAGCAGAGCCTGCTTTCGAAGCTGGGGATACGATTCGTGCTGTGGATGACGTGCCGATATCGAGCTATGCAGACCTGATCGCATCCCTTTCTGGCAAAGTAGATACAGACGTTTCGGTTTTGGTCACTCGTCAGGGGAATGATGTTTCTATTGTCGTTCCTGCTCAGCCACGACATGAGACTGGTTTAGTAATGTCAGCTGGCCCAATCGCAAGTGTCCAAGCGAATTCTCCAGCCGCTGCAGCTGATCTGCAGGCGGGGGATCGCATTGTTTCTATTGATGGTGAAAAGCTTGAGAATCCCCTTACCATTGATGACGCACTGAAAAAGCGAGCTGGTGAAACTGTCTTACTGGGTGTTCTCCGCAGTGATGCCGATCACAATGCTTCTGGAGAACTTGTCCCTGAAAAAATTGAAGTCACACCACGAAAGGTCACATGGATCGAGCAGGCTCGATGGCCTCAAAGTCCTGTTGCTGTCTCAACCCTTGGCATTGCCTTTAACGTCGGTTCTGAGATTGTGGAGGTCGTGCCTGGTTCACCAGCAGCTCTTGGGGGTCTCCGGGCAGGTGAATTGGTAACACGAGCACGATTTGCAAAAAATGATGAACCTGTAGACGAGGAAGATTCAGGCGTCGAATTATCCGAAGAGTCACAGAGCTGGCCTTTTGTGATGGCGATGCTTCAGCAGTTACCGAAAGGAACGCGCTTGCAATTAACGGTGCAATCATCAGACGGACTTGCTCGAGACGTTGAGTTGAAGCCTATCGAATCTACGACAGACTTTGTTCTTGATCGAGGCCTCGTCTTTCGTCCTGTATACCGTCTTGTGAAAGCCAGTTCTGTCGGTGCTGCAATAAGTAAAGGTTTTTCGAAAACAGGAGAAGACCTGTCGATGGTCTATCGCTTCCTGCAAAAGATTACGAGTAATCAGATTAGCCCACGACTCCTTGGAGGACCGATTGAAATTGCTAAGCAGGCAGGAAAGTCAGCTGAAGAAGGTCTTGGCAGACTATTGTTATTCCTCACGATGCTCAGTGCGAATTTAGCTGTGATCAATTTCTTGCCGATTCCAGTCCTCGACGGTGGTCACATGGTCTTTCTGATGTATGAGTTTGTCCGTGGAAAGCCACCAAGTGAAAACGTAGTCGCAGCCTTGTCCTATGTTGGCTTAATTTTGTTGCTGTCGTTAATGCTCTTTGTATTTGGGCTTGATCTCGGCCTGATTGCCAGGCGGTAGTGACTTTCGGTATCGATATCAATAATTTTGTTTGATTTTGATGACAAAATAGGGTTTTTCTATACCCTGGTGAATGATTGACGGCTATCGTTAGGAATAACGAAGATGTCGGAGTTCATTATGCCAGTCGAAATGCTTCCTAGCTTGCCGAAAGAATTAATTGCTGAAGTTGATACGGTTGTTTTCGATGTTGTGGGCACACTCCTTGAGCCATCGCCATCAGTTGCCAAGGCTTATAAAAATTCTGCTGAGGCCTTTGGCGTCATACTTCCAGAAGCGGACATTTCGAAGCGGTTTTCTGTGGCATGGGAAAATCAGGAAGTCTTTGATTCCCAACAACAACCAGCCTTTCGAACGAGTCGGAGGCGAGAATACGAACGTTGGAATCAAATTGTGTGCGAAGTCTTTGAAGGTTCTACGGTTGCTGAAAAGATTTTTGAAGACCTCTGGCTCCATTTTGGAAAGCCATCATCATGGCGCCCTGTGGCACAGGGCTGTCGACTTCTTGAGACTGCACGCGAAGCAGGATTGAAAGTGGCACTGGCCAGTAATTTTGATGAAAGATTGCTACCACTTGCTCAATGCGTTGAACCACTTATTGGTATTGAGGACATCTTTGCGTCATCCGAGATTGGCTGGAGGAAGCCAGCGGTTGAGTTTTTTAGGACAGTTGAGTCACGACTCGGCAAAGACCCACGTCAGTTGCTTCTTATCGGAGATGATCCAAAGCTCGACATTGCTGCTGCTCAAACTGCAGGCTGGAAAAGTATGCGGATACAGTAAGATGGTGAAGTTCACTGACGTTTCCTGATACGACACGTAGAAGCCACATCGAAACGATTCTTGTGATTACATACCCTCGCCAATGAATACGCGATGGTACATACCTGCTGGCAGAGCGCAGTGGTACGCAGAGCACAGTGGTAAAATGCGTCATACAGAGCCTGTTTAACGATTGGTTCATGGCCTCTCGGACCATACTTCTTCACAGCAATGCATGGGCTGTATTGATGCTGTTCTGCTGGCATGTGCATTCCTGCCAGTCTTTTTGTAACGATGCCTTGTACCAATGTCTTTACCTGCACACATGACTTCAGCCATGTGTGACTTTCCGGATAATGCCGGAAGCACTGCCTGTCTTGTCTGTCATGAAAATTGCAAAAAATCAAGTCGATACTCCAATAACGATTCTAACTTGTATGCACTTAATTCTGGTCACAAGAGGCATCTCTAGTCATAAGAGGCATCTCTGGCCACAAGCGGCATCATCTCTTCTATGTGGCGAAGAGGCGAACCACTGCATCAGTGGCGTTCAAGTCAGAATAGAAAACAAACGTTATCAAAAGTCGCTTTTAAGGATCTATAAAATGCCTACTGCAACGATGTCATTTGCTCGAGATGTGTTTACAAAGATGTCTCAGTCGCTCAGGATTGTTGGCCTTACTTTTTGTACATCTGCAGTATGTTTCTTGGCATTGAGCTCGGCAGACAAAGTGATGGCCGCTCAAGACCGTGACTCGTTTC
>JABAAH010000028.1 GCA_014238855.1 Planctomycetota bacterium
CCTTGATGCACCGCAGACCGCCTGTTGGCAATAGGCTTTGTTAAATTGAACGCCTGAAGCGGCAAGCTTATCTATGTTCGGGGACAAGACATGTCGGCCATAGCAGCCGAGTTCCGGGCGTAGATCATCAATTGCAATAAATAGAACATTCGGTTTCTTCAGTGAACGTGAAGTCGCTTTCGCCGTGGTCTGCTCTGTTGGTTCTTCAAACGTTGTAATTGGCTTACGAGCTGTGATTTTTGTTCGGACAGCCGGTGGTGCTGGCGAAGACGAAACAGTTGCGATGGTGACAGGCTCTGAGAGGTCTGCTGAACTTCCACCGACCCGCAGAAGATACTTTCCTTTGGGAAGTACACGTTCGAGCGCCATGTCATGAAAAAATAGATCGTCTGCTGCCAAGGGCATTGTGAGTCTTGTGGATTCGCCCGCCTGTAGTGTCGTACGGCAGAAGCCTTTGAGCTCTAAGGTAGGCCGAGCGATCGAAAATTCTTCCCCACTTACATAAAGCTGAGAGATTTCCGTTCCAGGCTGGCTGCCGGTGTTTTTGAGTGTAAATTGAACATCAACTGTTGTGCCCTGTTTGATTGTTTTCTTTGACACGGAAACATCCGAATAGGCAAACGTTGTGTAGCTTAAGCCGTGGCCAAAGGGGTACTGAGGACTGCTGGGCGAATCGAGATAGTCAAACACAAGTGAACTTCCGTGTTGGCTGTAATGTGCGGGGATATGTCCAACTGTTCGTGGCCAGCTGAGTGTAATTTTTCCTGACGGATTTACTTTTCCGAAAAGTATTTCAGCAAGGGCCGTTCCAGTTCGCTGCCCAGCATAATGAAGTGTCAGCACTGCTGGAATATCTGAAGCGGTATTATTAAGAACGACAGGCTTGCCGTTATTGAGCACAAGAACAATAGGTTTTCCGGTACTTATTACTTGGGAGGCAAGCTCTTGCTGAGACGCAGTTAATTCAAATGAGGTTCTATCTCCGATATGATTTTCTCCCCACGCTTCACGTGAAAGAAGAACATTGTCACCGAGTGCAAGCACGACGAGATCAGCATCTTGTGCCGTCTGGACTGCCTCAGCGATCAAGGAGCTATTTTGTTCGACGCTTACAAACTCAACTTCATCGACATACCTCCAATTCTTGTAGGAGCTCCCGGTGTCATTCTTTGCAATCTTACAACCCTCAGCATGGACAACAGTTGCCTGGTTATTAACGTAGTCCCGTATTCCTTCAAAAGGTGACACTGTATGACGTGGCATGCCAGAGTAATTCCCGAGACGGCACACTGCGGCGTTCGGCCCAATGACAGCTATCTTTTTGTGTTGGCCTATCCGAAGTGGTAGGAATTTTTTCTCATTTTTGAGGAGAACAATAGACTGACGTGCGGCATCACGGGCCAGTGAATCAGTTTCCTGTGAGTCTGCCAGTGCTTCCGCTTTGTTGCCATCAAGGGTCATTTCTGCTTCGAAAAGCCCAAGGCGAAATTTTAATGAAAGAACCTGACGAACTGCCGTATTAATGTCTGGCTCTTGCACGTCTCCTTTTTGAACCAGCTTTTGTAAATGCTTAAACCCAAAAGCGTTTGGTAGCTCGAGCTGGAGTCCAGCTTTCAGCGCCATCCTACCGACGTCGGCGTCACTCGTTCCAATTTTCTGGTACCGCCGTACAAGATTCAGTCCTTGGTAGTCGCCAACGAGAAGGCCTTCGAAGCCAAGTCGTTTGCGCAGCACATCTTGAAGCATCCACTGATTGACGTGGCAGGGCAGGCCCTCAATTTCATTAAATGCAGCCATGACTGATGCAGGGTGAGTGGTGTTGATAACATGCCGAAACGGCGGGATTTCGGTGTCAAGCAGGTGCCGTAGTCCATTTGGATACGGAGATCTGTTCCGTCCACCGGTGGTGCCTGCGTATCCTGCGAAATGTTTCAGAGTTGCTGCTACGTGGTCCGGGGCAATCTCACCACTCGATGAACCCTGGAGCCCTCGCACCATTGCAGCGCCGAGCCTGCCGACCAAAAAAGGATCTTCACCAAGTGTTTCATCGACACGTCCCCAACGGAGTTCACGAGCCACGTCTACAACTGGAGACAACACGTGAGACACCCCGCGTGAACGTGCCTCCTTGCCAGTAGATGAATAGATCTTTTCAATCAGTGAGGTGTTCCACGAGCACGCCAGCCCGATAGGAGCAGGAAACGAGTTTGCTTCAAATTTCATAAAGCCATGTGCAGCCTCGTCATGAAGAATCGCCGGAATTCCCAGTCGTGTCCTATTTCTGAAATATTCCTGTACGGCCGCGTACTGACGCAGGTCCTCTTCGATCGAAAGATTATGGAGGGGACCAAGTTCACCAATGCCATGAGGGCACTTGGCTGCATAAAAATCGGGGGTAAAGATGGCACCTTCACGTCGGAGTTTTTTCTCATCATAATGCCACCAGCCACATATCTGTGCGATTTTTTCTTCGATCGTCATTCGAGTAAGTAGATCTTCAACACGCTCAGTGATTGATAGCGACGCATTTTTGTACCCCAGTCGACTTGGGTTGTTACTCTGTGGAAGAGTGGTCGGTGCAGAGAAATGAATCACTGTATGGGGGCTATCAGTAGCATTGATAAAGGTGCTTTCAGCCATCTTTTCTTGCCACCGCTGCTGAAGAAGTGGAGCCGTTTCGATACGGGTTTGTCCCCATCCATCCCACATGTCTTGACCATCCCAGTCAGCATTGATGTACGAGACTGCTCGGATGACATCTTTGTTGGCTTCAATATGTTGAAAGAATTCTTTAAACCAGCCAGACCATAGGTCTTCTGGATTTTCCTCATCAAAGTAGTGCCCACGTGCTGTGGACTCAGCAACAAAAACGGGCTTCTTGAGTTTGCGTGCATAGGCAAGAGCCGGTGCAGCATCACCAAACTTCTTCTCATTGCCCCACCACGAGTACCCGATCCAGTCGTAATATTCGGAGCCAGGGTCGTACTCTTCAAACTGTCCAGGTTTCACTGTGCTTGAAGAAGCAAATACGGTTGCGTAATTCGACAGATTACGCTTTCGAAGTGACTCTACAATGCGTCGGAATGCTTTCTTAAAACTCTCGGGCTGGTATTTATTCCAACTTCCATCAAATTCATATCCAATCCGTATAAAAAAGACGCGGTCCGGATGATCGGCAATGAATTGCACAAATTCTTCAATAAGGTGGTCAAAGGTACCATTCGCGACTTTGACCTCTCCGCCACCCTCCATAGAAATGGAAACATGCATGACGCACTCTTTGAGTTTTGGTGAATCCATGTATGACTTTTGACACATAGGACCGGCGGCCCACTCCACCTCAGAGTTCAACCCTGCAACAGAGCCCTTAGAGAACGTACGGCCAAATTTATTTGTCCATCCCTCAGAGAAATACACGTAATGAGTGATTCCCGCAGGAATGCCGATGTTATCGATATAGCCATCGCTATACCTCTCGGTGCCTCCAACGGAGATATTGTCCTGTCCGGCAAAGATAAGCACCTTGCCGGCGGGAGGTGCAAATCGCCCAGTAACTTCGGCAGAAGCTGCTGGGAGAGTGAAAATAAAAAGAAGTAATGAGAAAGAAAATTTCATAAATACTCTGAATGGGTTATTGAGATGAGCGTGCGTCAAGTTCTTGCCGTATCTCGGTACAGCGTTGTGTGCTGAGGCGATAAAAATAAATAATCGGTAGAAGAAGAAAGTGCCCGATTGCTGGAAAAATTGATATGGAGAGCAGAATGCCCCGGATTGCTGCTGGAGTTTGTGTTGCAGCTTCACCGTCATAACCATAGTTTGCTAACACTGAACCAATGCACCAGCCGGCTATTGCCACACCAAGTTTTATCGCAAAGAGAAAGCCCGAGAAAATCAGGCCTGTGACACGACGACCTGTTTTAAACTCCCCATAGTCAGCAGTGTCAGCTGCCATGGAGAAGAGAATCGGTGCTGCCATCTGCGTAAAAAAGTTTACGAGAATATAAAGCCCGAAAATCAAGGAGATATTTTGAATTGGTACAAAATATATTCCAATTGAACCGATTACAATAATGATTTGCAGCATTGCATAGGATGGCCCTTTATCCAGTTTTGCCGTAAGCGGTGCCGCAAATGCAGCGCCAATCATGGCAGCAAAAGTTCCTGCGGTGAGAAATTCTGCAGTGAGGTCAGGCCTGCCGACGGCACACCGGATGTAAAATGCTGCAGACCCAGCCCTCAAGACGATTGCGACCAGCGATACAAGGCCAAGAAGTGCTACAACCACCCATTGATCATTCTTTACAAGCGTGCCGACATCACTCCAAAAGCTGCCTTTCGCAGGCTGTGCTTCAACGACTCGTTCCTTCGTGAGGGCAAAACAGCCAATAAAAGCGAATACTGCCAAGACCCCAAATACAGCCATTGCCCAGGGGTACCCAATTCGGTCATCACCTTTCCCAAAGTAGCTAATCAACGTCGGCCCGAAATACGTGATGAGGACGCCTGCGGACGTGGCAAGAAAAAATCGGTAGGAATTTGCAGACACACGTTCTTGGGAGTCAGCTGTTATGACACCCCCTAATGCACAGTACGGAATATTCACGACCGTATAAAGAAGCATCAGGACTGCATACGTGACATACGCATAAAGCAGTTTTTGGTTCCCTGCAAGGTCTGGTGTCCAGTAGGTCAAGACAAAGACAACAGCAAATGGAACTGAAAACCAAAGAAGATACGGACGAAATTTTCCCCAGCGGGTATTTGTTTTATCTGCAATAACACCCATGATCGGGTCCGTCACCGTGTCAAGCAGACGGACCACAAGAAACATGAGGCCCATGGCTGCTGGTGCAAGACCAAACACATCTGTGTAAAAGGACGGGAGCAGAATAATGACCGTCTGAAAGACGACGTTCGATCCAAAGTCACCGAGTCCGTATCCAATTTTTTCAATTGGTGAGAGTCGAGTGTTTGCCATAATGCATGTTCAGTTCAAATTCTAGGTAAGAAATTCAAGAAAATAAAATTCTGCCGGGTTCTTCATGCCACTCATGTCGACCGAGGTCATTCCGACAAATGTTCCCGTGAAATCGAGATGTTTGCCGTAGTCATCAGAGAGAATTGAAGCATCGAGCGGGGGCCCGATTAATGAGAAACGTTCTCCATCAGTCGACCAGGAAAATTGTAGAGCTGATTCTTTGAAAGCTATTCGAAGAAAAAGTTCCTTACAGTTGACTGGCACAGGTGACGTGTCCAGCGGAAATTTTGACGCACCATCGTCGCAGGTATGTATATGAAGGCAGTTGCCAATCGTTTCATCATGTGAAAGGTATAAGTGATGAAAAAGCCGATTGTTATAATACGCGGTGATACCAGCCATCTGTTGGAATGACGACGGTTTACATGAGAGTTTTGTTGTTGCCGTGAGATTGTGGTGTGTGAGACGTCGAGCGAGCAAAGATTTCGGAAAGCATGACTCGAGTGACTCTGAGCCATACAGTGTTAATTTTTTCTCCGAAGCCACAATCGTACTGGACGGTCCACGAGGTGTGGCAAAGTGGGGTGATGTGAAGGGTAGTCGTGAGGGTAGTTTCGGCCATGGATGAGGCTTAAGTACAGGGGACTCAACGTCTTCTTTCGGTGAATTTCCACCACCAGCAACGTATAACCACCCATCGTCTCGCCACTCCATTTTCTGAATGGCTGTTTCTCTTCCGAGATTACATCGCCGTGTCTCTGGAAGTGGTCGTCCACAAAGGTGTGGGAGATACCATTCGCCTCCTTGGGTTTCAACAAGACTTGCGTGCCCTGCTTTCTGGAGACGGAGAGTTTCATCGCCTTTTGATGTAAGAACAGGATTATGCGGGTGTACTTCGTAAGGCCCATTGATGTGGCTGGAGCGAGCAAGTGTTACTGCGTGATCATATTCAGTACCACCTTCGGCAGTGAGCAAGTAGTACAAACCGTCTTTTTTATAGATATGTGGACCTTCGGTAAGTCCAATTTCTGTACCTTTGAAGATTAGTTTTGGTTGCCCAATAAGTTCAAAAGAAACAGGATTCATCTCCTGCTTCATAATTCCATAAAAAGGATGGTGCTCGGGCCGATGGTCCCAGATCATATTGAGCCAATATTTTCTTCCGTCATCATCGTGAAAGAGCGATGGGTCAAAACCTGAGGAGTTGATATACACAGGAACAGACCAAGGCCCGTGAATTGATGCGGACGTAATAAGAAAGTTTGGAGTGTCTTTTGTCGCGGCCTCGTGCTGATGAACAACGGTATAGCAGAGGTAAAAGAGACCATCGTGCCAACTAAGAGCAGGCGCCCAGATGCCACCCGAGCTCGGTACACCTTGTAAATCAAGGAGACGTTTTTCACCCAACGCATGTGTGAGTAAGTGCCAATTCACGAGGTCTCGAGAATGATGGATTTGAACACCAGGAAACCACTCAAATGTGGAGGTTGCTATGTAGAAATCTTCATCTACACGGCAGATGGACGGGTCCGGATTAAATCCAGGTAGAATCGGATTCCTAATAATTGGCATCACACTTTGGGGTCAAATTGAGACGTAAGGATAAGGAACATTGGTGCATTAAGAATGCGTCTCGTAGCCTACCATCCAACAAAGCGACCAACTACAAGCGCACCAGGTTGTACGAACCTATGTGCCAGTCTGCTTGCATGAAACCGGTTTCTTTTGTGTCTTCTGCATTGGCTTAGTTATTGCCAGAGAGGCAGGGAGTACCGACCTGCTAATCCAGGGTGGCTTACTCATCATTGCGTGGTCGTATATCTGGCACGGGTGAGCGAACAAGTTCAACCTTTTCGATCGCGTTGAGTACCTGCGACTCGGTGACTAGATCCCGCAGAATAATAGGTGATGATCCCTCCATGCCTTTTGTATTGGGTGGAAAGAATGCAAGTACAGGTATCGACTTGCTGCTGAGGCTTTCCAGCATGGCTTTAATTTCTGGAGATCCATCCGTCCAGTCAGCGAGCATTGGAACAATCTTGCTTTTTTCGAGCGCAGTTTTCACTCGTGAGGTCTCAATTGCAAAGGCAAGATTGTATTTACAGGTGAGACACCACTCAGCTGAGAAATCAACCATGACAGTTGACCCATTACTGCGCAACTCGGCAAGTCGCTCTTTGGAAAATGGCTTCCAATCAATGACTGAATCGGAGGGGCCAAGAAATGAGAAGACGAGAGTGCCTAGCGTTACTGAGACGGCAGCAGCTTGAAGCCACTGTATCAATCCAGCCATGCCTTTTGTCTTCTGGTACCGTCCAACCCACCAGCAGCCGATCCAGATACTAATCAATAATGCGAACGTAGGTACAAAGTAATTACTGTCGAGGAAGGTAAATAGAAAAACGACAGTGCCCAACATGACAAACCCAAGAACTTCCTTAAGGGTTTCCATCCATGGGCCGGGCTTCGGAACAAACCGGATGAGCGAAGGGAATATGCCAACGATAAAGTAAGGAAGCGCCATTCCTGTTGCGATGGCTGCAAAAACGGCATAGGTGACACCAGTTGGCTGTGTGAGCGTAAAGCCAAAGACAGGGCCAAGAAATGGCCCGCTGCATGGAGTTGCGAGTACGGTACTCAGCACGCCTTTGAAGAATGAACCAGCCGGTCCTTCCTGAGTCTGGACTTTACCCGCAGTTGATCCTATGAAACCAGGTATGGGCAACTCCCACACCCCAAGAAAGGATAAAGCAAAGCTGAAAACGATTGCCGCCATAGTGATGTTGAAACCGGAAGAGGTGAATTGTTCGCCCCATGCAAGATTATTGCCTGCTAAGCCTAGGTTGGCTGCAACGCTTGCAGTTGCTAAAACAAAAAATACGGCATATAGGCCCGCGCAATACCAGAGATTGAGTTGAAAAATCTCTTGTCGGGCACGCCCCGATTGCTGTGCAAACGACATCAGCTTGAGGCCAAGCACCGGCAGCACACATGGCATGAGGTTGAGGATAAGCCCACCGAGTAATCCAGCGAGTAGGGCGACTGGCAGAGAAAGCGATTGGGCGGGTACGGGTTCTGCTGGTCGAGTGGCAGAAGACAGCTGGAGTTTTTCCTGAGACGGAAAAGTGAGAGTCGCCGGATGTTGTGCTGCTTCACCGTAACGACTATCTGAGAAGACAAGTTTCGGACTGTCGTCATTTCCCTTTGGAAGTGTAATGCTCAGGCGGCTTGCCCAGGGAGGGTCGCATGTGACATCACTACAGGTTTGATAGCCAATGATAGCTTCAAGCTGGCGAGTCTGGTCGGAATCATTACTGAGACCGCTGTCCTGTTTTTCGACTTGGAGTGTGAATTGTATTGAGCCTTCTACAGCGCCTGCAGCCCGTAGTTCGGGGTCATCCAGAAGTTGTGGCTCATTGGCCAGAATCTCACACACGCGAACAGCCCCACTGGGGGCTAGTGAAATAATAGACGGTTTGCCTTGACCAATTGCGGTTGTCGGATCGGTCTTCGGAGCGTAGAGATGCCAGCCAGGTTGGGGAAGTAATTCAATGCGAATTGGCCAGGCTAAACACCCATTGTCAGATTGTGTTGGTGGGCCAATTGATCCTTCGATTGCAACATGACCCCGTTCCGGAAGATGCTGGATGACAGGTGTTGTCGTTTCCTCGTTTGTTTCAGTGAGCAGGGCACTGAAAGGAATGGTCTGCGGTGGCGTGCAAGCATTGTCCTTGCATAGCTGCAGGCTGATATTTCCGACAACTGCGTCTTTCTTCGATTGTGGATTCTTTTCTAAGGGGGCGGTCCAAGTCACTGTCCCAGCGTGCTCTTCAACAATTAATCCTTCCCAGCCCGGTACACCATCAATCGTCTTCTTTTCAGGCGGGGGCGTTGCAACAAAAGGTGCCTCGGGAAGGTAGGCAGATTCATCGGCGATGGTAATTTTTGTTGGGCGTGGTCCACCCGGTTTCTGTTCGAGAGAATAGAGATGCCAGCCAGAACCAAGTTTGGCAACAATGACCAAAACGTTGGACGTGTCTCGAGCTTCAATCCGTGCAGAAATAACTACTGGTTCGTTGACCAAAATTCCCGGGTTCAGCAGAGCTTCATCTGAAAACAAAGTTGCTGGTGGACTTGTTGGCGCGGCTTCAGGAGTCGTGGCGTGGAACAGTAGACATAATGTAGCTACAATTGTACGCCGAGAGAACAATCGAAATCTTTTGTCTGGCAAGGGTAGGTTACCTAGGAGGGGCAGGGGGAGCGATCGTATGTTTTGGAGCGAGCAGATCGTATTCCGGGAAGGTGGCTCGTATGCAAAAAAACAGCATCAGGTATTTGTGAGAACTGTTGGCTGCAGGCAAGTCATAGGTTCATCTGTTGCGAGGGTATCGGGTGTTGCGAGTGTATCGGGCTCAAATCAATCCAGTCAATTTCTATTACGTATGGGTCAGTGAGCCCCAAGTCGCCTGAGGGCATGCGGAGTGGCCAGAAACAGCCGGCGTATTCGTTCCATGACCCATGGCATGTTTAAAAATTGACGGTTTTCAATCAGAATCCAAGAAAACCATCGGTCAAGCCCACAAACAATAGCCGTGTCGTGGAGACGCTGTACACGTCTCGAGAAATCAGGATTACAGCGATAGGTCTGTTTGTAGATTTCGAACGCCTCTGGCCAGAGGTCGATAAGTTTTTCGCTACACAGGGCGTTTTCAATCTGCCAGGACCCCAGAAGGCGTGCCATATCAACGGCCGGGTCATCACGGCTGGCCGAATCTAAATCAATAATACCTGTGATACGTTGTTGTGTTTTGGAAAAGAAAATGTGCCCCCACCAGCAGTCCTGAAGGACAGGCACCTGCATTGTGGGCATTCTGTGTGCAATCATCCGCGTGAGAGCACGGACAACATCAGGTGAGCGAAGTACCTTGTCAAATTGCTCACACAACGCACGGACTTCGGCATTCGATGGCTCAGGGCGGTTTGACTTCTTTGGAAGAACTCGCGGTGAGAGCATGATTGAAGAAAGTTGCCGGACGCGACGTTGCCAGCCGGTCAATCCTTGAGGTCTTGGGGTTGTGAAGGACTTCGCCTGACAGTGCAATGCTGCTACCGCCTTGACAGCCACATGGACATCTTGAGTGGTGGGAGTTTTCCGAGGACTGCCTTCCATAAACTCAATGCATTGCCAATACGTGCCATCACAATCGGAAGCGATCATGGGACTGAAACATTGTGGCCGGCGTCCATTTACACGACAGGACGTTGCGATTGGGGTCACTGCGTATCCGGAGGTGCGAAGCCAATGAGAGAACTTCTGTGTCCATGCAATTTTTTCGAGGGAAATATTTCTTGGAAGTTCTTTAAGAATGTGTTTCTGTGTGCTATGGGGACGACTAAGAATATATGTCGCAGACCCACTCGCTCCATTTAGTCGCGGCAGAGAAAATTTAAAATTTTTGGCGAGATCTGGATCGAAAAAATGACAGGCTACTCGTCGTGGTTGAGAATCAGGATCTTCACGTAGCCGTTTCTGGGAGATATCTAGATTACTATGTGTTGGTTCGTTCACTGAGAGACGCTCTAATGTTGCTGCCTGAAACCAGCAAATTTTTAATCTAGACACTGGTTTGAGAAGGTGGTGGTATTCTAGATGAGATGAACAAAGCGAAACCACTTGTTGTAATTAATGTAGTTGGATTAACCCACAGCATGCTGGGCCATGATACCCCGCATATCTCGGCTTTGGCGGCTACGGGCTTTTCTCGGCCTCTGCATACTGTGTTTCCAGCAGTGACATGCTCAGTTCAATCAAGTCTATTGACCGGTCTACAACCGAGTGAACATGGCATTGTGGGAAACGGTTGGTATGACCGAGAACTAGCGGAAGTGTTTTTCTGGAGGCAGTCGAATCGCCTGGTACGGGGTGAACGAATTTATGATGCCGGGCGGAAAGTCGATCCGTCTTACACAACTGCCAAAATGTTTTGGTGGTACAACATGTATGCAGATGTTGATTACTCGGTGACGCCACGACCAACATATCCGGCAGACGGCCGCAAAGTTTTCGATTCCTACAGCCAGCCAACAACGCTAAAAGACAGCCTGCAAGACCGGCTTGGTACGTTCCCCTTGATGAAGTTCTGGGGGCCTGGTGCAGATATAACAAGTTCAGCCTGGATAGCTGATGCATCAGTTGCTGTGTTTGAGACGTATCGCCCTTCGCTGACACTCGTGTATTTGCCGCACCTTGACTATAACCTGCAGCGATATGGTCCGAAAGACCCACGTATTACACAGGACATCGTGGCCGTTGATGCGGAAGCTGGCAAGGTCATTCGGTCTGCGCAATCGCAGGGTGCCGATGTAGCCGTGGTGTCGGAGTATGCGATCACTCCGGTCAATACGCCTGTCCACATCAATCGGGTGCTTCGAGAACATGGCTTCCTTCGGGTCCGGCAGGAACGAACCGGGTGGGAAACGCTTGATTGCGGCGCGTCAAAGGCATTTGCCGTTGCAGACCATCAGGTGGCACATGTGTACATAAAAAATCAGGCCGACGTCGTTCCTGTTCGTACGCTTCTTGAAGGCATCTCTGGCGTTGAGTGCGTCTTGAGTAGAGAGATGCAGAAAGCGTTTGGTGTTGAGCACGAGCGAGCAGGTGAATTGATTGTTGTTGCAGAGCAGCAGTGCTGGTTTACCTACTACTTCTGGTTGAATGATGAACTCGCTCCAGATTACGCGAGAACAGTCGATATCCACCGAAAACCTGGATATGACCCTGTTGAATTACATCTTGATAAAAAGTTGTATTTCCCGAAGCTGCGGATCGCAAAAAGACTCATACAGAAAAAACTTGGATTCCGGTATTTGATGGATGTCATTGGGCTTGATGCGACTGTAGTCAAAGGAAGCCATGGTCGACTGCCTGGTAGGGGTCATGAAGAAACAGATTCACCAGTATTAGTGTGTTCATCACGAAATATCGAGTCGGATGAATTCACGATAACAGGGCTCAAGAATCAGTTTTTACACCTTCAGTTTGGCAGCTAAACGAGATTTGTCGTTCACGATTGGTGTCAATCGCAGGGCGATGCTAGCCTGTAGTACTGACGACTGTTTCAGTGCTTTGAAATCCGAAAGGCTTTGAATTCTTTATGGTACGAACTTTTGCTCTCAAAAATGTATGTATTTCGATGCTCTGGTGTGCTGTCCTCGAATGCGTTTTGGGGTTCTGCGGAGGCATCACTATCGTTAATGCCGAAGAGAACAAGACTGAAAGTGTTGCACAGGCCAGCAAGCAGACTGAGGCTTCCCCTGCAGCGACACAGGCAACAAGTACAAAAGCTCCTGCTTCGACAACTGCAAGTGCTCAGGATTCATTTGAGAAGGTCGTAAAAGATACTAAAAGAATTGATGGTCTCCTTCCGCTTTATAGAAAAGAAGACAAACTTTTTATCGAAGTGCCTCACAAGCTTCTTGAAAAAGAGTTTTTTGTCAGTATTTCGATCGCACAAGGAATTGGTGACCGGTCCTTACTTGGAGGTATGAGTTGGGGAGACGGGGATGATTGGGTGTGGGTTTTTCGTAAGCGTGCAGACAAGCTTCAGGTAGTCCGGAAAAACGTTAGATTCTTTGCGAAGAGCGGGAGCCCTGAAGAGAATGCCGTAGCAAACGCGTTCACAGACAGTATTTTGTTCAGTGTTCCAATTCTTGCGAAGACTCCGACGGGTGGTGTTTTATTTGATCCCGAAAAAATATTCTTTACTGATCTGCCAAAAATATCAAAACAACTTTCTGGTTTTTCTTTCGCCAAGGACAGAACCAACTGGGCAAGCACAAAAGGGTTTGAAGATAATGTGGAACTACGGGTAGCCGCAACATACTCCTCGAGTGGCAAGAGCGTGCTTGAAACAGTTCCCGACTCTCGGGCTGCAACTCTCACGGTGCATTATTCAATCAGTCTTCTTCCCCAGAATAATTATCGGCCGAGGCTTACGGACGCGCGTGTGGGCTACTTTGTTACAGCACTCAAGAACTTTTCTGAGCATTCAGGCGAGGAACGGTTTGTGCGATATATCAACCGTTGGCATCTAGAGAAAGCAGATCCGAAAGCAGAATTATCTCCACCGAAAAAGCCAATAGTTTTCTGGATAGAGCGAACCGTTCCATATAAATATCGTCAGGCTATTCGAGATGGAATTTCAGAATGGAATGACGCCTATAGAAAAGCTGGATTTGTTTCTGCTATCGAGGTCCGACAACAACCCGATAAAACTGATTGGGATCCGGAGGATATTAACTACAACACGTTCCGGTGGATTACATCAGGTCGTGGGTTTGCAATGGGTCCCAGTCGTGTTAATCCAAGAACTGGCCAGATTCTTGACGCAGATATTATTTTTGATGCCGACTTCGTAAAGCACTGGCGGAATGAATTTGAAACATTTACGCCTGATAATATTGAACTGCTTACTGGCGGACACGTTAATGAATACACGAACAGATTGGGGTATGGTCATGTTGCCTCGTGCGGTTGCGGACAGTGTGGTGTTTTTTCAGGTCATGCCTTCCAGACAGCCCTGGGAATGACAGCGTTGGCAGCGACCACGTCACCGGGAGTGTCAGACAAAGAACAGGAGAAGCTTATTCAGCAGGGGCTAAAACTTGTTGCCATGCACGAAGTTGGACATACCCTTGGCCTACGTCACAATTTTAAAGGGAGTGCAGTTGCATCCCTCAAACAGATCAATTCGGCAAAACCGCGAGAAAGACGATCAGCGACAACAAGTGTGATGGATTATGTTCCTGTGAATATTGTACCGAAGGGTAAATTTCAGGGGCCATACTATCCAAGTCAACTCGGAGACTACGACTTCTGGGCCATCGAGTATGGCTACCACCCTCTTGGCGGAAACAGCCCGGACTCTGAAAAGGCAGCTCTTCGTAAAATTGCATCTCGCAGTGGTGATCCTGTTCTAGCTTTCGCGACTGATGAAGACACAATGCCAGGCGATCCTGATCCGCTCTCAAATCGATACGATCTCGGTAATGATCCAATTGCATTTGCACAGCAGCGATCAAAAGTCGTTCAAGAATTGATCCCACAGTTAATCGAACGCTTTACGGCAGACGATGCCGGATACGAGCGGGTACGCCAAGCCTTTGGTGTCCTTCTTAGTGCCCATGGCCAAGCCAATTATTTCGCTTCACGGCTCATCGGCGGTCTCTATAGTTCACGCAGTCATCGAGAAGACCCCCACGCGACGGTACCTTTTCGTGTTGTGGATGCTGGGCAGCAGCGAGAGGCACTATCGCTTCTTGCTGAGCAGGTTTTCAGTGATCAATCGTATCAATTTCCTCCAGAGTTTTATAATCAGCTAGTCTCAACACGATGGATTCATTGGGGTGCCGTTGACGTGGATAGGCCAGACTATCCGGTCCACGAAGCAGTACTAATGTGGCAGAAGCGAATGTTACAACAACTGTTGGATACACGAACGCTGACACGTCTTGCTGATAACGGAATGAAGGTTGATCCTAAGGACGATCGGTTCACTACAGCAGAACTACTGCGAACACTGACAGATTCAATTTATTCAGAAGTGTTTAAATTTGAAGTAGGAGAGTATTCTGATCTCGATCCGGCCATTTCCAGCCTGCGGCGTAATCTCCAGGCGGAGACGTTAAGTGCCCTAGGAAAAATTGCTCTAGGCGTCGGAAACCGTGCAACTCTGTCCATAGCTAGTTTCAGTGCCCGTGGTAGTGTTGTGGCTCCGGATGCTCGTAGCCTCGCCAATTTCCAGCTCAATCGGCTCCAGAAACAGGTTGTTAAAGTGCTGAAACAGAGTGATCAAAAGGCATCGAAGTTGGTTCTTGATGATGCGACTAGAGCCCATCTCGAGAGCATTATTCGGCGGGTTGACGCAATTCTTCGTGCAGAAATAATGACATCCTCGCCGTAAGAAATCTGTCTCGACGAACGGCCTCTCATCTGGGTATTGTACCCCGGCCCGTCATCTGGGTTTTTTATCGGCGTGTTCTTACATCCGCGTGTCGTCAGTCAAGTAAGTGCTACCACCAATGCGTATTTTGTTGATTTCACCAGACCTCATGTCAACTAGTAAACTCGCTGGACTTGCGAGAGATGCAGACGGCCTCCTTGAGACACTACGCAGCCTGAACGAGAAGCCGCGTTCGAGTCACTATGACCTCGTATTGCTTGACCTACAAGCGTTTCGGGATGATCCAGCGGTACTCGTGGCTAAGGTCTGCGTTCTGTTAGACAGTCTGCCTGAGAAAAATAAGTTAATGAAGGTTGTGGCTTTTGGGCCACATGTTCATAAACAAAGGCTTGATGATGCGGTTGCAGCGGGTGTAGACGAATCTGTGAGTCGGGGAGAATTATTTGGCTCCTTCCCGGCTCTTCTCCGACGCTGGCTGCCATCACTTCCAAGAAAAGACGGTTAGCACTTTCCACGTGAAAAGAACGGTTTGCATGAAACCGAGACCCTTGTAGCCAGTGTATGGAAGCAATTTTTTTATAAACCAAGGAAATCGTTAACGTGTCCGACGGTTTTGCTTAAAGAGGCGAGTCTCAGTCTGAGAAAAGAAGTCAGTCTAACTTGCCATTGTTCAGTGTCTATGAAAGGGAACAGGTGGGGCTCTCTTACTTGGCAGAATCTAACACTTGAACGAATCGCGTCGTCTGATCCAGTCATATGATCATTCAACACAAAGTTTTCCTTGAGCGTGGCATTCGCAAACACGAATAGCCAAAGCCTTAATCCCTTAAAGGTGGGTGGGCAAAGGCGCTTCGCAATGGCTCATGAGGCCATGGTCTGGGACCTTCGCACCTAGGGACTGCGGGTGCCAGACGAGGACAGCGTGTTTCTTCCTAAAACTCGCAGAATCATTGAGTGCCAGGCTCATCCAAGACAATCTCATCCAGTTCTGTGGCATCAACACTTTGCCTTAACAGAAGATAAATTGCCGGGACAACACACCAGAAAAATCCCCACCCGAATGATCCAAGCAGGATACGCAGACCTTCTGTCCAAAACTGTAGTATCTGTATGCCCCACCGAGGGTCTGCACTGCCACGTGTGATCGCAAGAATTACCTCAGTTGTTCGCTCGTGGCCCATTCCAAAACTACCTGCCCATAATGCAAGCACTACGGTTGTATCTGCAAAAAGCCCGGCTGCAAAAAATCCTAAAACAGCAAGAATGCAAGCGACAAGACCATAGAAAGCAAAATGAAGTGGTCGTTGATAAAGGTAGGAAAACGCCGTTGAAATAGCCTGAAAGCTATCACCACGTTCAACACTCACAGCTGCAACCATGAGTGGCCACCCTGCTGCTAATCCGATTCCTAGAATTGCCAGGATAACCGCTCCGGCGAGAATAAGCGGCCAGACAACTCCGATGATTGCGAGACCCCAGTCGAATCGCATCACAAGCCCGAGAAGACCACCCGGGACTGCAAGGGCCACTATTCCAAGAAAAACAAAAGCTGCGGAGTTAAATGCTGCTGGCCATTTGACAACACCAAAACGCAGGACTTGACGGAAACCTGGAAGTTCTTCATCGACTAAACGAAGCGCAACGTAGCGAGTGATACTTGTAGCAAAAATGGACCAGACAAGAAGAAACCAGATGCATCGCAGCAGACTTCCAACAAACTCACTCCACGTCGCAAGCGGATTCCACGGTGTTGTGACAAGGGCCAGAAACTCACGAACTGGCACAGGCAATTGGGCGATTTGGGACGAGATTGTCGGCAGAACAACCCTGCTCGGTGTTGGCAGGAGTATCTCAGTTGATTCACAACTGGTACAGCCTTCGGTGACAGATGAACTTTGGTTTATCCCACCACTGGGTAAGCCGATTGAATCAATGGCAGAAAAGCCAGCCCAGATGCCTGCTGTTGCAAGCGTTGCGAGAAGTATAACAGCTGGCGCGAAAGCAACACCAGCTGCTTTGAAGAGAATCCACCACGGGAAGGCTTCACTCCAAATGATTTCATGGATTATTTGTGCACGGCTGGGAGGTTGGGATTTGTCGGTCATCATGGTGTACCAGAACGAGAGGTTGTGTAACTCGGAAGCGAAGTGAGAAGACTACCAAAGTAATCCTTAGGACGCCTAATCGACTGTCAAAGATTAACAGTCAGGGTAGATTTCTTCGTCACCATCATCGTCATTTCGAGCGATATGAGGGACGTTGTATCTTTCGTCAAGCCATCGACCGAGGTCGATAATTTTACAGCGTTCGCTGCAAAAAGGTGCGGTTGGCATTGAGGGGTTCCCTGAGTCACTCTTGAGAAACACCTGCACGTTACAGACTGGGCATTGAGGCATGAGTTTTTCGGTCCAAGACAGCTCGGGTTAGGGCAATGCAGAATGGTACGGAATGCAGAATAGTACGGGGGGTCGAGGGTACGATGAGGTCCTTGTCTTAGTCCGACGAGGACTTGGACCCGTCTGCCGCAGGTTTCGAGCCATTATCTTTTTTTGGTGTTTCGCCCTTGGTTGAAGCCGGTTTATCTGCTGCCGCCGCCTTCTTGTACGACTCACTGCGGTAGTCTGTTTGGTAGAAGCCGGACCCTTTAAATACGATAGCCCCACCTGTACCAATGAGCCGCCGCAGTTTGCGTTTTTTGCACTTTGGGCACGTTCTTTTTACGGAGTCCGTCATGGACTGAAACAGTTCATATGCATGGCCACACGCATCACATACATAGTCATAAGTTGGCATGGCATGTCATCCTTTGTTGCAAGATAGTGAGGAATAATTACGAGGCAATGCTGCAGAGTGTTTTATTTATTTGCAGCAACGATGACTTGAGCGGGACGAACAACCCTGTCATGAAGTACATATCCTCGACTTGTTACACCAATTACTGAACCCGGATCAGCACCGTTGCCAGGCTGTTGAGAAATCGCTTCGTGTACTGCGGGGTCAAAGACTGCGTTGTCAGTCTCAATATGTTTACAGTTATGATTCTCCAGAATCTTTTCTATTTGTTTTGCTGTCATTCGAAAACCTTCTCGCAGACTTTCCATATCGGTTGTCTGCTCACTGGCATCGACAGCGCGTTCGATATTATCAAGCACTGGAAGAATATCTCTTAGAAGTTCCATTTCTCCATATCGTAGGAGATCTTGCAATTCTCGTTGTCCTCGTTTTCGGACATTGTCGATTTCCGCCTGTGCTCGTAAAACCAATTCCTCGGCATCCTTGAGCTTATTCTCAGTATCATCACTGCTTACCGCTGCCTCAGTGTGGTCGGATTTCACTACTGGCACATCGTCGATGTTTTCTGGTGTTGTTTCGTCTTGCATGGTCGCTTCCTCAATCGTCGTCATTGAAAAGTCAAAAATTCTTATGTGCTATTAGGTACCATTCGTTGTCTGTGATTCTTCCGTCGCGTCATTTTGTTCAGGGTTAAAGTATTCCGCGAGCCTCGTGAGAAAACTTGATCGCTTCGGACTGACTTCAGCTTGTTCCTCTTCCGCTAATTCTCTAAATAATTCTTCGGCCCGGGGCGACAGTTTCTTCGGTACTTCAACATGAATGTGGACATGAAGATCACCGACTCCACGACCACGAACATCAGGCATCCCAAGACCACGGACACGAATGATATCACCTGGTTGGGTGCCCTTTGGTATTTGAAGGGGTTTTGCTCCGGCTAACGTAGGGGCATCGAGAGTGGTTCCCAGTGCACACTGACTAAACGTCAATGGCACCTCGCAGTGGAGTTCGTGGCCATCCCGAGTGAGAAACGGATGTTCAAGTATTTCAATAACACAGTAACAGTCGCCGGGGGGGCCACCGCTTGCTCCCGGCTCGCCCTCACCACCAAGTCGCACTCGGACATCATTGTCAACACCGGGTGGGATGGTTACTTTTCGTTCTACAGCGACTTCGGTGAGCCCGTGTCCTCTGCAAGCCGAACATTTTTCGCGAATCGTTTTTCCTGCGCCCCGACAGGCCGGGCATGTTGTCTGAAGACGGAAAATACCTGTACTCTGTAGAACCTGTCCTTGCCCACCACAGTAGTCACATGTCTGTGGTGAAGTGCCGGCTTTCGCGCCACTACCATTACAGGTCACACACTCTTCATGTCGTCTGAAATGAATGGTCTTGCTTTCGCCCCGAGAGGCCTCAAGAAGGGTAAGCGATACCTCGCAGAACACATCTCGGCCCTTCTGGGCTCTGGCTCCACGACCGCCGCCCCCAAACATTCCGTTACCAAAAAGATCACCAAAAGCCTCAAAGATATCAGAGATGTCATTGAACTCATGTTGACCACCGCCGCCACCGCCATTCTGCAAACCTGCGTGGCCGAATCGGTCATAACGTCCTCTCAGAGAATCATCTGAGAGGACCTCGAAGGCACGGGCAGCCTCTTTAAATTTGCTTGAGGCCTCTTCGTCCCCCTGGTTTTTATCAGGGTGAAACTGAATTGCGAGCCGTCTGTAGGCTTCGGTTATCTGACCCGAGGTTGCACGTCGTTCAATGCCTAATACTTCGTAGTAACATCTTTGATCCACCGCTCATTCCTCCAGGCGGACAACAGCGTGGATTACACTGACGTTGCCTTGTGTTGTTTGCTGACACGCCTTCTAATGTACGTTTTTCATGCGCGTGAAAATGATGAGCAGATCAACAGACTTAGCGTACGGACCCTTCAATTCGCTGCTTCTTTGCATCCTCTTTCTCGAGATTTGTCACGAGTGCTTCTGTTGTAAGCAACAGGCCTGAGATGCTAGCTGCGTTTGTGAGTGCCACACGCACAACCTTGACGGGATCAATGATTCCGGCCTTTATCATGTCAACGTACTCGCCTTTATTTGCGTCGTAGCCAGTATTAAGATCTTTTTGGGAAACCTCATCAGCAACAACAGCACCATCAATTCCGGCATTTTCAGCGATTTGCCGTAAAGGTGCTTCGAGGGCACCGAGGATTATATTGATCCCAATTTTTTCGTCACCCTTGGCCTGCGAGCGTGCTTTTTCTATCGCCTCTCGACATCGCACTAAGGCAACACCACCACCGGGAACAATGCCTTCTTCGACAGCTGCGCGTGTTGCGTGCAGTGCATCTTCAACACGCGCTTTTTTCTGCTTCATTTCAGCTTCAGTTCCGGCACCAACAGAAACAATGGCAACGCCACCGGTCAGTTTTGCGAGTCGTTCTTGGAGCTTTTCACGATCGTACTCGCTCTCCGTTGCTTCCAGCTGGTTTCGTATTTGTTGAACCCGAGCCTTCACGTCTGCAGGTTTTCCAGCTCCTTCAACAATCGTTGTTTCATCCTTGTCAATTGTGATGGTACGGGCAGAACCAAGATGTGAAAGTTCGACGTTTTCAAGTTTAATGCCAAGGTCTTCACTAATCAGGGTGCCACCGGTGAGTGTGGCAATGTCACCAAGCATTGATTTTCGACGATCACCAAAACCAGGTGCCTTGGCGGCAGAAATGTTCAATACACCGCGGAGCTTATTCACAACGAGTGCAGTGAGGGCGTCACCGTCAATGTCTTCAGCAATGATGAGAAAAGGCTTTGCTGATTGAGCAACTTTTTCAAGTAACGGCACCAATTCTCGGAGGTTTGATATTTTCTTCTCATGAATGAGAATCAGCGCGTCTTCAAACTCACAGGTCATTTCTGCTGGCTTATTGATGAAATACGGCGATATATAGCCCTTGTCAAATTGCATTCCGTCAACAAACCGAACGGCTGTTTCTGTTGTTTTACCCTCTTCAACAGTGATCACGCCATCCTTGCCAACTTTCTGCAATGCCTCGGATAACAGATTCCCAATGAAAGTGTCATTATTTGCACTAATCGAGCCAACCTGAGCAACTTCTTCTGGCCGACTCACTTGGCGTGCGATTTCCATCAGATGTTGTACCGCGGCTGCGACGCCTTTTTCGATACCCCGACGCACTGCCGTAGGATTACTTCCCGCGACAATGTTGCGAATTCCCTCACGGAATATCGATCGGGCAAGAACCGTTGCAGTAGTCGTTCCATCGCCGGCGAGATCAGAGGTTTTTGACGCTACCTCATTGACGAGTTTCGCACCCATGTTTTCAAAAGCATCTTCGAGATCAACTTCTTTACTGACAGTCACTCCGTCTTTGGTCACTGTTGGGCCACCAAAACTTTTGTCGATAATCACGTTGCGACCAGTCGGTCCCATTGTGACGGCGACAGCATCAGCGAGTTTTTCAACACCCTTGAGAAGTTTTCCACGGGCATAGTCTTCAAAAAGCAATTGCTTAGGCACGACTTGTCTCTCCTTCGATAGCCAACCATTCCCGGCTGGAACGTAATTGTTGTTTTTCAGAACTCACTACAGCGTTGGTTTTTAACCTACGCAAAAACTGGTGACTGCGGACAGTCACGTGAATGACCGGTTAATTGAGCACCTTTGCTAGAATATCACTCTCACGGAGGATTTTGACATCGTGGCCGTCCACTTCCATGTCGTTACCTGAATACTTGCCGTAGATGACTTCGTCACCAAGCGAAACTAACAAACTGGCACGTTGACCACTCTCCAGAAGGCGGCCAGGTCCCACGGCTACAACGTGTCCACGCTGCGGTTTTTCTTGAGCTGAGTCGGGCAGCACGATGCCGCCTGATGTACGCTCTTCTGCTTCAACAGGCTCAACAACAATCCTGTCGTCAAGCGGGTGAATTTTTAGTTTTTTTGCAGCCATTTTTCACTCCAAAGTAATTATCAACAAACGTCAACGGTAGGGGCCTTTCAACGAGGAACCCCTCAATTTTTGTATTATAAACGGGTCTACATCATGCCGGGCATGCCACCCATGCCACCCATGCCACCCATGCCGCCCATGCCAGGCATGCCACCGCCCATGCCGTGGTCGTGACCCTCTGGTTCAGCTTCTTCCTCTGATGGAATTTCGGTGATAAGTGATTCTGTTGTCAAAAGAAGTGCTGCAACACTTGCAGCATTCTGAAGAGCTGTACGAACGACCTTTGCTGGATCAATAACACCAGCACTCACGAGGTCACAGTATTCACCCTTATCGGCGTCATACCCATCATTTTTGCCCTTGAGTTGACGCACCCGATTTACAACAACGGAACCGTCGAGTCCTGCATTATCTGCAATTGCTTCCAGTGGGTAATGGAGTGCATTTTTAACAATAGAAGCACCGTGTTTTTCATCACCCTTAAGGTCAAGTTTCTCAACGACTTTTTCACCCCGTATAAGAGCTACACCGCCACCAGGCACCACGCCTTCGGCGAGTGCGGCTTGCGTTGCACTCTTTGCATCATCAATAAGTGCCTTACGCTCTTTCATTTCGGTCTCAGTCGCTGCACCAACATTTATTTCAGCAACGCCGCCAGCAATCTTAGCGAGACGCTCCTGTAATTTTTCACGATCGTATTCGCTCGTTGTGGTCTCTATTTCAGTGCGGATTTGTGCGGCGCGACTATTAATGGCGTCTTTGGTACCCCCACCACTCACAATCGTCGTATTTTCAGCACCGATAATCACTTTCCGGGCTTTTCCAAGATCCGTAAGTTGTACGGCATCCAGAGCAATACCAAGATCCTTAAAAATCGCCTGGCCGCCAGTAAGAACGGCAAGATCGCCCATCATCGCTTTTCGTCGGTCGCCGTATCCGGGGGCCTTTATAGCCACTGTTTGAACGATTCCTCGCAGTTTGTTGACAACGAGTGTTGCGAGGGCTTCACCATCAACGTCTTCAGCAATGATGACCAGCGGCTTGCCAGCTTTGCTGATGGCCTCGAGAAGAGGAACGAGGTTTTTTGCACTCGAAATTTTCTCTTCGAAAATAAGTATGTAGGGGTTCTCAAATTCACAAATCTGTGAGTCCGCATCGGTCACAAAGTGTGGAGAAAGAAATCCGCGGTCAAATTGCATACCTTCAACAACATTGACAAACGTTTCGGCCTGCTTTCCTTCCTCAACCGTAATCACTCCGTCTTTGCCAACTTTGAGAATGGCTTCAGCAAGGACATTCCCAATTGTTGGATCATTATTTCCAGCAATTGTTGCGATCTGCATCAATTCCTTTTTGTTTTTCTCATTGATTGGGGTCGCCAAGCCGAGTATTTCTTTTGATACAGCTTCGACTGCTTTGTGGATGCCTCGTGCCAACGCCATCGCATCGGCCCCGGCTGCAATCATTTTGAGTCCTTCCCGAAAAATTGCTTCGGAAAGTACGGTTGCGGTAGTCGTTCCATCACCGGCAACATCATTTGTCTTGCTTGCTGCTTCTTTGACAAGTTGTGCGCCGAGATTTTCGAAAGGATTATCGAGATCGATGTCTTCAGCAACGGTGACACCGTCTTTTGTCACTTTCGGAGAGCCCCACCCTTTATCGAGTACAGCATTTCTGCCCCGCGGCCCAAGCGTACTTTTTACAGCTCGTGCGAGCTTAGAAACACCTGCAAGTAGAGGCTTGCGAGCCTCATCCTCAAACACCATTTGCTTTGCCACAAAAAGCTCCTTCAAAAGCGTACTCAACGGACCCCGCGGTCATGAGATGGGCTGTTCTGGCAGCCACATCGATATTCAGCAAGGTAAGAATGCAACCTTTGTGCCGGAGTGCCAAAAGTGGGGAATTTTTTTTTTGCCCCTGATTTTGATGGGTTTCTGTTGCTGTCGATGAAATAAGTAGTTGTTCGTCGATGAGGGCAATGCCAGACGGTGCCTTTTTGGCAGGTTTGGCACGTGACGTCATAAATTCTTGGCACCCGGATTACTTTGGAGACCAATCAATGTCCCCTTCAAGATTTCTACAGAATGCAGCAAGAAGGTCCGCTGTGTTATCGGCATCCTCCAATGAGATAGTTTCTACGGCAGAATGCATGTATCGATTGGGTACGCTCACAAGACCGGTTGCAACACCATCGCGAGAGACCTGAAGGACGTTGGCATCCGTCGGGGTTGCTCGGCCAAATGCTGCCAATTGAACTGGAATATCTTGTGTTTCACCAGCCTTAAGAAGTCGTTCGACTACTTGGGGGTGCATATTTGGACCTCGATACACTACCGGTCCTTGCCCAAGTGAGATATCACCTTCGGTTTTCTTGTCAATCGTCGGGCAATCTGTTGCATGAGTGACATCGACAGCGATTGCGACATGGGGATTTACCCGGTGACAGCTCGTTTTTGCACCGCGTAGTCCAATTTCTTCTTGTACTGTTGATGCCACCGAAAGCGCGCAGGGTAGGGGACCAGCGGCTACTGCCCGGCGAAATGCCTCCACAACAACCCAGAGACCAATTTTGTCGTCCATAGCTACAGATGCTGCAAGGCCATTTCGGAGCGGCTGATATTTAAGAGCAAATGTCGCGGAGTCTCCCACACAAACAACCTGCTCTGCTTCTTCTTTTGTGCGAGCACCAATATCGATCCATAGGTCCTTCATCTTCGGAACCGTCTTTCGCTCTTCGTCGGTAAGGAGGTGTATGGGTTTTCTACTCATGACCCCAGGAACCCCACCGTTGGAAGTCCAGATGACGACATGAGCCCCAATGAGTTGCATGGGGTCCCACCCGCCAATTGGTTGTACAGAGATATATCCATCACCGTCGATATGCTGCACAATGAGCCCAATCTGATCACAATGCCCTGCCAGAAACATTCGGCACGCACCATCCGGGTTTGCTGTTCCGATAACATTTCCGTGTGCATCGGTCTCGATTTTTTCAGCACAGGATTTTAGGTATTCACGGACAATTTTTTGAACGGGCTCCTCATAGCCAGAAGCACTTGGTGTTTCAAGAATCCTGACCAGGAAATCATGGGCAGCAGTATCCAAGGGTGAAACTCCTTACGAGGTTTAAGTTGAAAATCGTCAACTGAAGACTACCAAAGTTTTTCACTCAGTGGGGTGATGTTGCATCGTCTGCGACCTGAACATGCATCGCTTCCAGTGAGACACGCAGCGAAGTACTCTTGTAGGACATAAATCAGAAAACAGATACGACACTTTTGGGATAATAAAATGACGAGTCCTATACGTATTGGCCTTATCGGCATGGGAACGGTAGGCACTGGCGTTGTACGTGTTCTTCAGGATTCACCAGAACATATTTCGCGGCAGGCCGGCTCTGAAGTGATTGTTGAACATGTCGTCGTCCAGAATCCTGGTAAGCAACGAAGTATCAAACTGCCGAGCGACAAAGTATCAAATGATTTCGCTCGAGTTAGAGATAATCCAGAAATCAGCATCGTTGCTCTTCTTTTGGGCGGCCTTGAGCCTGCTCGGACACTGGCGATCGAACTTCTAAAGAGTGGGAAAGATTTAGTTACAGCGAATAAGGCGTTACTCGCAGAGCACGGCCCCGAACTCTTTGGAGTGGCTCATGAAATGGGACGGTCCATTGCTTTTGAGGCGGCTATTGCGGGAGGCATTCCGATTGTGGCAGCTATATCAGAATGTCTCACGGGAAACCGGATATCCTCGATTCGTGGAATTCTAAATGGAACAAGTAATTTCATCCTGACGAAAATGGAACAGGACGGCAGTGATTATCACGAGGTGTTATCGCTCGCGCAGGCTGAAGGATATGCGGAAGCTGACCCAACTATGGATGTTGATGGCACTGACGCCACTCAAAAGCTCGCTCTGCTGACGCATCTTGCATTCGGCCAGTGGGTACCATGGGCCAGTATTCCACGCTTTGGGCTCGAATCTATTGATCAAGAACTCTTACGTTTCGCAGATGAGCTAGGATGCAGAATTCGCGTGGTGGCTGATGCATGTCGTAGTAAGGATACGTTGTCACTACGAGTTGGCCCTGCACTTGTACGGAAGGGCACACCTCTTGCAGAGACACAAGGTGTCTTCAACGCAGTGAGTGTTGCGGGGCACGCGGTTGGACCCTTGTTTTTTCATGGGCTCGGTGCGGGGCAGATGCCAACGGCGTCGGCGGTTGTTGCAGACATCATCAGCACTGTTGTTGGACGGTCAGCCATTACGTTTTCGCAATCGGGATTGGTTGGAACAATGCCGAATCCAGCCACCGTTGTTTCTGGCAGCGATAGCCCGAGCTTCCTGCGGCTCCATGTGACAGATCAGCCGGGGGTTCTGGCCGATTTGACCGGAATTCTGGGTGTAGAGGGAATTTCCATTGATTCAGTTATTCAACATCCTGCCGAGAATGGAGAAAATGGAGTGCCACTGGTTATCATGACCCATTGTTGTAGTGCCACAGCAATTGATCGGGCAGTCAGAGCATTGGATCACAACCCTGCGGTCACGAGTCCGATAAGCTGTCTCCCAGTGATCAATGAGTAGGGAATGGATTGAAAGAGAAGTATCCGCCAATGAAATATTTTGTCCTGATCCCAGACGGTGCTGCTGATGAGCCACAGGAATCACTTGGCGGTAAGACACCGCTCGCAGCGGCATCGACACCGATGCTCCAACGGCTTGCTAAACAGGGCACGGTAGGACTTACAAATCACGTGCCAGATTCACTTCCTCCCGGGTCGGAAGTGGCGTGCATGAGTTTGCTGGGATATGATCCGTTGCAGTATTTTACAGGTCGCGCACCTCTTGAGGCCGCTGCAAAGCAAATATCACTGGGTCCATACGACTGGGCTGTTCGCTGCAATCTGGTTTCCATTGAGGACCGAGGCGACGGGCCGACAATGGTTGACTTTACGGCTGATCATATCACGACAGAAGAAGCAACAGCCTTGCTTGAAACTGTGCAGGAAGGTCTCCAGTCAGACTTTCCATCACTGAAGGGATGGCGTTTCGTTCCAGGTGTCAGTTACCGCAATTTATTGCTTTACGAGACAGAAGAAGCAATACAGTGCGAGCTTGGAGAAGACCTGCGTACAACTGCACCACATGATCGTATCAACCAGCAAATAGCGGATTCATTTCCTCGAGGTACAGGGAGTAAATTGCTTACCGAGATTATGGCGCGTAGCGAGGCATGGCTGAAAAACCATCCGGTGAACCAAGCTCGAAAAAGCAAAGGACTCGGCCTCGCAACCCATGTTTGGCTTTGGGGTGCTGGGCAGCGACCAGCGTTCAAGTCTTTTCAGTCGCTCCATGGTGTAGATGGAGTGATGATTACCGCGGTTGATCTTCTTCGCGGGCTGGCACAGCTTGCAGGATGGCGATGCCGTGAAGTTGAAGGCGCGACTGGATATCTCGATACTGATTACACCGCAAAAGGAAGAGCGGCTATCGATGAATTGAAATCCTCAGATTTAGTCTGCGTTCATGTCGAGGCGCCGGATGAAGCTGCACATGAAGGCAATGCCGCTGCAAAAGTAAAGGCATTAGAAGAGATAGATGAGAAGATATTGGCACCTGTCATGAATTTTCTTGACACTGCGGCGGCCAATGGTGAACCATACCGAGTTCTTGTGTGTCCGGATCACCCGACGCTGTGTTCAACACAGATGCATTCGCGGGGACAAGTACCATTTCTAATAGCCGGAGAGGGCATCAAGTCATCTTCGGTAACGTCTTATAGTGAGGAGTCGGCGACAGCAGGTCCAAAAGTGTTGACCGGTTCTTCTCTTATTGGGCAGTTGTTTAATGAGGTATCGGGTGATGATATAGGGGCACGATGACGTATTTGTCCTTTTGACCGAGGGAAGCTTTTTTTCGCGACGGATTTTTTTCTATGGCTCGAGTTGTTCAAAAATTTGGTGGCACGAGTGTAGCTGACCCTGAGAAGATTGTGCGCGCTGCAAAAAAAGTTGCTCGCAGACATGCCGCAGGCGACCAGGTGGTTGTTGTGGTGAGTGCGATGGGAAAGCAGACCGATGCGCTTGTGCATCTTGCACAGCAGATAACTGATAGCCCGAGTGCACGCGAGATGGATATGCTGCTATCGACAGGCGAACAGGTCAGCGTGTCACTGTTTGCGATGGCTCTTCAAAGCATGGGTCATAAGGCGGTAAGCCTGACAGGTGGTCAAATCGGCATACGTACTGATTCAAGCCACACGAAGGCCCGCATACAATCGATTTCGACGGATCACGTGAGCAGGCTTCTCGATGGGGGTGCTGTTGTCATCGCCGCTGGGTTTCAGGGGTATGATCCAGACGGCAATATCACGACACTTGGCCGAGGTGGCTCCGACACAACCGCAGTCGCGCTCGCTGCTGTATTAAATGCCGATTGTTGTGAAATTTATACGGATGTTGATGGAATCTATACGACTGATCCACGGGTCCATGCCAATGCAGCGCGTTTGTCGACGGTGAGCCATGATGAAATGCTTGAGCTGGCGAGTCTCGGCGCGGGTGTGATGCATTCCCGATCAATAGAATTTGCGAAAAAATTCGGTGTTCCAATTGTTGTTCGGTCCAGTTTTGAGGACGGACCTGGAACCACTATTGTGTCATCTCAGTCATCGAGTCAACGTACTGTGAGTGGCGTTGCGCTTGCCAAGAATGAGGCGAGGATTACCGTTGAGGATGTGCCGGACAAACCGGGTGCGAGCCATCAGTTGTTTGCCAAGCTCGCATCTGAAGGCATCGCAGTCGACATGATTATCCAAAACGCTGGCACTGGAGGCACTGCAGACATATCGTTTACGGTGACGGATGAGAATCTTGCTTCTGCACTCCGAATTGCCACAGGCGTTGCGGAGTCGATTGCTGCAGCAGGTGTAACCCACAACGCTGACGTCGCGAAGGTGTCAATTGTTGGTGTGGGGATGGTTGGTGCAGAGGGCGTCGCTGCAACACTGTTTCAGGCAATCTCTGCCGCCGAAATCAATGTTCATATGATTACAACAAGTGAAATAAAAATCTCAGTACTTGTTGACCGAATTGATGCGAAAAGGTGCGTGCAGGCAGCCCATCAGGCATTCAATCTCGATGGTTACGTTGATGCAAGTTCTCCAAGCGGGGAAATATCCATTCAGAAATCAGATCCCCTCGAGGTAGTGAGAAGGCTTGAGGGGATGGAAGACCTGGCAATTGAAGACTGTCAACTTGACATGTCTCAAGCGCTTGTCACTTTTTTCAATCTTCCGAATACTCCGGGTGTCGCTGCAGATGTCTTTCAAGCAGTGGGGCGAGCTGGCTTAAACGTGGATATGATTGTGCAGAGTTTCCCAAGGAACGGGAGGGCCGAGATATCATTCACGGTTCCCGGATCTGATCGCGAGCAAGCACTTGATACTGCACGAAATATTGCAAATGATCTTGGAGCCAATGCTACTGATGTTCCAAAGGTTGCCAAGCTATCACTTACCGGAGTTGGTATACGAAGTCATGCCGGCGTTGCGGATAAGCTTTTTGCGCCGTTGGCCAACGCCGGCGTCAATATCGACCTTATTAGCACGAGTGAGGTCAGAGTCAATGTTATTGTCTCTGCTGAACATGGAACGAGTTCGCTCAAGATTCTGCGAAATGCTTTCGGGCTCGAATAATGCACGAAAATGGTGTGCGATGCTGATGTGTCAGGCGAAAAGATTCATCTTCATTGCCCGATCACATTCTCAAGCACTTCCTCCGCAACATAGATCGGAAGGCTTGGTTCACAAGTAATCGCAATGGCAATTGCATCTGAGGGCCGCGCATCGATCTCGACGACTTCACCCTCTTTTTCAACGCGCAGAGTGGCATAATACGTGTGCTCTTTTAGCTCGGCAATGACGACGTCTTGGAATTCCCCTCCCATGAGTTCAACGGCTGCGACTAAAAGATCATGAGTTAAAGGCCTTGGTGTCGGACTAGCCTTTACCCTCCGATCAATACTCGTGGCTTCGAACAGCCCAATAAGAATTGGGAATGTACGATCGCCCTCGACCTCCTTCAGGTAGACAACCTGCTGATCATTGACTTCGCTAATAATGATTCGTGAGAGTTCCATTTCAACGCTCATAACGAACCTCAAACTCTTCGGATTGTTGTGTAGGTAAAAATTTAAACATGGTGTGCGGACAGTATTGCTCGCCTTAAGACTACCTCATTCCCATTACGAAAACACTCGGAGATTGGGTTATGGACTGTCTTTTTCGGTTTTTCGAGTTCTAAGACCACTCAGGATAGCGTCCTGTTTTGTTCGAAGTTCTTCGAATTCAGCGAGTTGTTCGCGCTCTTTTGTGACTATTTGTGAAGGCGCATTCGCGACAAATTTTTCATTGCCTAGTTTTCCACGTTTGGCTTTTATGGCCGTATCAAGCTTGGCGACCTCCCGGCTGAGCCGTAGTATTTCTGCCTCCACATCAATGAAGTCTGCCAGGTCAATAAAGATATCACAGTCTGCTGCAGAAATTTCAGCGGCATTCACTATCGGTTCAACATCAGGACCCAGAGCGACTACCTGACACGCAGTCATCGCTTCAAGGGCAGACGCCATGGGAGTGAGCAGTCTCTGTTGCGGCGGTGGTGTCCGGATTGCTATGTCCACGGAAGTGCGTGGAGGTACGTTTTGGCGAGACCTGATTTCTCTGACTGCGGTAACAATGTGTAGAAACGTATGGAACTGTGTTTCGGTAGTTCGGTCCTGCCACGAGTCTGGCGGAGTTGGCCACGCTGCTAGCATAATGGATGGGGGTATTGGCTTCTTGTCCCACGGTGTGGTCCGGTTTTCATATTCCTGTGAGAGATACTGCCATATCTCTTCAGTTACGAATGGCATAATCGGATGAAGAAGTCTCAAAATTGTATCAAGGCCAAGAAGCAACATCTGGCACGCTTGTTGCTTTTGTGTTGCGTTCTGCAGTCGGGGCTTACAAAGTTCAAGGTAGGCACTGCAGAACTCATCCCATACAAATGCGTAAAGAACACGAGCGGCTTCCGCGAAGTGGTATTCCTCGATGCTGCCTGTAACCTCAATAGAGACAGACGCTAGCCGACTTAACAACCAGCGGTCCTCCAAGGGCAGGTGTTCAAGTTCAGCAAAATGAAGATGTGTGTCAAGATCGGTAACATCCTCGAGATGCATGAGTACAAACCGAGTTGCATTCCAGAGTTTATTGGAGAAATTACGTCCTGACTCGAAACGTTCGCTGACCGCTGGACCACGGGGCAGGGCTAGGTCAGCATCCTGCGTTGCCCACTGTGTTCTGAAGTCTTCTTTGCATTTCGGGCAGGTGATCCGAGCTTTCGTACGATTCTGGTTGGTTTGATCAATTCGGCTGGTACAGGTTGGGCATTGGTATTCCACTGGCATACGGACATCTTGTGTTTCGGTTGCCATGGTCGCCATGCCGAAACGAAGGGCGTCGGCCCCAAGGAGGGTGATGACATCGAGTGGATCGACGCCATTCCCTTTACTTTTGCTCATTGTCTCACCATAGCGGTCAAGTATCTTTGGATGAATTGACACATGATGAAACGGGATTTTACCGGTATTAAAAATCCCTAAGATTACCATTCTCGCTACCCAGAGCGTGATGATGTCTCGACTTGTAATGAGTGTACTTGTTGGATAGAAACGCGCGAGTTCAGCGGTATTTTCTGGCCAGCCAAGGGTGGAATGAGGCCAGAGTGCAGATGAAAACCATGTGTCAAGTACGTCCGGATCGCGAAGCACTGGCTTTCCTTGGATAGTCTCAACGCCGAGCGATTCATCAGCAGAGCATACGAACCAATCCCCGGGTTCGTCTTCTTTCGGCTCTGTTCCATCAAAAGTCCATGCAACGTTTGGTCTTTCAGAAAAAGTGGTTTCGAGGTCCTGACGAGTGATACCCATGATATGCCATATTGGAATCTGGTGACCCCACCACAGTTGCCGGCTCACTGGCCAGTCACGTTTTTCTCCAAGCCAGTCAAGATAACTTTTGGCATAACGCTCAGGATGAATCTGAATGTTTTTCTCTCGTACGGCATCGAGTGCTGGATCTGCAAGGTCTGCCATACGAATGAACCATTGGTCGGCAAGGTATGGCTCTATAGGTGTTTTCGATCTGTCAGAATGTGCTAATTCAATCGTTCGATCTTCTACCTCGAGAAGTTGTTGGGCGATTTCGAGGTCCGTGATCACTTGGACCCGGGCCTTCTTCATGCTTAATCCTTCGTAGGGCCCAGCCATTTGATTGAGTGTCCCGTCAGGATTCATGATATTGACCATAGGCAGGTCATTTCGAATCCCAACGTCATAATCATTTGGATCGTGCGCTGGGGTGATTTTCACGCATCCTGATCCCATCCCTGGTTTAGCCCATTCGTCGGCAATCAGTGGAATAGAGCGGCCTAAGAGCGGAAGGGTGACGAGTCTTCCGTCATGAGCCATTGCGACAAGCTTCTCGAGAAGTGGCAAATGACTTTCTCGCCGATCTTCGGCCGATGCGATAGCACGTTTGATATCGGCGTGCTCCTTTTCTGAAGCATTTTTTAATTTGTCATGAAGTTCTCGTATTGTTTGTTCGAGAGCTTTCGCTGGCTGCGGATGAACGGCTATTGCCGTGTCACCGAGTAATGTTTCAGGTCGTGTTGTGGCAACACTAACTTCTTTTGGTTCACCGGGCTTTGGGTTCAGTACGGAATAGCGGATGTGCCAAAAGTGCCCTTTCACCTCCTCGTGGAAAACTTCATCATCACTCACAGCAGTTTGGAGAAATGTATCCCAGTTCACTAATCGTTTGCCACGACGCACGAGACCCTTTTGGAAGAGACGAAAGAACGTTTCCCGAACAGCAAGGCCACACTGGTCGTCAAGCGTAAAGCGAGTGCGATCCCAGTCACAACTTGCACCAATATCACGTAGCTGTCCGAGGATGCGCTTTTCATACTGTGTTTTCCACTCCCAGATTCGTTCGACAAGTTGTGGTCGGCCAAGGTCGTGACGCGAAACACCTTCCTCTTCGAGAAGTCGTCGTTCCACAACTGCTTGCGTTGCTATGCCAGCGTGATCAGTTCCTGGCATCCAAAGTGTCACATAACCTTGCATTCTCTTGGTACGGACAAGGATATCTTGAAGCGTGTTATTGAGTGCATGCCCGAGATGCAGCGCGCCGGTTACATTTGGCGGAGGAATGACGATCGAAAATACTTCACCCTCCTGCTGTGGGTCGGCATGCCAGTACCGACCAGCATCCCAAAGAGCGTGGCAACGGCTCTGCGCTGCAGCATGATCATAATGTTTCGGTAATTCGTGCATAAGGTACAGTGCCTGCTGAAGTTGTCTAGAAGTTGACGAACTTCCAGCGATTTTAATCGTGGTCTACGTTCGCAAGAGATGATTAAACAGATACGGCGTCACTCCGGCTAGAGTGACGCCGTATCAAGCGGTGTTGAGTAAAACTTGTGGTAGAAGCACTTCCGCGACGGAGCGTCAGTATTCGCTCGCAGCGGGTGTGTCTTCTGGGCCCGTTCCGTCGACGGCAGTTTTACCCGCGGCAGCTTCATGCGAATCTTCAGATCCGTCGAGGTGAATAACCTTGTAACCACCGATTGCTCGGTAATAGATAAGAAGTCCGAGAAACCCGACGGCCATTGCTGCCGGTATATAACTTGTCATTGTTAAGGCTCTTCGGCCACCGAACAAATATGAGTCTTGAACTGCCTCGAAATCTTTGGCAGCATTTTTTACGAGTGTTTTTTTCTCACCCTGTGGTATCAACTCCGCGGAAGAAATAGCATCCGTTGTTCTCGGTTTGCCATCTACTAATTCTGTTCCATTTGCAGCATTTAGTTTCGCAGCGTTGAGTTCACGGTATTCGTATCCCCATGATTTTGTCATATCTTGCGAAGCGTATCGATTGAAGGTGTCCGGTGCAGTTTGTTCGAGGTTGCGGCTCATCTCGAACCCTTGCTGCGTTCCAATCCTTGGTCCAGCAATTTGCCCTACACAGAGCATTCCAGCTGCCCCAAGAGCGCCCATGGCAACTGATCCACACTGCGGATACCGCTCTCCGGCAACACCAAGCATGGTGGGCCAGAGAAATGCCTTACCGAAGGAATAAAACGTTGCTGCAGCAAAAATCATAAATACCGTTTGGTTTGGAGCACCAAGCCAGAGCAAGCCAAGACAGGCGATAACGCTGCTGCCAAACAACAGACCGATCGGATTAACTTTGTGAACAATCGGTCCCGCAAAGAACCGAAGGATGAACATAAGTAACGAGGTGTATACGAGAATTAAGATGGAGTTTGGTAGCAAATTTTCCATGAGTTTTGTCATCCATGAATCAACACCCAGTTCCATGTACCCAACAAGCGCGTGGAGTACGATCAGAACCAGAAATGGAATCGATATAAAGCATGAAAAGACTGTTGCAAAGTTTCCTGAAGATTCGCCAACTGTCTCAGGGAACTTCTCAGGTAAGACCATAATTGCATACACGACAACCACGACCGCAAAACTTGAGAGTGCCCATTGCCATGGGATTTGCATAAACCAAGCGTTCTCCCCGATAAATCCTGCTGCAAATAAGCCACCAATGATCATCCCTGCCGGCCAGCCAGCATGCAATATATTGAGGTAGTGCGTCTTATTGTCTGGGTACAACTGTGCGATCAGTGGATTAATAACCGCCTCATAAAGACCTTGGCATATAGAAAATATAAATGCACTCCAAAAGAGCACACCAAAGACTCGTGCTGTTGCAGTCTCAGGAGCTGCCGCCCTCCAGGTGTCGAAGAGAGGATTCGCAAGGAAGAGCATGCCAGCACTTATTAGATGCAAGAGACAGGCAATCACGAGCAGCTTTTTGTATCCGAATTTTTCGACAAGAATGCCACCGAAAAAAATCATGAGACCAAAGCCGAGAAAACCAGCACCTAAGATTCCCCCAAACTCAGCTCCACCGATATTAAATTCCCGTTCCCAGTCCCCACCTGCTGCGGTTCGCGTGGCAAACCCAATACCGGAAGCTACCAGCGTTAAGAAACTTGCCAGCATTAATTTGCCACGGGAAAAATTCATCAGTAATCTCCTAGGATCCAAAAAGTATGCAGTGTGCGGTGATAGCTTCTACCGTTGACTCACCCAGATGAAGCAGTTTCCCCGATGACAAGAGAATAGGGTTGTGCACGGCAAAATCTCAAGAGGGGGGCGTAAGCCACTGAAAACAGAGAGGCTCTGTGTCATGTGTGGGTCACTGACTTTGTGAAATGGTTATTTTTATTGGACTGTTTTCGACAAGTTGGCGGCAAGTCGCACTGCTTCAAACAGACTTCCCGGGTTTGCTTTTCCTGTCCAGGCGATATCGAATGCTGTGCCATGATCGACGCTTGTTCGGATGGCAGATAATCCGAGTGTCACATTGACGGCGCGGTCAAATGCAATCATTTTAATCGGTATGTGCCCTTGGTCGTGATACATGCAGACAACGCCGTCGAACCTTGCGCGTGACTGTGGAGTGAACGCGGTGTCTGCCGGAACCGGACCGGTCACATCAATACCTAGCTCCTGTGCCTTCTTAATTGCTGGGATAATCAGGAATTCTTCCTCACCATTACCGAAGCGTCCGTTTTCGCCAGCATGCGGGTTAAGCCCACATACCAGCAATTTCGGAGCAGTGCCTCGGATTAACTTTAAAGCGTCATTGGTTAATTCGATCACTTCGGCTATGCGATCAACGGTGAGGTGGTGGCAAACTTCTGCGTATCCAATGTGAGTGGTTGCAAAACTACATGCAATGTCTGGGGCATATTGCATCATACATGTTTTTGAGTCTGCGAAATGTTCTGCAAACAATTCTGTATGCCCGGGATATGAATAGCCTGCGTTTGCGATGGCTTCTTTATTGATAGGGCAGGTGATAATGCCGTCGACAGCGGTACGTTTCATTTCGGCAATTGCGTGAAGGCAATATTGAATCGATGCTTCTCCGCAGTTGGCCTGCACTCGCCCTGGCACAATGTTACTAAGGTCTATGGTGGGGCAATGAATAATCGATGGTCCTGTGACTAACGTTTCGGCAGACACGACTGGTGCTTTTATAGGTAGATCGAGTAACTCGGACACCTTCCTCAAAATGCTTGCATCACCAAAGACAACAGGTGTGTAATTTTCGTGTACTTCATTGAGTAATCGAAGGCATAATTCAGGGCCAACACCAGCGGGGTCGCCCATGGTAACAGCCAGCCGGGGACGTCTACCAGGGATTTTCGTCACGGCTGCACCGAAGGGTTGCGTTGAGCTTCGTGAGCC
>JABAAH010000029.1 GCA_014238855.1 Planctomycetota bacterium
ATAGCTGACGGAATAGGCTTCGTAAAACCTTGAGATGCTTTCAAGCAGCTTGTACCAACGACTTCAGCCAAGATCGCAAATGTGAGGTAGATCCATGATTGCATACGACAGGCTACCTTTCACGTAACACGTACTTTTGATTTTTTTTAGCCGTTTCATATCTCTGATTTATAATCTTACAGCTTCTGATACACCCTGACGTAATCTATCTGCATCTCGTCCGGTAGCTTCGTCACATCAAGTCGTGGCCGTTCCCAGTGTGAACAGAGGAGGCTCAAAACAATATATTGTGGAATTTTAGAAATTGCTTTGACATCTCTCATAATTTGAACACCGTCGCAGAAAAAAGTACACTCTTGTTTAGTCCAGAGTAGACCATAAACATGGAAGTCCTCACTCAGGTCCTCCATTGGGCTATCCGGGTTGCCATCTTCAGGGCCACCCATTTTTGTGAAGTCTGGGATCGATGGGCTCCGCACAGAGCCAGGTACACCTTTATCCGTTGTACCCCAATAATAAATATTCATCCCGGCCCAGCCATGGCGACGACCTGAGCCGAACCATTCAATAATATCCATTTCCGTCCCGCTTTTTTCTGGCTGATCAACAAAGCTTCGAAAACTCGGTGTCTGCACCCAGAATGCTCCATGGTGCCCTTGATGTTTTTGAAATTTCAAGCGGCACTCAAAATAGCCATGTTTCCACTCGTGTCGCCCGCGTGTCTGTATATAGCTGGCATGCACTTTCTCATTCCGCCAGAGTGTTTTCAGGTGCAACAAGCCGCTTTCGACAACAATTGTTCCATCTGAGTTCAGAGATGCAGCATCACGCACTTTGATCGACGGCATTGTCCAGTTATCCGAATTCAGTACGTCTCCTGAAAACTCATCACGCCAGACAATCTGATAGTCATTTGTGAGACAGTGAGGCAGCTGTGGATCACTAACACGGCTGCTATCTGCATCCTTGGCATTACTTTCCAAACCTCCCAGCGGAAACAAAAAGATCACCAGACATTGCAATAAGAAACTTCGCAACACCTTCTCGATGAAGTTTTTTATAAGCTGACGCAGTTTCAGAATTTCCCAAGAGCTTTTGGGTGTAGATTCCTTCATACGATTATTCGAAATAGAAGATTGTTCGAAATGACAGCTCTTGGAGACATGCTCATGTCGTTCTGTCTCCAGTGACGAGAAGATTTCTCGTTGCAACGAGTTCCCTCGCCATTCCGCTGATGACGTCACCACTCTGAACTCCTGGCAAAACGGGCCATGTGTATGTCTCAACTTCAAGGTGCGGTTCGTACGGGAGTTGCTGTATTGCCTCAAGTCCCCGGATAAGCTCAGGCCTTGTTGTCCGTAGCGGACCAAGGCGATCTGCATCAACCGGAACATGAAAATGCACTCTCCACACCTCAGCCTCTTGCCAGTCAGGCGGCGGATGAAGTGCCAATTCTTGAGACAAGTCCGGGTTACAAATAATCTGACCATCAGAATGTCTTCCAAATGTCTGATGCAGGTATCGTGGCTCTGCGAACGTGGCGAGCGCCTGACGCGACTCTTCATCCGATGGATCATCCAGTTCAATTGCACAACTTATCTGCACCTTATTAATGCGAACACCTGCCGTAGACATTTGACGAACTGCTGTGCCTGCATCTTCAAACTCAACAGCTTGATGGCAAACGTCGTAGCAGACACCAATATGCTCACGGACGAGATCTCCGCAACTATTTTTATCAGCGACATCCCACATCATTTCAAAAAAACTTATTGTCTCTAGCGTCGTCTCAAGGATACAGAATGGTTCAGGCTCAATGGCTAAACGAATCATCTTCCCCGTGTCTTGATGTAATGTATTGAGATCACGAGCCAATTGCATAAAGTGTTCGATCACCGTTTTGATAAAATCATGAGAGCGGGTGGCTTGCTTATACGCCAACGGCAGTGTTGAAATACTGCCTTCATGTTCTCCCGATAATATTCCAGCAAGGAACTTGCTGCACGATCGGGTGTAATCAAGACGACGCACGTCTGACCAGTCTGGAAGATATACATTTTCCTTGACTCTCTCTGAATGAAAATCGCCAAAAGGAAATGCATTGAGTGAATAGCACTGCAATCTTTGGTCATCGAGAGCGTTCGCAATGCTTTGAGTAGCCTCAGAATCGTGAGCTATTTCAGAAATGACTACTGAAGGCAACCAAAGCCCAATACCGATATCAAAACCGCATTGGTCACGAACAGAACTCGCTTCTTGAGCAATGATTCTCTCAAGATCATGACGCGACCGACACGGATGAACGTTCGTGCAGTATGACAAGGGATAATGCATGGTGGTCGTTATTCTCGGAAAAGATAATAGATTTGCAGGAGCTTATCTGAAGAAAATCTGCCTGAAGTAAATGCGAAAGTTTCAGCGGCTCAAGGTCATGTCTCTTAAGAAAGATACCGCATGTGCATTTTTTCTATCGCACATCACAGGTCACCACGCCTTTCCTTCTGCTTTCTGCAACAGTTCCTGAGGCCAATAGGCTCCGGAATACAAACCATCATTATTTTGAAGCCGTTACATCCAGCATTCGCTCAAGAGCCACAACAGACCAATGTGCTGTCTGTTCCTCGACACGAATGACATTCACAGGATCTCCCGACTCCAGGTGCTCAAGACTCCAACAAAGATGTGCCAGATCAATTCGGTACATTGTTGCACACATGCAGACCGTTGGTGAAAGAAATCGAATAGCCTGCTCCGGATGTTCCTGCTCCAGGCGTCTCACAAGATGAAGTTCTGTGCCTATTGCCCACGACGAACCGGAAGGTGCCGCTTCAACCTGATCAATGATGTAGCTCGTTGAACCAGCAAGGTCAGCTTTTTCAACAACCTCCATCGCGCACTCCGGATGAACGAGAATTTTTATATCTGGAATGCTTTTTCGCATCGTATCAACATGCTCCGGGCGAAACATGGCATGAACACTACAGTGTCCTTGCCAGAGAATCACACGGCTGTTTTCGAGAGTTATTTCGTCATTACCACCAAGGCTTGGATCATGTGGATTCCAAACGCACATCTGCTCAAGCGGTACTCCCATTGCCTTGGCAGTGTTGCGACCAAGATGTTGATCTGGAAAAAAAAGAACTCGCTTCGTCCTGGCGAAGGCCCATTCAAGCACAGCGCGGGCATTGCTTGATGTGCACACGATGCCACCATGTTGGCCACAGAACGCTTTGAGGCTGGCGGCAGAATTTATATACGTGACAGGTGTAATGTCATTCGTATCTATGATTTCACCAAGGTCAGCCCATGCGTCTTCTACCTGTTCGATTGCTGCCATATCGGCCATCGAACAACCTGCCGCGGTATCAGGGAGCACAACATCAACGCGAGTACCGCCTCGTTCTACAATTTGCTCTGGACGATTGACGAGAATGTCCGCTGTTTCTGCCATAAAGTGAACACCACAAAAAACGATGGCCTCACAGTCGCTTCTTTCTGCTGCCGATTTTGAAAGTTGATAGCTATCACCTCGTAAATCTGTATGGGCAATCACCTCATCCTGCTGATAATGATGCCCCAAAATTAGCACACGCGAACCGAGACGCTGTCTGACTTCATCAATCCGACGCGCAAGAACTGCATCATCAAGTTTACGATATGCGTCTAACGGACCTGCCGTAAGAGGCTCATTCGTTGGTGTTTTTACTCTCATGATCACTACAGTATAGGCTCTCGCGGCGGTCCCTGTGCGGCGACCGTCTGGCATCTTATACTCTGAAGCTATAATTAGAGTTGACGAGAGGACCAGACACTCGTGTGTTGGCCACCGTTTCCGTAACACCCTTTCACCGTTGCACAGAAGGCTGGCGAGCGTCCATGGCGAAAAAGATCGCAAAGAAAAAGGCAGCAAAAAAAACCACCAAGGCTGCTAAAAAAACTACAGATACAGCAACAAAGGCTGTGAAAAAAACCACAAAAAAGAAGGCGGCTAAAAAAGTTGCCAAAAAAGTTGCCAAAAAAGCTGCCAAAAAAGCTGCCAAGAAGGTCGCAAAAAAGCGGGCAACCCGAAAAAAGGTTGTAAAAGATGTCCGCCTAAAAGCGTATTGGGGTGTCTTCAACGCCGGAATGAAGCGTCTCGCAGTATTCGAATATGCAGACAAACGTGCTGCCGAAAAGAAGGCGAAAGAACTTTCGAATGGACCGAAGGGCAATCACTTTATCCAACTCGTCAAAGAACCAATCATAGAGGCGTAATCATTCCTTGTGGGGCTGCACAATCATGTGCCAGCCCCTCGGGTATGTGCCAGCCCCTCGGGTATGTGCCAGCCCCTCGGGCCAGGCATGTGTGCTTAGCCCCACGGGCTTTGCCAATCACCCCATGCATCAAGGTAGCGTGCTAATCCCGGTGACTCTGTTGCTTTATTACGAACCCAAGTATGCGCTGATTCAATGAGCGACTGTTCATCCGCCAGAGAAATCGCTCCAGCAACCACACGGCTTCTCAAGTACACGAAATATGTATCGAGTACATCACTTCGGCAATAGTCGTGAATTTCTCGTGCCCGGCCTCCATCCCAAAGGTCTTGTACCATATGCCCAGCAACGTCAAGCTTTCCTGGCTTGCCGATAAGATTGGCAGCAAGCGAAAGTCCTCCAACAAATCGACTCGCACCATTATTCGTTAAAAACTCGTGCAAATCGAGATGGGCTGCACTGTTAAAACGATTCCTTGGCTGTTCGTAGCTACGAGCATTTTCGGCAATCCATTCAGGAATTCCGAGACCGTAACGAAACGCACACACTTCAAGGAGCGGCATATCAAAGCCACGACCATTAAATGAAACAAGCTGCGGCTGATCATTTTTTCTCCAACCTTCCCAAAACAGTCGAACAATTTCATGCGGACGTGACAGTTCTTCATCGAGAGCGACGAGATCGATTAAGGAATAGTCTTCTGCAACTGTGGCCACAACCAGCGACACTGGCAGCTGAAATGTGTAGGGAATAAAGTCTTTACCATTGTGTTCAAGAAGTTCAGCTCGGTACCGTTCGACTGCTTCAGGTGATGAGAGTTTTTCTCCTGGGTAACGAATTTTTGCAATAAGATCCCCATCTGCTGCTGACTCAATATCAAAAATGAGTCGTGCTGTTCTTCGTTTTGCCATTCGAAAACTCTCCTTATAGTCCGAGTCGGTAGCAAGGCAATGATCGTCATAAAAATTTCGAGGTGCTAGCTCCCGGTTCTCTTCCACCGCCCGGTTTTCTTCAACCGTATACCCACGTCAAAGAGATTCAAGACACTCTAATGTTAAGACGCTCTAATTTTAAGACGCTCTATCAGCTCCGCAATGGTACTCTCACCGTCGACTTGTTGTGATTGAACTTTGAGTATCATAAGCGTCATTACTGGATTTGATCGAGTGGAACTGGTGATCGCTGTTTGTCAGATTCGATCACGGCCGAGAGAACCCTCTGAATCTCATACGCATCGGCAAAGTCAGCAAGGGGCACCACCGGCTCACCACCGCCGATGACAGTCAACATGTCGGCGGCCTGATTAATAAAACTGTGTTCGTATCCAAGGACATGTCCGGCAGGCCACCACGATGCCGCGTAGGGATGGTTGGCGCTGCCATCCGTGACATTAATAGTGTTCCAACCCTGCAACTCTGCGGGGAGTGTTGCGTCGTACCAATCGAGCTCATTCATGCGCTCAAAATTGAATCGAATCGCCCCGTTTTCACCGTGTATTTCCAGACGATTTGTATTCTTAAACCCAGTGGAGAGACGCGATGCCTCGAACGTGGCCAAAGCTCCACTGGCCATTTTGGCGATAAAAAGCACAATATCATCGACTGTGCTTGCACCTTTTTTCTGACTTGTCGCCGCGCCGTGTCCCGAAATTTCACCACCGCCGCTCTCTAGAATGACTCGCTCTTTGATCACCGTTTCCATCGTGGATCCGATCACCTCACTAATCTCATCACCTGTGATGAATCTCACGGTATCGATGGTATGGGCGCAAAGGTCACCTAAGGCTCCGGATCCGGCCACATCACCTTCGAATCGCCACATCAGCGGTGTATCTGGTCCTGCCCAATCTTGGAGATAACAGCCTCGGATCTGATAAATTCGACCGAGTTTTCCCGCCACACACAATTGATGAGCGAAGGCTATTGCAGGACACCTCCTGTAGTTGTACCAGACGAATGTTTTTCCAGTCGCCGTCTCTGCAGCTTCCACCATCTGACGAGCATCGCTTAACGTCCCCGCCAGTGGTTTTTCGCAGGCGACATGTTTTCCAGCCTCGAGCGCCGCAATCGTGTGCTCGGCATGCACATTGTTGGGGGTCACCACATCAACCAGATCAATCGCTTCGGAGTGAACAGCCGATTTCCAATCCGTTGCACAGTGCTGCCAACCCCAACGGTCGGCAAACATTTTTACCTCTTCTTGATTGCGGGCCGCGACCGTATGCATGACAGGCTTGCAGGGCAGATCAAAAAACTTATTGACCTTAAGATAAGCATTCGAATGTGCTCGGCCCATGAATTTAGTTCCAATCAGGGCGATATTACAACTGTTGATATTCGCAGTCTCAGCAGACATATTTAAACTCCTGGATTGGAAAAGTATTTGGATCGCCCCGCAGTCCGTGAATCAATATTGCACGTCCGTCCACTTCTGCTCTCGATTGCTCTGGATAATCGCATCGCAGATTGCCATCTCCTTATGGCCATCTACAAACGTGCTCCAATCGGGATTGTCGGGCATTTGACCCTTCTCCACTGCGCGATACACGTTGCGAAATAAATTCTTGGGGCCGTCCGGATAGGCTTCGGGATGTCCACCCGGGTAATGGGCATACTCTTTGGCCCCTTCGTGCAGTAAGGATGGATCTTTGACCAAGATTTCATTCGCTTTTTCTCGATAACCGATCCACATCTCGTTTGGTTTCTCTTGATCCCACGCCAATGCACAGCGGGATCCATCGAGTTCGAAAGAAAGCCGATTCTTTCGACCGGCTGAGACCTGGCTCACGGTGAAAACACCACGAGCCCCGCCCGAGAGTTCAATCAAGACAGAGGCATAATCCTCGGTGTGGATATCTTGCGGTTCGTAGTCACTGGGCGAGAGTTCCTTGCCGGCATATGTCTCGATTTGTTTCTTGGGTTTCATCCGCGTCTTATGTACGGTACTCAGGTCGGCCATGACGCGGACGATGCTCTCGCCAGTGATAAACTGCAATAGATCACACCAATGACTGCCAACGTCCGCGACCGCTCGACTGTCACCTGACATTTCCGGCTGCAACCGCCAATTCCAGTCTGTCTGAAGGTACAGCCAGTCTTGCAAATAGGAGCCACGGAGAGTGAACACCTCGCCCAGCTCTCCTTTTTGGACCATTTGTTTGGCGTGCTGGACCAACGGATAGTAGCGGTAGTTAAAATCAACGGCATGGATCAGGCCCGACTCCGATGCGAGTTGCACAAGTTCCCGACTCTCTGCACTGTTCATCGCAAGAGGTTTTTCACTGATCACATGCTTGCCCGCAGCGATAATATCTTTGTTTACCTGATAATGCAGATGATTCGGTGTGCAATTGTGAACAACACGGATTTGAGGATCGGCAAGAAGTTCGCGGTAATCACCATACGACTTGTCGATGCACAAAAGGTCAGCCTTACTGCGAGCCAACTCGGCATTGGCTTCAGCCAGGGCAACAAATTCGATGTTTCCCAATCGCCTTCCAGCCTCGACATGTACTGGACCGATAAATCCAGTGCCGATAACTCCAGCTGCAATTTTCTCTGCCATGAACTCACTCTCCTTTAACTCTAAAAATAAACCCACACCTTCGCTTTGCTGAACCCAAGAAATGTGATCTTATCGGTTAGCTATCGGTTCTAGCAACCGGCCAAGCATCGATTTTGCATCGAGCACCTCGAGATGAGCCGTTTCCTATTGAGCCTGCGGTTCGTCGCTAAAAAATTTCCTCATATCAAAATTTTCTGTAGCCATAATTTGGATACAGCGGCATCAAAACCGCCTCCAAGAGGGCGTAGCACAAGCCGAACAGTGGCTTCATTCCCACGCCCTTGTAGACCCCAGTGGGACGCACCGAGCTTCCCTGATAAGCTAGAAGGAAGAAATCCTCTGACTTCTAACAAGGGAACCCAATGGGCTTTTCTGACCGCGGCTATTATCGCTTTGACAACTCGTACCAGCGACAATCTGACTGGACTGCGGTAATAACCCTCATTATTGCCAACGTAGCAGTGTGGGTGCTCAATCTCTTTGGTGGCCGAGATTTTTCTATTAATAACATTCTTGCGCTTCGTGGAGACCTTCCTGAGCATTTGTTGGAATGTTGGAAGCTGGTTTCCTACGGATTCACCCATGATCCAACATCGCCATGGCACCTTGCTTTTAATATGCTTGCCATCTTTTTTTTCGGCAGGGCTGTTGAGCAGGTATTAGGGAAAGCCGAGTTCTACCGCTTTTACTTTGTTGCAATTGTGGTCTCAGGGCTCGCATGGCTAATCGGCGTCAATGTATTCTCCGGTGGCTTTCCACCCGGTCGCACATACCTGATCGGCGCAAGTGGCGGGGTCATGGCAGTGCTGGCAGTCTTTGTCTGGTACTTCCCACGACAGGAAGTGTTGATTTGGGGCATTCTTCCTGTGCCCGCATGGGCTCTCGGCATTCTCTACTTCGTTACAGACATCCAAGGCGCAGCTCAGGGCGGCGGAAATGTTGCCCACGTTGCACATATTGGTGGTGCCGTTTTTGGCCTGCTCTATGCTTGGCGAGGATGGAGTCTGAGCGGTTTGTCTGACCTCGGAGGACGGCTCAAACAAATGCGCCGCCGTTTCAAAATTGTTCGACCAGATGATGATCTAGATAGCTCACGCAGCACCAAAGAAGATGAGCGGAGCCTTCAATTACGAGTTGATCAGATTCTTGAGAAAATTAGCCGCTCCGGCGAATCGAGTCTGACAGATGATGAGCGTGAAACTCTCACTCGTGCAAGTCGACGTTTTAAAGGACGCTCACAATAACAGTTATGTGACCCAATTCTTTATTACTTGTTGCAGAACCTTTTCATCGCAGAACCTTTTCGTTCGTCCCTGTCACGATGCGTACGTTGTTGAGACTAGCCGATCGGATTTGATCCACACGTGTGACAAACTGCTGAAATTCTTGATCATCAAGTTTTCCAGAGAATACTGAGTGGACCTGCCCTGCCGTGTCCAGCACAACAATATTGGGCTCCCCTGGAATGATCCCAAACATTCGTTCAAGTGAGCCTTCGAAATCAAGCCAGAGTGGGACCAATGGTGAGTCCTTCCGGATGCGAGCTCGAGCAACTGGTTTAAGTGCTCTGGGAACTTCCGTCAGCGACGCCACCGGAATGACGCGTACATCTGGCACCGGGACACCCGAAGGCCAATTCATGATTCCTCGAACTGGCTGCTGTGACCAGGCATCAGAAGAGACGGTATCTGCTGTTGGATGAAAATGGAGATGAAGTTTCCGTCCTAGTTGGAGTGATTTTTCTGCACCATGACGTTCTGCATAGACAAGAATGACAACGTCTCCCAAAAACACACTTGTTTCACAAGTAGTTTGGAATTGATCCTCCATCACAATATTCATAACACCATCAGCAGCAACGTCCTGCGGCACATCCAAAAAACTGACCAATAGTCCTAGACATACACAACGAAAAAAATACTTATTGGAAAATACCATGAGAAATTACTTTCTATTACGATCACGTGTTACGCTGCATGTCGACACTCATCTACGGGGGTAAGAGCAAATACTTTGGCGTCTTCAATATCGTGCTGACCTTCATCCATTTCTGTCGAACCAGGACGCAGGATTCCAAGAATTGCTGGAAGAAGAACGAGTGATGTCAGAGTGCACATTGTCACACCGAGTGTGAGGAGTCGGCCAAGGCTTTCGAGCCCACGATGACTCGCCACCATGAGTGCACCGAATCCAAGAATTGTCGTCAGCGCGTCAACTAACACCGCATTTGCCGTGGAGGCGCTAATGCTATATTTGCCGGGACGTTCTAACGCATCGTGAACAATATGAACGCCATAATCGACGGCAATCCCAAGGATAAGTGGAATACCGATGAGGTTTGCAGGATTCAAATCAATCCCAAGAAGACCCATGAGTCCAAGTGTAAGAGCCATGCCAGCCGCGAGTGGCAATGCCGCGAGTAGAGAGTGAGTCAGGCTTCGAAAGTCTATCCACAAAATTGCGATAATAACAATGAGTGAATAGAGGGCAGCCTGCTCATAACTCCTCTTCATTTCTAGCGACGCCTCATATGCCTGAAGTGGATTACCTGTTGCTTTGGGATCAACGCTACGAACCTCACCGACAAACTTCTTGAGTGCTTCGAAGTTCCAGATGTCGCCCCGACCATAAATTTTAAGTAAGTGCTTTCCACTCGAACCAACAAAGCGATCAACAAGACTTTCTGGCAAATCGTTGAGTGAAGGGGCAACTGGATCAGATACCGCCCTCAGTGCATGGAGACGGCTTAGAAGCTCACCAGCAGAACGTTGCTGAAACGTAGCTATTGCCTGATAGCATTCTTCAGGCCTCATTCGTCGAAGACAATCACGGGCTCGTTCCAGATGCCACGCAGCCCTCATGCCACCAGGACGCCTTGCTGCTTCAACCTGTGCCCATCCAAGTGACTCACCGAGAGCATCGAGGCGATCGAGTGGAATCTGTGGCGGCCGCTCTGGCAACTGCTTTAGGCGCTCACCTATTCGAGTAATAAGTGGAGTCTTGACTTCCTCATCTCCGGAGAGAAGTGATGCAATTTCATCAACTCGTTCCACTGTTGATAACTTGGCAAGCTTTTCCTTCCTCGCAAGTAATTCCTCACGGGAGTCAGCGATTGAAAGTGCGTACCAGACACTCTGATCGCACTCTTCAAGAAGTTTCTTTTCGATTTCAACGCTCTCGAGCCCATCAGGCTGAAGATTCAATAAATTGTGGTCATATTCAAGGTCATGGATGCCAGAACTCAGCGCAAGTATTCCAGCTACTGCTGCCAGCAACACAAATCGCGGGTGCTGCGCAAATGGCCGTAACCAAGAATGTACTGGGACAGGCTCGGGAATTGTGCGACCAAACCGGCTCCGATCGATGATTGCAATGACCGCTGGCAATATCATCAATTCAGCAGCACAGCAAAGCAGAATACCGCCGCCAGCAATCAGCCCTAATTCAGCAACACCAACAAAACTAGTCAATGCTGCAGAAAAGAAAGCAATCGATGTTGTGACCGCACCAGTCAAAATACTTGGGCCAACAGAACGACTCGTTTCAATAATAGCTGCCTCGCAGCCAAGACCCTCACGACGCATCGCCAAGTATCGACCTATGTAGTAGGTCCCATAATCAATACCTACACCGATCATGGTGACTGTGAATGTCACACTCAGAATATTGAGATGACCAACACTGCCCGTGGCCCATGCGAATGCCCATGCCATACCGATTATAAGAACACCGTTTGCCATCAGTGCGTGCCGTATGCCTCCAAAGCCGGCTACAATAACAATGGCAACAGCTGCAAGAGACAAACCACTCGCCCACACCATTGACTGTTGGCTCGAACGCATTTCATCGTCTTCCATTACTGGCAATCCAGTAAGTCCAATCGTTGCGTCTCCATGGCGCTGTGAGACAACCTCGATTTCTTTCCTGAGGGTGTCGGTTGCTACAGAAGCACCAGCAAAACCTTCTTCTTCTTTAGCCAAACGCAACAAGACAAAACCAAGCTTGCCCTCTTTTGCCAAAAGATACTGACTTGAGAGATCACGAAGCGTTGACAGGCTCCCAGGCATACTTGGCCATGGTGAGACATAGTCCTCCGGCAGAATTTCGTTAGCACGACCTCTTTCAGCAGCTTCGAGGCTTGCTAAAAGGCTCTCGCTGTAACGCTCAAGCGTCTGGATCGGTGGCTCATCGTGTTGCATTTGAGACTGCTGTCCAGAAACAACAGTCGCTGCTAAACCACCAACCATCGTGCCTACCTTGAGTTGACTCCACCCACCGGCAAGAACAGGTTCGGTACGGCTTATAAATCGATCTATTGAGGCTAGATCATTCGGAGAAACATAATGAAGGCCCTTGGCTCGAATTTGTGTGAGATCAACCTCATGGAGAATTGAGTAAAAGAGATCGCTTGTCTGAGCAAGTTGCTGTGAAAGATCTTCGAGAGCAGCAACTGTTGCGGACCGATTCACACCTTCAACAACAACGACCGCGTCATCATCCTCACCAAATTCGTGGATATAATCGATCCACAACTTGTTGTATTCACTATTCGGATCAAGGAGATCAACACGGCTAACTTTGTAACCCAGAGATCCTGAGGTCCACACGCCAGCAAGTACCGCTGTAAGCACAGCAATCGTCACGATGAGCCAAGGCCGTGCGAGACACTGCTCTGCCCAAGCGACCATAAGACGACTCAGCAAACTCTTGCCATGATCCGCATTGTTCTCTCTACGGAGTCGTAAATGACCATTTTTCCCTGGGGAACCTTTGGTTCCTTGTTGAGCTGCAGCAGTATCCTCAGGGTAATCCGACATAAGAAAAAGAAGATGGCTGCCTTCCAGGAGTGATGAGTTCTCTCATGCACAAAAGATCAGGGAATCTATGGAGGCGAGAGCATAGAGATGAAGATCTTATGAGCCAAGACCTCATCATTCAGTCAAAATACACAGGATGCGCAGGAATACCGAATTATTCCTCATTTTCATTGGCCCATATAGCCTGAAACGTCCGAAAAAGAAGGAACGTCAGAAGCGCGTAAAGCTGACTGACTGACGTCACGGGGGTCTTGGTAGGGGGGACAACTTATGCAGAAAACGCTGCGTCGCAGCGTCGTCATGGCAACAACGCCAACGATTGCTTCTTTTCTTTTTCTTTTCATATGTGCACAGTGGATAACCAACACTGTTTGTCATGCTGCATCCCAAGAACAGGCCCATCCTCCACAGAAAAAACTTTCTGTCCTGGGGACTGATTGGGGAAGTTCAAGCCGACACGCAAGACGTCGTGCTGAGGAAGCACTTCCACTCAACAAAATGTCAGAAGACAATCGACTGGCAATTCAGAAATCACTTCAGGCAACGACTCTTTACAGAAGACTTCCGATCGAACTCTTTACATGTGACAGTGAACTACTAGCTTTTTCTCTGGACAAGCCAGAGGCAATTGTTGATATCTGGAGATTGCTGGAAATAAGCAAACTGTCTTTGGATCCTACTGGTCCCCATGAATGGAAACTCTCCGATGGATATGGGACTGTTGGCCAATTGCAACTTGCCTACCGGGAGCGCAGGCAACATGGTGGCATGCTTGTCTTTCAAGGCAGTGGAGCCTATACAGGTCCACTTTCACCCAAGAACTTAACGGGAGGGTGTGTCTTGATGGTGAGATACCGCGAAGCTGAACCTATGGTTGATGGAAGACTTCGTCAAGCTATTCAGATTGACGCTTTCCTCAATATGGACGGCATTGGTCTTGAGATTGTTACCCGCACACTTCAGCCGCTCATTGCTCGGTCAGCAGCAGCTAATCTTCATGAGATTTGTCTTTTCATGTCGAGCCTTTCTGATGCGGCAACAGTCAATCCGCACGGTGTTGCAACACTTGCCGGAAGGCTTACTCAGACATCTGAAGCCGATAGAAAAATTCTGGCTACGATCGTCAAAACAGTTGGGGAACGTCAGGAAATACAACAGTCTCGGTCTCACCACCTTGCTGACAATGCAAAAAATGTATCGGCGGATCAAGTCTCGGTTGAGCTTGCGTCCCGATGGCTCCAATCAGACGAACTTGATCATTTCCCGAAGTGACTGAAAGAGCCAGAACAAAACGTATCGCCCAAAGGTTGAGAACTACTTTGCTCACGCAAATTATGAAACCGGATCTGGAAGTACGCCAAGCGTTGCGAATACGAGTTGTCGTTGAACGTCACCTGAGAAATTGCGAGTGAGGCTGAATTTATTAAGAACTGAATCACTGACCATGCTTTGAATATACTTGACTGAAACAGACGTCTCGTACGGGCTCCCTCGAGCCACTCGATCGAGCAGACGACTTTCCAAGTTACAAATACTCTCAAAACTGAATGATGCCCAACTGGTCTCATTTACTGGCTTCGTGCTCACCATTCGATGAACGGCACCACTTGCATGCTCGGCATAGAGTACCTGATGATCGCCGATTACTTCTGATTCTTTCACAAGCCAAGAACCATGGAGTGGTAAACCCGCAACAGACTGATCAACAAGATTCCCAATAGCCGGAAGCTTGGGTTCGTGCAGATCAGGCAATGCTTTGAGTGACCTTAAAACATGCACTGTATCAAGTGGAACGGATTCAACTGTTGTAGTAGGGTCGGAAAATGTATGGAGCGAAACTTCACTCTCTGACACACCGACAAGACGCCCACCAATCTGCACAGCTCTTCGAACTGGTGTCGTGTGGTCAATTCTACCAAGGCTACCAATACCACTTTCAACATCGAAAGAAAGCACCTCAAGATATTGGGCAGGTGGCTTCCATCTTGGTACTGGCATGGCATCCGGAATAGTCACAGGCAGCTGGCCAACGAGAGGTTCCGGGAAAACAATTCCAATCCCGGGCAAATCAATGAAGTCGCCCGGAAAATCAACACGTCCGTTCTGGCCTCTACGATGGTGGGTCTGCACCGGAACTGTCACAACACCTTGCTCTGGGAAAAACCCAAGTGCCAAATGATCACCATCGCCTCGACGCCAACGATCCCCGGTAATTTTAGTACTACTGCTCCTGTCATCTGTGAGTGAGTAGCGATGCACAAGTAACGGATTTGTAGAATCAGAGACGTCAAAAATTGAAACCTGAAGGCCACCCATACGGCCCGTCATTTCGTCTGCATCGGAGCCTATCGCGAAAAGAAAGTTTTCATCGAGTGGCTGAATATGATCAGAGAATCCTGGTACATGAAGCTCACCAAGCAACACTGGGTTCGTCGGAGAACTGAGATCGACAACAAAAAGTGGGTCTGTTCTTAGGAACGTTACAAAATATGCTCGATTTCCGGCAAAACGTACTGAATAGAGATTTTCATTCGAAGCAAGGCCACGAAGCGCTCCAACCTCCACCAGATTCTCTGCCTGATGGTCAAAGACAAGAACACTACTGCCTTCGTCCCATGTTTCAACAACAACGCGGAGGAAGCCCTCGTGCTCGTCTGCTGCAAATTGATTGAGAACCGTACCGCTGAAGCTTCCCTGAGCACCACGTGACACAACCGGTGACCCATTCAGATCAAAACCACATGTCACTTTTGTTATATCCGTCGTTTGCTGGCCCCATGGCATGATACCGATCCCAATCCATGAGGACGCCGCGTGTCCATCAAAAACGTAGACGCTTTCGGCTGTTGCAAATACCTTGATGGAACCCTTTGTGAAAAATCCTATCGTTGCGGCTGGCTGAAGCTCTTCACCTGAGACATCAAGTGCCGTGATTGTCGTAAGCTGTTGATAGTCACCCGCTTGAGGAACATTGATTTCTGTAGGCCCAACAAGACCTCTTACATCAACTGGATTTCCGCTCGCGTCAGTTTCATAAATCTGAGGAGTCATGGAATTCAACAATCGCTCTCGCACCCTGATTGCATACGAATCAGCTGTTTCATATGTTGCAACTGGCTTTGGTGGATCGATAACAGGCAACCATGCGCGATGAATATCAGGTGGTAAAAGCATACGATGAGATCGATTTGCATGGGGGCTTGTTGGGCCTACTGCTCCATAATTCTCTGAGTCACTTGAAACCACTTCGGGGTGAGGAGCCTCAATCTGATGATTCAGCACGAGTCGCACATGCCCGTTGACCATCCGAGAACTGACAAGTGATCCATCGACTGTAAGGCGTTTCATAACTGCGACATCTGCAGGGTCGCTCACATCAAGAATTGTAATTGCAGTCTGTGCCCGACCAAAAATTGATGGCCATATTTCACGTCTTCCCTGAGATGATTGATCAGGCGACATCTCGGCATATTGACTTGAAAGTATCGTCAGTCTGTCACCGTACAGGTACATCCCAGCGGTCTGACCCATTGTCTCAACAGTAATTTGGTCGAGCAACTCAGGTTGAGCCTGCGCAAAACCACGAACAATTGAGAGTCGACCATGCGCGAGTGTGTAGAGCGTGTCATTGTCTATCTCAACAAAATCAGCTTCATCAACTCCTTGAATCTGCGTATTGGTTGAAGAAGAAGCCATGCCATCGAATGAGGATGCATGTGTACCAGTGGCAAATTCCACCTCACGGGCAATCGTGATCTCACCGATCTTCGGCCGTCCAAAATTTGAAAATGTCGGCTTCCCAAACATATGCTGCCATCGCTGCACAGCCTGCCCCACGAGCCAATCCGCGTAGGCATCAACGGATACAAATGCTTCACTGTGGGACCCAGTCTCAAATGTGAGGTCAGTCACACCAGTATCAAAATCAACTGGTGTCACATCCTGAGGAAGTGGGTTGTTCCCTGTGAGCATCTTCCTCATTTCAAGCTTTTCCGGAGAGCGAATACCTCCAGAACGGTTACGAAAATGATCCGGTCGACGCCGGAAAGATGAAGAATACTTTTTACGAGGGTGAAAGAGGGGCATGCTATTACCTGAACGATGAGTGCAGACATAAAAAAAGGTTCCCTCATGCAGAAACATTCGCTATGTGCTGTCTCTACAATTCCAGCTCATGGATGCCCCTGAACCCTTACAAAAATACTCCTGTGTTAATTCATACTGTGATACGTAGTAAATCGGTCGCCGCGATACAATAATTCAATGCAGAAGTTAAACTGTTCCCAAGCTTCCCATTTTACCTCTGGGTCGATGCAGGTGTTGTCGCCATCCTGAGTTGTGCTTCAGACGCAACGATATACGGCCGCTTGTACTCTGGCATATACCCTTTTGCTCCGCGGACCGTAATTTGTTGGCCAACCATCGGGGCTAAATTCACATTCGCTGACGGAGTCACGAATGCCAGCACATTATTATTGATATCGACAATTGCCCATCGAGGTGCATCTGGTCTTCGGGACACTACCGTAGCAAGACGTCCATTGGTTTCAACATAATCCGGAGGGGTCCACGTATTCCGGCCATCCGCTGGTTTTCCTCCCGTCATCACACCAGGCCGGACAGGCCTGCTACCGATGCCACCGAGACTTGACCACAAGGAACCTATACGTAATGGCGATGGCTCGACTTTATCACGAGCAGCAAGGGCTTGATGCCGTCCTTGAATCGTTTCAAATCGTGCCAGCCTGGCATCAATTGCTTCAGCACGAAGGCGTTCTGTGCCAGTTGCTGCACGTGCTGAGGCCACACGCAAACGATCACGTAAGGCTTCTAAGTTCCAATTTTGTGATGGCCCCGTCACTGCCAGTGAAAGTGCCAGATCGATATCAGAAAGTTCATCTGTAGGTGCCAACTGCGGCCCGGCCTGTGGGGTTACTGCGGGCTCTTGCGGACTCATATCAAACAGACCACTTCCAACAGGCATCCAGTCTGCTAAAAGACGGTGCGCCCCCGCAATACCACCAAACTGGCTTGGCTCTTCAGGTGCCTCAGGCTCTTCTACCGGCAACTGACCGGCTACAGTCATTACCTGTGAAAGAGAATCACTCACCTCACGCCAGGCATCAACAGTTTCACGTACCTTACCAATCCCTGCTGGCACTCCTCCAGAAGGAATCTCATTCGAAGAAATAACATCCGACGTACGTGGAGCCAAGCCAACAGGTAAATCAAGTTCTTCTAAACGTGCCCAACGAAATTCACCAGCCGGTGGCGCGACTTTAAGCCACAATCCTTTATGCCTTCCCTCTTGAACTCGAACTTCATCAAGCACTCGCACCCGTTCGCCAGCCTCTAACCGAACTTGAGCAACATGTCGTAGTGCATTAATTTGTGAACCGATCCGTGAGACTGCACCGTCAGTAATAACAACACCAACCTCAGGATCATCTTCAATCTCTCGATCTACATCAGCTGCCCGCAACCAGCTAAAGCTACCCGTGAGAGGTCGGACAGCACCATAGCCAGACTCACTCACACTCCAAAGTTCGAGCGTTTCACCATGAATAAGTCGTGCGGTTGGATAGAAATCATCTCCAGGACCTGCACGCAGATAGGTTTGTGATGCAATCACATCGACCTGCCTGGGAAACTGCTGGCCTGTCGCAAGCGAATCTTCCGCACAATGAACCTGCTGAAACAGTGCACACCATGAAGCAATTGTCAGAAAGACAATGCAGCTTCTGCAACAACAACTCCAAACAGTTTGGAGTCGGAAAAATATGGTGGCGAACATCGATGGGAGGATGGCACCCCCGACCGTTGTTCGCAACGCCAAATTGTTGGATCACGTTCGTGCAAAACTGACATCTTTTTGCATAAAAAAACGCGTAGACGAGGCTTGGGCTATCCTCGTCTACGCGTTCCATACGAGGCGGTAAACAAACCGCTTCTGTAACTCTTGTAGTCCAGGCAGACCCACCGCTCAAGTGACGAATTTTGGATATGACTGAGGCCCGACTGAGAGCCGGTTCTTCACAGACGAACCCCCTTACAGGAGGGGTCATTCGGGTGACTTGAATACGATGTGGAAAGATACCGAAAACATACTGGTGTGACTGCATGCTGTGCTGTCATCACCATGCTAGTGCCACATCACCATGCTAGTGCCAACGAGTCGCATGCAATCTACACAGAGCAGATACGAACTAGGGCACTGCTTTGTGTTACTCCCAAAGATTTTTTGGCCGATCTAAAATTTCTTTTAGAACAAATAGCTGCCTCCTCTTCTGAGGATCTTTCAGCATTGCAGCGACTCTGAAATCAGAGGTGCTCGCTATTTCTTGGCGACGTTCGTTCGACATCTTTTGTGTATTGTCTTGACGATCAGCCCACGAACTTTCAACAGCTCCTTGCGTGAGACGCCCAAGGTCGTGGTCGAATGCCTTATGAATATGTTGACTAATGTTATCCTCTTCTGGAGGTGAGGGCTGCACCTTTTGTGAGGCTTGCATTTGTACTTCTTGATTCAATCGTCTATTTGAAGCGGATAACTTTTCACGACGTATCTCATTTGAAATCGGAAGGGCAATAGGATCCTCTGCTCCATCAACACCGCCAATTGGTGACGATTGATCCGCTCCCATATGCTGACCCAAAAATGCATTGATCTCCGCTTCGACAGGATTCATTATTTCCTCTTGAGCCGAAATATCTCTTCCATCAATTTCAGGTGGGGTAAGCCGTCCACATTCAGGGCAATCAACAATCGCAAGCGACGGGGCAACAAACGTTGCCCCACAGCCTTTGCATTGTCTTCCACTCATACGCTGTTCCAAAAGAACATTCGAAATAATTTCATCTTCATTATCATCATCTTCAATATTGCCTTGCACACCACCTCGCACGCGACGGAAAACGGCAACTACTTGGGATATTATCCAGATCAGGACGAAGAGAAGTGGCAAGATTGCTTCTAGCCAATCAAATCCTGCAGCAAATAGCGGATGAGAAATAAATTGAAAGGGCATAAAGCATATCCTCCTCAATAACAGGACGGCAAAAAACCACGATGAGAGTTATGTTTGGGATGTATTACGTGGGTGATGCCACCGGAGACGGTGTGATTGCAATCGACCGTCTCATTTCAGTATCAGCCTGCAGATTCTTAAGTTTGTAGTAGTCCAGAATGCCGAGCTGTCCGCTTGCCAAAGCATCTGATGTGGCTTTCGGCACCTCGGCTTCTGCTTCGACAAGGGCTGCACGACTCTGTTCAACCCCCGCGACCATTTCTTGTTCTCGAGCGACGGCCATTGCACGGCGACCTTCGGCCTTGGCTCGTGCGACACGGGTATCTGCTTCAGCTTGATCCGCCTGAAGACGAGCACCCACATTTACACCTACGTCAATGTCTGCAATATCAATCGACACTATTTCAAATGCTGTATTTGAGTCCAGCCGGCGACCAAGCACTGTTTTAGAAATTACATCTGGATTTTCAAGAACATTGCTGTGTGTTTCAGATGAACCGATCGCTGAGACAATACCCTCTCCAACGCGTGCAATAATTGTGTCTTCTGTTGCTCCACCAATCAATTGATTTAAGTTTGTCCGTACGGTAACTCGTGCTCGAACCTTGAGCTGAATTCCATCTTTCGCAATCGCATCAAGAGTTTTCCGACCGCTCTTTACGCCAGGACAGTCAATGACTTTCGGGTAAACACTTGTCTGGACTGCTTCCCGTACATTTCGACCAGCGAGATCAATAGCGGTGGCTAATATAAAATTGAGCTCATCAATCTTTGCCTTTGAAGCCGCAATGAGTGCTTGAACAACCACCGGCACTCGTCCACCAGCAAGATAGTGTGCTTCCAAAGCCTCTCGTGTTATTCCACTGTCATCTCCAAGCCCAGCCTGTACGGCCATTATTTTACTACGCACAATAACTGCTGGATTGACCTTTTTAAAACTCATTGCAACAAGGTCAAACAGACCAATACCAGCGCTCGAGGCATACGACTGCAGCCACAGCCGAAGGTAGCGAGCAAGAAATCCAAAAATAATAAGGAGAAGTATGACACCAACAACGAGCACAATCAGACTAGGCACACCCGACATTGAAAACTCCATGACATTTTCTGTTATGTGTCACCACACGTTTTTGGTGGCAACTTACGTGGCAACTTAATAACCTGAAGCCTGTTTCAAGAGAATCACCGAGTCAAGCGCCCGAAGGGTTCTCAAAATCATCAAATTCGAAGTCTTCGAAGGTTTTTGTGCTCGGAATCGGTCTTTCTATGCTTTTTTTCGGCAAATTCGGCAAGGAATTGTCTGGGTAAGCATCGTCGGGTGGCTCTGGAAACGCTCGTAGTTCTGGCTTTGTTTGTGTCGTTCGGACGATAACTGCCGTTCCTTCTGTACCAACGACCTCAATAAGCGTCTCACTGGAAATCACCCCTGCTCGACTTACTGCTTCAATTCGCTCGTTTAAAACCTCCACCTGTCCCCACGGTACAAGGTCCGTTACCGCCTTACCTTGTCTGCCTACAAACTCTTTCAATCGCTCTCTTTGTTTTTTTGCCGGAACCAAATCCTGTGGCTCTGGTGGAGACGGCATAATTCGGCGACCAAGGGGTGTTGATGGAAAAAGATGAAAAGCAATTGCAAGAGTAGATGGAACAGCAACTGCTGTGATCGCAAGTACTAAAAATCCTGGACCAATTCCCTGTTCAGCAAATGCTGTCGCAATCGCTGCCACAATCGCCGCAATACTGACAAAGCCAAGAAGGCCGCCGGACGGAATGAAGACCTCGAGAACCATCACGAAAAGGCCGACGAAGAGCAATCCTGTGACCCAGAATAGCGGATTCATACAGACTCCTGCGGATACGGGACCACGATTATATGATTTGAGTGCACAGCTGTAATTCGTACTGTTCTTCCTGATTCGATCAACATGCCATCCGCAGAGACCTCTCTCACATGGCCATCAATTTCTGCTTTCCCAGCTGGTGCCAATCGCGTGGTCGTAACGCCCGTTTTCCCAACCAAGTGATCAAGTGTTTCTAGTTCGTGAGGTGCGACCCGTTCTGGTGGAGCTAGTAATACATGGCGAAAGACCGGTGTCGAAGGTAGCCAGTGTCGAACAAGCATTCCAAAGGCGACTACACCAATTCCTGCGCCAAGAATACCTAACAAGGAAAACTGCAATTGCTGAATTTGATAACTATTCGCCGGAAACACGAAGGACTGACTTGCCAATACCAAAGAGGCAATCACAAGTAATCCGCCGCCCAAACCAAAAATGCCGATACCTGGCACAACAAAAATTTCAGCAGCTAGACAGATTATTCCTGCCAAGAAAAGCATAACTTCTAACCAACCACTTGTCCCATTGAGATACTGGCTCCAGAAATAAATAATGAATGCAACCATTGCAATAAAACCACCAAACCCAAGGCCTGGGGTTTGTAATTCGATATAAAGACCTACTCCTCCAATGAGTAGGAGAAGCCACGCAAGCCCGGGACTTGCCAGTGCATCGAGCAGCCGATCAGCCCAACCAGGTTCGACAAGCGTGATGTCTTCACCGAGCCCGTAGCGTTCTACAAGATCAGAAAATGAGGCCACAGGCGGCTCAGCCAGCCCATAGGCCTCGGCCTGAAAACCATCTACAAGCAGTGGGCCTGGCTCAAGATCCTGCTGTTTTTTCCACATGGCATTGTCTTTTCTCAAACGGAGCGAACGCGTGCTAAAAAACTCGCTTCTCCCAGTGGACTGCTGAACAAACCGACTTACCTCGTAGCCAGGTAAAACAAGTGCAAGAGGCAGCGACCTTAATGAACTGCCATCTTGCATGATTTGGTGCCATGCCTCTTCAATCGCCTCAGATTGGCGAGTATTGATCGTCGCCGCTCCCTCTCCACCAAGCACTGCTGTTTCCGTCATAACGACTTGATGGCATGCGAGTGCAATCAGCGCTGAGTCACCACGTGCTTGGCTTGAAATATACGCAACTGTCTTCACCTCAGCAGGGTTTATTTCCTGCAACCAACGCGCAAGCACAAGGCTCTGTTCTGGTGACCCTCCTGCCGAATCAATTTTTAAGCATAAAAAATTTGTCTTTGAGGCTATCGCTTCCTCAAGTCTGACACGAACTCGCGTGATGTTATCGCTGGAAATTGGTCCAGAAAGACTTACTACAGAAGCCTTCCATCCCCGTTGTAGTGATGGATCCGGCACAAGTTGTTTGGAATCAATATCAAGACTCTTTGCGAGTTCACCCCTGCTTGTAACAAGTAATCGCACAACGCCAATCTCACGACAGCGCCGCCCAGATAATGCGAGTGGTGGAGGGCCAATGTCCTCAACACTGAGAACCTGGACTTCTTCACGCAACGTGGGCACACGATCTGATGCCACAATTTGGTTTCCAACTTCAGTCATAACGCGGGCAACTCGTGCAGAAGGATCTACGAGTGCAACCGCAAGGGGGGGAGGAACTGTGCGCCGTCGACCAGCAATTTCTTGATATGCAGCACGCATCGTGTCATCTACTCGTTGCCCATTTCGACTTGCTGGTCCCAATATCGCATCGGGAGCCATGACAATTTCTTCACAGGCAAGTGCAACCAGAACGGCGTGTCCCTCAGCGCCGTTCGGCAAATATGCGATCGTCTTTACATTTGCTAATTTTGAATCAGTGAGAAATCGCGCTAATTCCAAAGAACGTCCAAAGTCGCTACCACTCGATTGTGAGTCGCTGGTTGCATCAAATTGAAGAACGAGGTTGCCACGTTGACCTGGTAGAGTCTGCAGTCGATCAAGCTGTCGCAGAATAGCTGCGCGGACAGCGGTATCACGACTGCCAGTAATCGGCAAACGTATCGCAACGCTAATCGTTGAGACTCCTCTATTCCGAGAAACATTCTCAGGCACTGCTGGAACCATCGCGGGCTGCGCAGTATCTCGAGGCGCTTCTTGTTCTTCTGCGGCACTTTCAATCTGCACTCCGGCTGCGGCTTTTGCTCTTTCCACGGCTTCTGCAAGCGGACCAGCCTGTACGGACTGATCACAAAATGTAGAAAAAACTATGGTAGTCAGACCAAAAATAATGAACTGGCTAGCACGCATAACGATCGGTCCTACTAAGACAGCAGAAGAAAACAGCTTGAACCATTGATTTGTACACATCATTTGCTTTTCCACCACAAGTTTACGAGCACAATAAAATGAGTCAAAGGAACGGCCATGACGCGGTTCATGGCAACAAAGACAACTCGTGTTGGGATCCTTTTGGTAGACTCTTGTCTTGGCACGAGACACTTATTTAAAAAGAACTATGACAGAAAATTGTAGTGAACTCCTGAAAATCATTGAGGCGCGTGCTCTCAAACGAGGCACCTTCACTCTGGCATCAGGCCAGACAGCCAACTTTTACCTCGACGCGAAGCAAGTTGTGCTCGACTCATACGGGGCCATGCTTGTCGGCAAAGTCATTCTAGAACGACTTCAATCGTTTGGTGAGCTACCGGACGCGATCGGTGGCATGTCAATTGGGGCAGACCCCATTACGGGTGCTGCTGTCACAATAGCTGGAACAGCTGGGTTACCACTGAAAGGGTTCATGGTTCGGAAAGAGCCCAAAGGCCATGGAATGCAGCGGTACATCGAAGGACCAGTCGAGGCAGGCAACCGAGTCGTTATCGTAGAAGATGTCACAACAACTGGTGGTTCATCTCTTCTTGCAATTGATCGAGCCGTCGAATTTGGTCTCCACGTGGAACGCGTCATCACGGTTATTGACCGGCTTGCCGGCGCTACTGAAGCCTTTGCAGCACGCGGCATTCCCCTCGAGTCTCTCGTAACCATTCGTGACCTCGGTATTGAGCCAGAATAAAAACCATTCCGTCGCAAAGCATTCAGTAATACACTCACAAAATGCGTGGACATTGCGAATGCCGATGAGTGTCCTTTGAAGGGAATCATCAAAAACGTACGACTCACTCTCAAAATGCAGTGCGACTTCGACAGAGTTGCTACTATAAGATGTAAGGACAGGAAGGCATTCGCACAAGGGAATCGTTGGCATGACAGCATCTCAGAAACCTGTCATTTTTCATGGCACGCCTGGTGTTCTATTCCATCTTCTATATTTCCTTGTTCTTCTACCCATCACGGCACAGGCTAGCACCAGGAGTGCTGGAGACGATGTCACCAATCAGCAAAAGATTGCTGCACTGATTACTGAACTTGGTGATGGTGATTATGCAACACGTGAATCAGCAACTCAGCAATTACGTACCATTGCTGACAGCGCAATTGATCAATTACTTGATGCTGCTAATCAGAGCAATGATTTGGAGGTTGCACTACGGGCACAGTGGATTCTTGAGACAGTGTCACTTATTGGGCCAGACGATCCCCCAGAAGTAACGGAGTTGTTGAGAAATTTCTCCAACAGTTCCTTGTCTCAACAGATCAATGTACTGAGCCGACTTGTACGTCTTGAGAACAATGTCGGCGTCAAGCCGCTCGCTCGTCTGATTCGAACAAATCGATCTGCAAGCATTTCATATCTCGCGGCCCTCGTCCTGCTACAAGAATGGCGGCCTGATGACCCATACTGGCCAAATCTTACAGCACATATACCTGCTGAACTTCATACCAGCGAGCGGCCAGCCGCACTGCTCATACAACATCTCATTTCTTTTTCCCGACTAGCCGACAATCCAGAGAATAAAACGAATCAAAAGAAAGATGCGTTTACAAATCTTGAAGGAGCGATAGAAAAATTCCTTGAACTCCTACCTTTCAACAAACAAGCTTTTGGGATCAACACGACGAGGCGTGAAGTAGGTGATCTTGCCAGAGAGATTGTCGTACGCTGTCACGCCCGTGCAGCGATACAGGCCGGATTGCCTGATCACGGCATTGTTGTCGCGAAAAAACTTTTTGATTTTATTGCTGAAAGTGGAAAAAAGAATCCTCTTGCAACTGCGGACGTGCTCTTTTGGGCCTCACATGCTGGACTGGCTAATCTTTGCAACGCTGTGCCAGAGAGTCTGCGAAAGACCTTTGAAGATCAGTCGCTCACCCTCTACGCGGTAGCGAGTTGCGAACAGACCAATGGCAATGACGTCCTGGCAGCTGAAATGGCAGGGCGTGCCTTTGCTTTATCGAGCGACAAGACCGATCAGCAAATGCTGGCTGCTATTCGACTTGATCATTGGGGGCTTGTTGATTGGGCTGACCGTGAATATCAAAGGGTTGTTTCCTCACCGAAATTATCGGCCCAACAAATCATTCCTCTGTCGATCCAGTGGGCCGAACTGCTCAATGACTTTGATCGATGCGAAGAAGCCTCTGTCGTTCTTCAACAAATATTGAGCGGTTCCCACGACACCGTCAAAAATATTCGTGTCATGGATTCACTTGGCTACTCAAAAGAGGCACTCGCTGCTCGCCAAAAATACTTTGTCTCTCGTGGTGCTCAAGAGGATGGTGACAGAGATCGTGAGAGACAGGATCTCGATGAAGCACTAAAAGAATATCCGGAAGAAATTGACACACTCATTGCGTACTACCACTTCCCTGAACTCTCACCAGTTGATCGACCTAGAATTATGACGCTTATTGAAAAAGCGTTACGAAAACTTCAACAACGTATTGATCAAGAGCCTGATGCACCAAATCCATACAACGAATACGCTTGGCTTGTAGCAAACACTGAGGGCGATCTTGCACGAGCCACTCGGTATTCAAAGCGTTCTCTAGAACTTGATTTTGATTCAGCAAGTTTTCTAGACACCTTGGCCCACTGCTATGCAGCTCATGAAAATCCCAAGGAAGCGATCCGTTGTCAAGTCGTTGCCTTACGGAAAGATCCAGGAAGCAATACTATTAAAAAAAATCTCAAGAAATTTTTATCTATGGATGAATGATCGCCCAAGTATGCGTAATCTCTTGAGCCAGGTTATCTGTTATTCAGAACGATAGAGCGGCAGGTATCGATAAGGTGTCTGCAAACAGAGAACTGCCTGTGCTGTAGCCCGCAATCTGTCGGTCTCTCCAGCAAAAAGCGATGGGTCCCAACTTCCAATTTCATCACCCTCCTGCTCCTGAGTCCTCACTAAAAACGCAGTGACTTGGGAGTACCATATATCGAATTGTTTGCCTTCAATATTACGAAGCACTTCACCAGACAGCAACAAAAAGTCGGTAGACTGATTGAACGAGGAAGCTTCGAGAGACGGGACTGACTCAGCAAGAAAGCGAGCGCCATCAACCATGGCAGGTGAGTCATCAGGTTCCTCTTGGTATTGCAGTAAAAGTAAACCAGCCGCTGTTGCCGTTAGATCTGGAGGACCTGCGGGCGTTAATCCAAAACGTGATTTTGGAATTTCCGGAGCACCACAAGCTGCTGATTCGAGAAACACACTAGCTCTTCGGAGTACTGCTGCCGAGGGCTTTATGCCACAGGACTCAGCAATGTGCATTGCAACCAGTGCACGTAACGTAGGAAGCACTGTTTCTGACGTTTCAGTTGCATTACGCTGCCAGCTCCCTTCTTTTGATTGACGATCCACGAGACTTTTCAGTGCAAATACAGCATTTTTCTTAAGAGCCCTATCACCACTTAGAAAACTTGTTTCGCAACCAACAATAACTCCTGAAATGAGTCCGCCCAAATCAACTTCACTAGGAGCACTCCCCTGCAGATCGAGTTGAGGACGAGAGGAACCGAGCCATGTAAGCCCTTTCTTCAATACTTCCGGGTATTCCTCCAGCCACACAGCTGTGGCCGAACCCGGTTCGTAGGTTATTCCTTCTGCCAAAAAAGGCAGCAAAGCCAAAGCTGTTATCGATTCACTATTTTTCCCTGATGATATCGAAGGAACATCATCTCCATTTCCAACGTCATTTGAAGATTGCCACGATCCATCTTGACCTTGCTTCGCTGCCAACCATGTCAGTGCCGACATGCTTGTTTTCTTCGACTGTTCTGATCCGCCGTAAAACGCCGCGAGTAAGTCCTTTGCATCATTTGTACTGCGACCCTTAAGACCACCTCGACGATATCGCATTGTCTTGGCCATGGATGCCACAATTGCAGATGGCAACGTGCCTGGCTTATCACGTGAATCTTGTATTCGAACAACAAGAAGACCAGAGCCAGTGAGATGATCTGCCGTTGCAACCAGTGGAATAGAATAAAGACCGGGCTCTGTTTCACCTGCTGCATCAACTTCCAAGGTACACGTGACTGCACCTTCCTCGAGGTATGCTGGTTCAACGGTGACTCCAGATGGCAGATTCTCTGCCTCGACAACAACCGGACCATCAAATTTTGCAGGAGCAAGATTTACCCCAGTTAAAGCCTCAAGTCCGCCGGTCAACGTTCGACTCAGAGACTCCAAAGAGTCTCGCTGAAACTCAATATCAACTTTTATCTTCTGCCCTGACATAACCGCGGCATACACCATTTCGTCCATCTTAAATGGATATTGCGTCACGATGATTGTGAGTGGCACAGAGACTTCTCGACCAAAAACAAATGTTTTTATTTTTTGCGTCTGTGATCCTTGTGAAGCATCTTCTGATGCTGCCACCAGGACCCGAATATCATTGTCTTCAATTGGATCACTCGGCAAACGGCAGAGAACTCCCTCGGTGTACTCGACTGGTTCAAGCGTGAATGATTCTGCAAATCCATTCCTTGCAACGGGCACTCGCAAGTTCACGGTATCCCCGGGCTGAAGAAAGATTGGTGGCATATTTCCAAACGAAGGTCGTGATACAATGGGAAGCTCGATATCGAATGTCTGCTCGAGGGAATTCTGCGACATACTCAAGGCTACTGTGACGGTTACAGTCCGTTGCCTATCACCGAGTGACTGTTTTCCTGAGAGTTCTATTTCAAGTTCTGAGCTATTAGCTGCTATCTGTTTCTCGTACGTTACTCCAACACCAGATGGCAACTTCGAGAGACTGACTTCTATCGGTCCCTCATTGTTGTTGCGCTTTACACGCAAGGGAACCTTCACTATTTCAGCAGGTCTCAAGATAACCGGTGAAAGAGGTTCGATTTCAAGCGCCGCGACACGAGGCACCCCGAGATGGTCAAGTTCTTCTGGAAGCCGATCAGAGTAACACCCTGCTACGAGAGCAAGGAGTACAAGAACTATTTTAAAAGTCTGATTCATGTCAATGCATTGATGTTAAATAAAGTGTGAAGACGTTATCTTAAGTGATGGCTCTGATGAACACGAAACTCTGTTCGAACGACTTGTCAAATAATCTGCCTGCCAAGCCACTATTTCATCTCGACGTCCGTAAATGTATCCCATAACGTATTCTCACCGAAGAGATAATTCGGTCCAACTCCAGGCGATTTTCCCATGCAAACAACGATGGTTTCAATTGGAGACACCTCTCTTGCTGTCCAAACCTACGGTTCGGGCAAACCTCTTGTTCTCCTTCATGCATTCCCTTTAGACCACACCATGTGGCACCGGATTTTACCGCTTGCCAATCATCTACGGCTGATCATTCCTGACCAACGTGGTTTTGGCTTGAGTACAGAGGGTTATTCAAAAACAAAACCACTGTCGAGCATTATGCAGCTTGCTGACGATGTAGCAAAACTCCTCAATGCTCTACATATCGAAGAACCTGCTGTCATTGCTGGCATTTCAATGGGTGGCTATGTCGCTCAGCATGTTGCAGCACGGCATCCTGAAAAGGTTTCTCATCTTATTCTTATTGATACCAAATTTTCAGCAGACACACCCGAAGCACGAGCCAACAGAAGTGATCTCGCAGCAACGGTCGGCAGAGTGGGCCAAAAAGTTCTTGCTGACGCGATGGTACCAAATCTTTTAGCGGCAACAGATGAAGCTCGTTCCAAACCGGGAAGAGTTGAAAATGAACAGCTCCTACGAAGACTTATTGGCACACAATCAATTGCAACAATTCAAGCAGCACTTGGAGCACTCGCTGATCGTCCCGACATGTCCGAAACAATGCAGCATTTCGAGAAACCCGTTCTCCTCATCTGTGGGAAGGAAGATACGATTACTCCACCAGTTGTCATGGAAGCTATGGAGAAACTTCTCCCACAGGGTCAACTGGTCATTGTTTCTGAGGCTGGTCATCTGCCCCCCTTAGAGGCTCCAACTGTTTTCCACGAAGCCGTTCTTTCTTTCCTTGGTCACCTGAAGAATACGGGCGCGCGTTCCTAGGTTTCGAAGGGTTCATCACACCTGAACGCGGAACCGCTGTGTTGTTTTGTTGTGGTGCGAGCGGACGCCCCTCAGCATCTCGTGCGTCACGAAGTTGCTTCTCAATAAATTTCTTCGCCGCAGCAGGGTCGTTTTCAATTGCTTCTTGAAGCGTATTCTTGAGGATTTCTTGACGTCGTGCACGCCAATCGACTGGTTCTTGTTGTGGTTGTGGCGTTCCAAGCGTTGCCTGGCCGATGAAAAAACCGATGACGATTGACACACCAACTGCGATCGCTGGTGCGAACCATTGCCAGAGGTCACCTCCAACCCGAGCAAAGCGACTCGTTTTTCCAGTACGACGATGTCCAGCATCAACTGCAATCATTGCAATAGTGGTCGCAAGAAAATCTTCTGGGGGTTCTGCTTCTGGCAAGACATCGAGTGTTTGCCAGAGTTCACCCAGGTCATCTGCTGGCGTTACGAGAGCATCTCTATGTTGAGTTGTCTCCTTTACTTGTTTCTGACTCACTGAGATTCTCCTTTCTCAGCAAGGTAGGGCTTGAGAGCTTCTCGCAACTGTTCTCGGGCACGAAAGAGTAATGACTTCACTGCCGGCACTGACAGTTTCATTGCTTCAGCTATTTCTTCATATGAGCAGTGCTCGAACTTTGCCAAGAGAACCACCATTCGCTGGCGATCATTCAGGCCGGCAATCGCCTGCTGTACAACGCCCTGCAGTTCAACTTGATCGAGCTGGCGAGTTGGTAGCAGTCCACTTGCTGCAACAGCCATTTGTTCAAGACCGACCATATTCCCTGAGGCTGAAGGGTTTGCAACAACTCCCCATTCCTTTCGACGATATGCTCGTTGGCGAAGATCACTGGCAATATTATTTGCGATCGTGTGAACCCATGTTGTGAACTTCGCTTTCGGCTCGTATCGATGGCGAGCTCTGTACACTCGCAGAAAGACTTCTTGGACAAGATCTTCTGCCGTAGAACGATCACCTATGTGATTCATAAAAAGAGTGACGAGTCGCGGCTGCCACAGTGCAACGAGTTGCTCAAATGCCTCAGCATCCCCATCACGGACACGAAGCATTAACAAGGTAGAAGGATCAGAAACTGTTGCCATAGCACCACGACACATCGGATAGAAATATCACCCAAGAAAAAACGTAGAGATCGTTATCCTATCCCGAGGATATTACTCTCTGATACTCCGGCCTCGTCATCACCTACGTTGGTTCCATCATTATGCCAGTGTTTCAGTACTTTTTTGAACGGCACACATTGCAGGATGTTCTCCTCACATCACGTGAATTCTGCCTGTTTCAGCCTAGTTCCTCTTTTCTCACAAAAAGTGGAGCGGAGGAGGCTCGAACTCCCAACCTCGGCATTGCGAACGCCGCGCTCTCCCAGTTGAGCTACCGCCCCAAGCGAAGAATCGATACGTCCTCAACTCTTCAGAATTTGATCGTACGCACCGTACGGATGGGTGTCTAGCAGGGTGGGTGTCTTGCGATGGGGTCCACGGTCTACAATGAGAGGGACCGCATATCCCTTTCATTTTGGAAGAACACCGCTTCACGCATGCAAGCCCCTCCGATCATTGTTCGTGGCGCCCGAGAACATAATCTTCGTAATGTCACTGTTGGCCTCCCACGCGGTCGACTTGTGTGTTTTTCAGGTGTGAGCGGTTCAGGTAAATCGAGCCTTGCCTTTGACACGCTTTATGCGGAAGGGCAACGCCGATACGTCGAAAGCCTTTCAACGTTTGCCCGGCAGTTTCTGGGCCAACTTCCGAGACCAGATGTTGACAGCGTGACAGGCCTGTCACCCTCAATTTCAATCGCTCAAAAATCAGCCGGTCATAATCCGCGATCAACAGTCGCAACAATGACTGAGATCCATGACTTTCTGAGAGTTCTTTACGCCAGAATCGGAACGTCGTATTGCCCAACATGCAACAACATTCTAGAGGCTCAACCGAGAGACCAGATTGTTGAACGGATCATCCAGGCGAGATCTGGGCAGCATTCAATGATTCTTGCACCGCTTGTTCGACAAGCCAAAGGGACACATCGCGATCTTTTCACCGACCTTGTGCGTCAAGGGTTTACACGTGCACGCGTTGATGGAACTGTCCATCGTGTTGAAGATCCACCGGCTCTTGAAAAACAATTCAAACACACGATTGAAGTTGTGGTTGATCGTTTCACTGTGTCAGAAGAAACACGGAGTCGTCTTGCTGAGGCCGTTGAACTTGCTATCCGCACAAGTGGTGGCCAGGTGATTGTGACACAAGACAAACCTAAAGAAGGCGAGGAGCCAGATGACCTGACACTCTCAAGTCAGTTTGCGTGTATCTCGTGTGGCGTCAGTTACGACACGCCGGAACCCCAGCTCTTTAGTTTCAACAGTCCACTTGGAGCCTGTTCTACATGCGATGGCCTTGGTGATATCTATGGAATTGATGCCAAGAAACTGATTGTGGAGCCAACTCGTTCGATTAAAAAAGGATGTTTCGGAGTCCTCGGGCGATTCCGTGACATGCCGCGATGGACACGCCGACTTTTGAACTCCGTTGCTGCTCACGCTGAGAAAAAAAAGGGCTACGACGCTGGCGTGATGCTCGACACACC
>JABAAH010000002.1:0-71214 GCA_014238855.1 Planctomycetota bacterium
TCCTTTTTTGATGAACTTCTCCGGCCCGGTTTCAATGCTGACCGAGGCCCTATCTTTTATTTGTTTCCAGGCTACCTCGATCGTCGTGCTCAGCCAAGTGCATGGGTGATTGATGAAATTGACGAAGATCGCTTTAAGGCGAATTTTGATTATGAAAAAAATGAGTGGTCGCTCTTCAATATAAGCGATGACATTGGAGAGAAAGAAGATTTAGCAGGCGTGAACAAAAAGGTTTTGTCAACGCTTGCAAAAAGACTTGATGTCTGGCTAACACAAGAAGGTTCTACATGGCAGCCAAAATATCCCATTCGGAAAGAAGATGGCCTGTCGGCAGGAAAGCCGCCTCAGCCTTAACGCGAAACCCTGCAACTGTTCGATCACTTCTCACCATGACAGGAGACGTTGTATGTTTGCGATGAGTAGTCGTTGGAATTCTTATGCTCTGCAATTTGCAGTAAGAGCGGTAGTGATCGTATTTCTCTGGGCCTCGTTTGAATGTGCCTTGTCTCGAGCAATCGCCAATGATTCCCCCGTGCCGTCACTTCGTGGGGAGCGTTTCAGGGAGCTCATTCCCTTCCAGCCCACAGACCAATTTATTATTGGCGCCACATTTAATTATCCGCACCTTGGTACAACGGCTGAGAAAATATTTGAAAGCGAATTTGAAGTCCTTACACCTGGGAATGCTTTCAAACAAACCGCAGTGCATCCAAGACCGGGGGTCTGGGGCTGGAAAAAAGCGGACGCTATGGTTGAGTATGCCAAAGAGCATGGGTACACGATGCGATTGCATGCACCAATCAGCCCGCAATGTTCGGCCTGGGCAGAAGAAGATTATCGAACACCAAAGGAATTGTTACAGAATCTTGAGGAATATGTGGCCGCAGTATGTGACCGTTTCAATGAAGAGTCACATGTGCGATGGGTTGATATTGTAAATGAAACGGTCACGCGCGATGGTGAATGGTTTGGCCCAAAGCCCGGTGTTGGGAAATGGCAGAATCCATGGACGCAGATTGGATTTGATGAGTCTCATTCCCTTCGTCCTCCGCTTTATATTAAACGGACATTTGAAATTGCGAATGAACACGGGCCGAACTTGAAGCTTCTCTACAATCAGCATGGTGGCATGGAGAAGCCAATGTGGGAACGAGTAAAAGCGACTATTGATTATTTGCAGAAATGTGGCGTGCGCATTGATGGTGTCGGATGGCAGGCACATGTTTCTGCGGGTTGGGAAAAAGTTCCTGGGAATATACAGAGTCTGGATAGGCTCATACGATGGACGCATGCACGTGACCTTGAGTTCCATGTCACTGAAAACACCGTATGGATGGATGATCCTGCTACAGGAAGCCAAGCATCTCAGGCAGCTACATATCGTACTATTCTGAAAAAACTCGTTGACCACAGCAAGAGAGGTGTCGTTGTGTGGAATGTCTGGCAACTCTGTGATGCCCATATCCAGCGGCCTCAAAAGAAAGGAACGATGTTCGACAATTCATTTCAGGCGAAGCTGTCTTATTATGCAGTGCAGGACGTACTTCGCAGATACTCAGCGACGAAAAAAGATTGAGTGAAAAGTTGGTTCGTGAATGGCTTCAAAGTGATGTGTAATTGCTAAAACGCGATAGCTGTTGGCGTATTCCTGCTTTTCTCACTACTGAGTTTGTTTGATAATTGTAGATAAGATTTGAACCTAGCGTGAGAGATCGAAGGCTATAGCGTTTCTTATGGTATCCATATGCGAGCCGACTCTGGTCATTTTTTGATTCAAAAGTGATGCTCCCATGAGTACCGGTCTTTCTCTATATATTTCCTGCAAGTAACATAGTGAGTCTAGTTATGCGGACGAGATATAGGTAATTGTTGGGATTCTTATCATTCAAACGCTGAGAACCCCTTAAAAATTTGCGTCGCCCGGGATGAACACTACGATTAGGAAGTACACTGCGGAGAAATCTGTTGCCCAGCATACTGTGAGTATTTGAGGTTCGGTTTTCCTCGCGTAGGTGCATATATTTTTCAGAGCGTGCTGTGAAGCCAGAAAGTCGCTCGCCACTTTTCGTATTGAAAGTTTTGGAGATTGAATGGGGTTCCGACCTAATTCGCGATTGAGTTTGAAATCGGTATGTGTCTTCGTAGGTGTGGCTCTTGTTGCGACTGCAAGTGTTTCTGGCTGCTCCAAAAGAGATCATAACGACAATCTTTCTAATACGTTGCAAGCCGACACAAAAATCCCTCGGGTAGAAGTTGTCACGACGATTAAAAAAGATGTTGTTCATACAACAAGTCAGCCAGCAACAGTCCATCCATTTTTTCAGGCCGATATAATTTCAAAAATCTCTGGCTATATCGAAGATGTCTTTGTTGACATCGGAGATGTCGTGAAATCAGGCCAGGCGCTCTGTAAATTAAGAGTGCCGGAAATTGAGAAACAGCGTGAGCAGATTCATGCCCGGCAGCAAAGACTAAAAGCAGAGGTCAAAAAATCTGAGGCAACCGTGAATGTGGCTGTTGCACAGGTTCGGGCATCTGGAGCGGAAGTAGAAGAGGCTGTGTCCAATATCAAGCAGGTTGTTGCAAGATTGATTGCTAATAAAGCAGATTTGAAACGAGTCATGGGCCTCGTCGAAAGACAGGCAGTGACTATCGCAATGCTTGATGAATCTCAGGCAAGTAACGATGTTTCTGAAGCAGCAAAAGACTCAGCTGAAGCGGCATTGCGATCAGCGGAGGCAAGGAAAGAGATTGCACTCGCCGAGCGAGACGCCGCTGAGGCGGAAGTAGCTACATCGCGAGCAAGGCACGCTGAGTCGATCAAGGAAGGCGAAGAACTTGATGCAATGCTCCAATACACTACTCTGCGAGCACCTTTCGACGGTGTTATCACCACCCGTTCGGTTGATCCGGGAGATTTTGTGACGGGCGCTTCGCAGGGTCACGGTCTCCTTCGGCGGCCACTTTTTCATGTTGACCAGCAGAGTCGGTTGCGGATTCGTGTTGCAATTCCAGAACGCGATGCATCTGAAGTTGACGCGGGTGACCTGGCAGTAATACGTCTTGATGCATTGCCAAACGCTCCCATTGAAGCAGTTGTAACACGGTCGGCACAGCGGCTGGACCCTTCAACACGAACTATGCTGGCCGAAATAGATGTTGACAATGTTTCTGGTCAAATTCTTCCAGGCATGTTTGGGTGTGCCACAATTACTGCGTCCACAAGTAGAAATGCAATTGTTCTTCCGGCGTCTGCACTCCGTACGGATGCGGCAGGAGAGCCCTACGTGTTTCTGCTTGATAAGGAAAACCGAATAACAAAACAGGTTGTCACTGTCGGTGCTGATGATGGTCATGAAATCGAGGTGGTTTCAGGACTTGTAGGGACAGAACGAGTTGTTGATGCTTTCGTAGGGTCAATGGAAGAGGGTCAGGTTGTTGAAGTTGTTCAGAGCGAATGACCACTTCCGAAGGAGTTAGGCGCACACGCTATGTTTTTGATTCGCTGGGCACTGCAGAACAGTTTTGTTGTTTTGGCAATTACACTTGGTCTTGTCTTCCTTGGCGCAGCTGTCGTGCCAGGAATTCCAACCGATGTTCTGCCCGACTTTAAGACGCCGGTGGTTGTTAGTTTTTTTTCGTATCCGGGTCTGCCTACGCTCGATATGGAAAAAAGTGTCACTTCCCGAGTAGAACGTGCACTTACGCTCGCAGGAAAACTCGACAAGCAGGAGTCGCGAACGTTACCGGGTGCAGCTGTCCTGAAAATTACATTTCAGCCTGGGACAGATGCATCTTCAGCGATGAACGATATCGTTAACCTTGAGGCAAGTGATATGTTTCATCTGCCACCGGGGATCGAACATCCATTTACCTTGCGAAGTGAACCGGCCAATCTTCCAGTGGTTCTTGCTGCAATATCAGGCGAAGGTCTTGATGAAACAGTGCTCTATAAAATTGGTTACTATGCCGTACGGAACAAAATGGGTGGTCTGAAAGGGGTGCAGATTCCGCATCCTTTTGGTGGTCGCTTTCGGCAGATGATGGTGTACGTTGATCCAGCTCGTCTTCAGGCCCATAACCTAACCCTGACTGATGTTGTCGAAGCAGTGCGCAATAGTAATCTCGTCTTAGGAAGTGGAACGCTACGACTTGGTGATATTGACTATCAGGTTCACTCGGTGAATACACTCCCAGGCGAGGCCGAAATTGATGCAATTCCTATTGCTGTTCGTGATGGCCAGCCTATTTTCCTGCGGGACATTGGTGAGGCTCGTGATGATGCAGCCATTCAGACAAATATTGTTCGCGTCAATGGTGAACGCAGTGTGTACTGCCCTCTGCTGCGTGAGCCTGGAAGCAATACTATTGCTGTCGTTGACCGCATTCGCAAAGGTATCGCAGAAGAAATACCAAGAATGAAGGCACGGGGAGAGATTCCAGAGGCAGCAAAGATCACACTCGTTGGAGATCAATCAAGTTATATTCGAGATGCGATTGGAAACCTTCAACAACAGGTGCTTCTGGGTGCTTTTCTTGTTGCGATAGTTGTGGTCGTCTTTTTGAGGCGGCTACTGCCGACAGTTGCAATTCTATTACTCCTACCAGCATCGCTTCTCGTTGGTGTCTTAGCACTGCATTTTTGCAATGTATCAATTAATATCATGACCCTTGGTGGCTTAGCGCTTGCCGTTGGTACTGTTGTCGATGCAGGCATTGTTGTTGTCGAAAATATTATTCGGCATCTTGATCGAGGCGAATCAGCGTACGAAGCGGCACAGAAGGGGGCTGAGGAGGTTGCGGCTCCGGTACTGGCTGGCACGATCACAACGCTAGCTATTTTTCTCCCAGCACTTTTTCTCAGTGGTATGGTGCGATATCTCTTTGAGCCCTTAGCTCTTACAGCCGCTGTGTCGATCGCGGCATCTTATGTTTTTGCCATGACGCTCCTTCCAGCATTTTGTGCACGATTTTTTAAGGGACGGCACCCGGTCAAGCCAGAGCAGAAGGTTTCTGAAACAACAGCCCCTGATAGGAAATATACGATGGCATTTCGGCAGTCAGTTCAACGGCCTTGGCTGACGTCCTTTTGTATTTTTGCTGTGTCGGTAGGCTGCTGTCTGCTCTTGCCGCTAGTTGGGACGGAACTTTTTCCAAGCGTTGACGATGGGGTTTTTGAAATTCGGATGCGAACATTGCCAGGTACTCGTATTGAAAAGACAGAGGTGATCGTTGAAAAAATTGAAGCCGTTATTAAAGAGGTCATTCCCGCCAATGAGTTAATGACTATGCTCGCGAATATTGGTTTGCCGGTTGGTAAGGGCGCAGGATTCTCAACCATTCTCAGTCCGAACTCGGGTCCCGATTCAGCCTTCATCGTCGTAACGCTCAGAAATGATCTGAATCGAACATCAACAGCATCGTATGTCAGTCGGCTTCGAAAAGAGCTGTATCACAAGTTCCCAAGAGAGAAGTTTCTGTTTCGTCAGGGCGGCATCATACAGGCAGCGTTGAATGAAGGCTCTCCTGTTCCGATTACAGTGCAGGTAGCAGCTGGCAATCTGGCCTCAGCACGAGAGTTTGCAGAAAAAGTTGTGACTCGTGTGCGAGATGTCCCCGGGGCTGTCGACGTTCAGATTGGTCAGGCTCTTGATTACCCACAGCTTGATGTGGAAGTTGATAGAACCCGTGCTTCATTCATGGGCTTAAGTCAAAAAAATGTTGCAGAGAATATTTTGACTGCACTCGGCTCAAGTGTTGGATATGCGCCATCGATCTGGGTTGACCCGACAACAGGTATCGATTTCTTTCTTGGGGTGCAGTACAAGACAAACGAAGTTGAAAGTCTTGATGCAATGAGAAATCTTCCACTCGCCGTAAGCACCCCAGATGGGCCAAAGAATATACCACTCTCAAATCTTGCAAAGATCCGCCGAGTCAATATTCCTGGTGAGATTGCTCACTATAATATTTCACGCGTGTACGATGTTCTTGTGAACGTCGAAAACCGTGATGTTGGGTCTGTGGCAGCTGATGTCGAAAAAGCTGTTGGAACGCTTGATCCACCGGATGGAGTGAATACAACGCTTCGTGGTCCGGTGGTCACCATGAAGGAAGGAACAGCTGTTATCGGATGGGGGCTTGCTGTCGCAACACTGCTCGTCTATCTCGTCATGCTGGCTCAATTCCGGTCGTTCATCGATCCGCTTATTATTATGTTGGCAGTTCCGCTGGGGCTAGCCGGTGTTGTTGGCTTGTTGTACCTCACAGACACAACGTTGAATATCCAATCACTTCTTGGCACGTTGATGATGATTGGCATAGTCGTGAACAACAGCATTCTTCTTGTTGATCGAGCCAATACGAATTTGCGTGCAGGTGATTTGCCACATGACGCCGTCGTCAGTGCAACGCAGTCCAGGCTTCGTCCGATTCTGATGACCTCTCTGACGCTTTTAGCATCAATGGCTCCATTCTGCTTCCGTCTGGCACCAGGAACAGAAGCTATGATCCCACTCGCACGGGCACTTGTTGGTGGGATGGCCGTGTCAACAGTACTCACACTTTTTCTCATTCCCAGTGTGTGGCTTTTGGTGAAACGCAGACAGCGTGTTGCGGTTTGAGAAGAGACATAGTCCACGCTAAGCATAGTGTGAAAAAGGTGAGTGTACGGGTATGCCTTTTGTCTTTGGTATGCTGTCGTTCATTCATTGAATAGCACGAATCAAACAACGTGAGGGGAATTCATGTCGTATTCATACATCTGCAGAATTTTTGGAATGGTAATCTGCCTATTGGCCAGCCCGTCAGTATTCTCTGCCGATGATCGTCCAAATATTGTGCTTATCATGGCGGATGATCTTGGATTTGCTGATCTTGGTTGCTATGGCTCAGAGATCAGAACACCATATATTGATCAGCTCGCGCAGAGTGGGCTGCGGTTTTCTCAGTTTTATAATACTGCCAAGTGTCACTCTTCTCGTGTTTCGCTACTTACTGGTCTGTACTGTGATCAGGCAGGTGGTGAATCGCTTTCGAGAGGGGCAACTATTGCTGAGGTACTTGGTGATGCAGACTATTTTACGGCGATGGTAGGCAAGTGGCATCTTTCTAAACAGCCAACAGATTTCGGTTTCCAAAGATATTGGGGCCATCTTTCTGGTGCTACTAATTTTTTCACAGGAGATGATACTTTTCGCCTTAACGGAAAAGACTGGTCAGTGCCAGTCACACTCAACGGACGTCCGTTCTATACAACATATGCAGCGATTGATTTTGCCTGTGACTTTCTTGATGAAGCACCTTCTGACAAACCGTTTCTTCTTTACACCGCATTCAATGCACCGCATTATCCACTTCAGGCACCAAAAAAAGCCGTTGAGAAATATCGAGGACGCTATGACGATGGCTGGGATCAGCTTCGGAAGGAGCGGCACGCGAAACAGCTTGCTAGTGGGCTTCTGCCGCCGAAATGGAAGCTAAGTCCGAGGCCGGAGCATATCCCTGCCTGGAATAGCCTCACGGAAAAAGAGCAGCAATGGGAAGCGTCACGAATGGAAGTATTTGCTGCGATGGTGGAAGTGCTTGATGAAAATGTTGGCCGGCTTGTTGAAAAGCTTAAAGCGATGAATGTCTATGACAACACGCTTATTCTCTTTTGCTCTGACAATGGAGCCTGTCCATTTGAGCGAACGCGTGGCCGGGGTCTTGCTCCATGGGATCCGAAGTCATACTGGACATACGACGCAAGTTGGGCGCATGCCGGGAACACACCATTTCGGCTTTATAAACAGAATCAGCATGAAGGGGGTATTTCATCTCCACTTATTGTGCATTGGCCAGCAGGTCTCAAGACATCTCCTGGGACGTACACCAGCCAGCCAGGGCATTTGATTGATTTCATGGCGACATTTCTTGATGTCGGGAAGGCAGCCTATCCGAAGCAGATTGGTAAACGTGCGATCGACCCTCTGCAGGGACTTTCACTGAATCCAATCTTTCGTGGTGAGCAGAGAAAGCCACATGACACGTTGTACTTTCATTTTGGAACAGACCGCGCGCTCAGGCAAGGAGACTGGAAACTTGTCTCAGCGAAACGAGGTCGGTGGGAACTGTATAACATGGAAGCAGACAGAACAGAACTTTATGATCTTGCTGCTGAGCAACCCGAGCGTGTGAAGGCGATGTCCGCAGTCTGGTTTGACATGGCGAAGAACATTGGCCGTGTGAAGGGTAAGCAACTTGCACAAGTTAAAGACGAGCCTGCGGACATTCACTTTCGTAAAGACACGTCTGACCAGCTTGCTCCATAAGAACCACTTCACGATTCACATTCCTTCAGCGAGCCGTGACACTATGTAAAAAGCGCTTCGAAGGCTTTTGGCTTATATTGTGGCTGAGGACCGCGGTTCGTTATTTGAATTTTCTTTGCCTTTTCCTGTTTTTTGCTGATGGACTTGGGATTTCTGGCACAGTCAAACCGTCATCTGGCTGATCCCAGAGGCGGTAAGGGTCGTCCAGTCGTCGCATTTCTGCAAGCAGAAGCTGCTCCATCTTGGCACGTATTGCAGCATGCGTTTGCTCATCAGCCAGATTCTTCTGATTGGGATGCGGTGTCACGCCAGTGAGTGCTGTGACGGCCACATGATGATGGTCCACAAGTAGTTCATGTGGATTGTCCGCAAGATGAAAGAGTTGTGTTTCCTGAACGCCATCTTCTTTAGATTCATATTTGATCAGCTTCCAGTCTCCACTTCGTACGGATCGAATACCTGGCTTTGTACCACCACAATACACACCGTAGAGAACGTCTCGAACCGTGTTAGATTTTCCTTCCAGAACAGAGCGAAAGCTAATTCCTTCGTTTGTTTCTGGAGCGTCAATACCCGTGAGGTCACACAGTGTCGCAAGGACATCAAACAGGTAGACATTTCCTTGGACGCGTGATCCAGCTTTGATGCCGGGGCCTCTGACAATGAGAGGAATCCGCCATGTGTGCTCGTACAGGTTCTGTTTTCCCTGAAGGCCATGTCGGCCAATCGCCATGCCATGGTCAGCCGTATAGAAGATGTAGGTGTTGTCAAGTTCTCCCATAGACTCGAGTCTCTCGAGGACGCATCCAATCTGAATGTCGATGTTTTCGCTACAGGCGTATTCACGTCCTAGTTCATTGCGGATTGTGTGTTCATCACGATTCTTCCAGACACCACTGACACCAACCTCATCCCGCACATTCATGTGGGTGTTGTCAAAAGGATGAGCCGGAAGGTAATTCAGCGGTAGATGTGGGTGCTTCGGGTTGGCAGGGGGAAGCGTGTCCTGGTCCGTATGATTTACTGCACCATATTTCGACAGAAGTTCTGGTCGTCCGTCGCGCGTATCATGGGGATGCGAAAAGCCAAAGTAAATTAGGAATGGGTTGGAGTCTTTTGAGTCTTCACGATTCTGGAGGTATTGCAAAACCTGCTTGGTGTGCCAAGGACTGCCTTTCTCATCACTTGCACCGCGACGTGTTGCATCATGCCGTACTGTAAAGAGCTCGTTGGCAGCCGCAAAACTATTCCCATTTTTGCAAGTCCGCATGGTGTTGTACCCAGCTTGATTAAAAACAGCAGGAAGTGTGTGCTGTGGAAGATCTGGTGGAACAAGGTGAGAGTTGGTCACGTGCGGGTTATTCAGTCGTCCGGGCTTGTCTGGGATATGCCAGAGAGTTCGGCCGGACATGATCATGTGTCGCGAAGGAGTGCAGACACCACCAACCCAAGCCCCCATATGATATGCCGAGTCAAAGACCATGCCTTCAGCAGCAAGTTGGTTGATGATTGGTGTGTCGAGAATCGATGATGGATTATATATCTGCAAGTCAAACGGAGACTGATCATCAACAACGATAAATAAAATGTTTGGCCTTGCAGGCGGTGCAGAAAATACATGTGAGCTCATGCATGAAATAAGAGAAAAGAGCATGGATAAAAATATCAGCAAAAACTTGTTCAAATGAATAGCGGTCATGGTGAAATCCCAAAAAAGAAAAGTTCTGCAAAGACTCTTGTTTACTGTAACGGAGTCAGGGCTGTGTGAATGGATAGTCGAGCAGCTACTCAGTGGATCACGGGTGCTTTCAGTGCGATTCCTTCAGTCGTAAGCATATCGCGAATAGCATAAAGAAACGAAACGGGTGTTGGCCCATCGCCATGAATACACAGGGTGTGTGCGTCCATTGGTATGTACGCGTTTGATGTTGCCCGTATTGATTTCTTGATCACTATGTCATGAGCCTGTGCAGCAGCATCATCTTTATCAGTGATAACGGCGTTGCCGTGTTGTCTGCCTACGAGCGTTCCTGATTCGGTATAACGGCGGTCAGCGAAAGCCTCAAAGGCGACAGTAATCCCCTCTTCTTGGGCAATCCTCGAGAGCTGGCTGTCTCCTTCGGCATAGAGTAAAAGATGTGGCCAATCAGTTTTGAGGATACGGCTTACTGCAGCGGCCAATGCTTCATCGCTTCCAACCTGATGGTACAGAGCACCATGAAGCTTGACATGATGCAGGTCATCACCAGCCTCCGCTGCGATTGCCTTTACCTGAGACGCAACCAACTCTGCAGCTGCTGCTGGACTTATCGGAAGCGCTCGCCGACCAAAGTGTTCAGGGTCAGCATGACCAGGATGACTTCCGATGGCCGTTGCGTGACAACGGGCAAGGCTTATCGTCTCTTGAATTGATTGGATATCTCCCGCATGACCGCCGCAGGCAATGTTGGCGGAAGTGATGAGTGGCATGATCATTTCGTCATGCTGTCCACCTTCACCGAGGTCACAATTCAGATCTATAGTACAAGGGCGTTGATTCATGAAGTCTTCTCAGCGGGGCCGAGTTTTGAACCAATGCCACGCTGTACGGTTGCAAGCAAGTCGTGTTGTGAACGGAGCAATCGATGGGCTTCTGCGAGGTTTGTCTCGGTAAAACATACGCTGTCGCCTGGTCGGAGTTGTGCTGCACGTGGTAGGTCGGCACTGATCACATGTCCGAGTACTGGGTAGCCACCAATTGTTTGAGCATCACAAAGAAGAATGATCGGATTTCCATCGGGAGGAAGTTGTACAGTGCCGGGAAGTACAGCTCGAGAAGTCATGGTGGGCGGTGCTTGTGGTAGTGTTCCACATAGACGAATACCCATGCGGTCACTCTGTGCTGTTACGCTGAATGGTGTGTCGGGTATAGGAAGACGTCGAGTTGAACCGAGAAATTCTGGCAAAATTCTCAGCGTGCATGGATTGCTTGGAAAGGCAATAAGTTCATTGTGAACGCTCCAGGTGAATGATGTAGGTGCGACCAACGGCTTCCCGATAGACAGCTGATCACCAGCCCTGAGGGGCCTTCCGCCGAAGCCACCGAATGTTGCGGGAAGGTACGTGCTCGAGCTATTCAGGACCGGCGGCACGCAGACGCCTCCAGCAACTGCGAGATAGCCACGACACCCTCTTGATGCATGTCCAATCTCAATTATGTCACCACGGTTGATGTGAATCGGTCGAAGCGACGGGATGGAGTCATGCTCTGTTCCTACAACTGCAATGACTGTATCGGCTTCAAATCGCAGGGAAGGCCCAAGTAAGGTGTATTCAAGAACAGCTGCATGATCTGGATTACCAACAATACTATTTGCAAGAATTGCTGAGACTCGATCGGCTGCCCCGCTGTATGGAACGCCGGAGGAACGAAATCCGCTACGGCCAAGATCCTGAACAGTGGTCATCATTCCCGGCTCAAGGACTGAAATGTTTTTTGTTGTTCCACACTTGTGTGTCGTAGCAAGTGATTGATCGGGGGGCGTGTTGACACGTTTTGTTTTATGAAAACGAACATTGTCACCAGGCTGCAAGAGAGCGGGAGAAGAACTGTTTTGGTCAAAGAATTTCATGTCGGTTTGTCCGATGAGATGCCAACCGCCAGGTGTAGGAAAGGGATATACTCCAGTTTGGCTGCCTCCAATTCCAACTGATCCGGCAGGAACCTGACGGCGAGGTGTCGAGAGGCGTGGCGTTTCAAGTTTTTTTGGAAGTCCTGCCAGGTAGGGAAAGCCCGGCACAAAACCGATTGCTGTGACGAGGTATTTTGGTTTTGTGTGAAGATCAATAAGAGTTCTCGCATTTATTCCATGATGGCGGCATACCGTGTCAAGATCAGCACCGGTATCATTTCCATAGCAGACGGGCACTTCATAAAGCGAGCCGGCAGTCACTGGAGAGTGTTGCTGCGTCACCGCTTTTTTTACGCTTGCTACGAAGGTGTCAACGCAATGAATAACCAACGGATCATAAATAACCGTGATACGATCAGGTGATACCACGACATCACAGATTCCAGGAAGTGACGTCGTGCGAAGATTGCTGGCGATAGATGAGAGGGTTTGCACACGTTCTGTAAGGCTTGCCTGCCTCTGAGAAAGCGAACAAATGATCGCCGTATCACCCATCAATTGGGTTGCAATCTCGCTGCTGGTGCGAGTTACTGGTTTGTCATCAATGGAATCCATGGACCAATCAAACCGGAGAAAATCAGGGTGTGGTACACGCTACGTACCGTCGGATTGAGGAGGTGGGGAATCTTCACTATCGCTGTTGTCTTCAGGTGCATCGTCAAGCATTTTTGTAAAATTAAATTCATTGTCACCAAAGCCATGTTCTAAAGAGAACTTGTCATTTTCATTTGTTTGCGGTTTTGTAGTTGGCGGCAGGTTTGGTTTGGGGCGTTCGGTTGGAGTGCCTTGTGGCCGTGATCGCAAACGGCTGGACAGATCGTTGAGCCATTCATCACTTGGGAATTGGTAGGGCCGAAACTTTTCAAGTGTGCCGGTCTCTTCTTGGACGAAGAGTGCACGCTGTTCTCCGAGTCTTCCAGCGGCAGGGTTTTCAACAAGTTGGCTGGAGTCTGTTCCACTCATTTGGAAAAGTACTCGTAGTTCGAACTCCTTGAGTGTTCCACGCTCAAATGTACGTTGAAGATTGGTAAGCGAATCGCACCAGATGACAGCGTGGATACCAACAGTTGGTCCGTCTCGCAGGATCGTGACGAGCTGTTGAGCAGGGGTGGCTTCCTGTTCACCCGATATCGAAAAGCCAAAGTCATTTTCATTTCGTCGTATTTCACGAAAGCGAGCAAGATCTCTGATGACAACGAATACCGATTCGGCATTAAGAATCTGTTCGTCTAATCTTCGTTGGACTTCGCCAGCAAGATCACGGAAGGCATCAACAACTCCAAGACGGCCCACAACGTCAATCTCGTGTGGCAAATGTGCAGTAAGACGGCTCAGCATGGTTTCGGGGTGCTCTTCAGCAATAGCTGGTTCAAAAACAACGAAACGACTTGCCTTTCCAATAGCACCACCCGGATACGGATCACTCCCTGCCGCCAGACTTACTGTTGCCATTGATAGAATACTCGTGGCCAGGTCTTCGCGCTGGCCAACAATGAGGAGGTTTGTGCCACCCTGTCGACGGAATGCAGCAACGGTTGGGTCCTTAATGGCAATTGCATCACCAAGCCAAGCCATTGGGGCAATAGGAGGCTTACCGTCAATAGTTCCTGAATCGATGAGTTCTCGAAGAAGGATGTTTGCATCAGGGTCGGCAGCATCATTTCCGTCAAAAACAAGCCGCGGTAATTCTGGTATGTCAGTTCTTGAATCCGCCAATTTCCTAAGTTTGCCAAGATACTTTTCACGTCGTTCTTCACCAAGCCAGACCACCTGAAAGGGATGGTTCCCTTCAACCATTCCGTTTGCGTCGTTATAGATCGCTTCGCCAGGGCGTGTGAGAAGACGTGCAGCAGTATTGTCTTCACTGAGAATCAGACTGCTATCAGCTTCGTTGCACTGAAGCGCAACTCGTACGGCCATTTGCCCCATTGTTGCCCTTGGCAGACTATATGAACCACCAAGTGTCTGTGAGCCAAGAAGCACATGCATACCAAAAGCTCTACCTTGACGGACGAGCCTATCCAAAACCAGAGAGCAATCTTGTGCGAGTTTGTCGTCCTCAACAAACAGCTCTTGAAACTCATCGATAATTAACATGACGCGAGGCATTGCCTCAGGATGGTCGCTGGCCCTGTAGCCAGCAAGATCCTGCACTGACAATTCACGGAAGAGGTCTCCCCGTCTTTTCAGTTCCCGGTCCAGCTGTTCCAGAACAGAAAGCCCGAATTCTCGTTCACTCTCTATGGCAATGACTCGGGCATGTGGAAGTTTGTAGTGGTCGTACAGCTTAAATTCGACACCTTTTTTAAAGTCGATAAGATAGAACTGAATCTCATTTGGGCTGTAGTTGAGAGCAAGGTTTGTGATCAATGCATGCATCATCGTCGACTTGCCGGAGCCAGTCTTTCCGGCAATGAGTACGTGTTGGCTCGTGCCTTTACCAAGCCGCATTGATTGTGTCTTCTTCGCACCGGCTGGGCCCAATGGTACGTTAATTTCCTTAGCTGTATCACCAGTCCACCATTGGTCTTCAGGCGGAGCTACCCGATCAAAAGGTACCTCGACTCGCTTCGCAGCAACTGCGGCTTGGCCAACTCGGTTGATAATTTTTGTGAAGATCTTGTCATCTGGTGATATCTCTGGACTGAGTGGCCACTTTGAAAACTCTGGGTCAACCCACGTGAACGTGCCATCTTGTAATGTAATATTTGTGGTGTTTGATTCGATATCATTGAGTGTGAAGCCAGACGGCAGCGTCTGTGATATATCGACAGAAACAATTGGAAAGACACCACACCGGGCACCGGAACTTGCAATGCTGGCGAGTCGGCGGGCAGCTGTCTCGGTAAAGTTTGCTGGGAAATTGGCAACGACAACAAAACGGTATGGTTCTGGTACCTCTGCCTCGGCGTTGTAGTCACCAATTGTTCGGTATTCATTCCGAAGATATTTTTGAATCACCATTTCCATTTGTTCGGTGATTAATTCAAGTTGTTTGTCGATCTGCCCAGGTTCTGTCCAAATGCGACTCGAGACTAGTAACTCATCGTGATCGGCAAGGTGCATAAATCCAGCAAACTGTTTGCCAAGACCAAGTGGGTCGATGATCGTAAATCGACTCTGTCCAGGTGGAAGGCCGGAGGCAATACGAAGCATTACCGCCTGAAGAAGGTTGGATGCACCCTCTTTTTCTTCTGGTGGTGATTTGATGAGAAGAGCAGCTTGAGTGGGGCATGGAATGAAAGCGGGTTGCGTCCATTCCTGAGACCCAAAAGAATTGAGAGAAGCGTGTTGAGATACTCCACCTTCGATTGAACCCATAGATAGGTTAAGATGACCAAACCGGATTCCTGGAGGGGTTGTCTCGGGAAGCAATGCTGAACCATCCGATAAATCAGACCAGGCTGGAAAAGCCTTGGCGTCAATGAGATTTGCCTCGGAAAAAATATTCTCTGCGTGTTCTTTGGTTGATTTCCATCTGTCAACCATTTTCTGCCACTGGCTATCTTTTGTTTCTCCTAGTAATTTATGTTTTTCACCTGATTCGGCTTTGATGGCATCAATTTTCTCCCGGCCTTTTGCTTCAACAGCTTTCATCTTCGGCGGATAGGTCTCGTCGAGAACAGCAAGGCCTCGCAATTTTTTTTCTTCAATCGTTCTGCAGCCAGCCTGATATTTTTCCTGAAGTGTGGCGACGGCGGCATCTTTTTTTGAAATCGCAGAAGCTGATCCTACTGCCCGTCCGCCATGTTGTTTTTCCATGTTACGATCATGTCGTTTTTCTAGTTTTTCTTGATCACGTTCGAGTTTATTTTGGATAACAACGAGGCATCCTTCGTAGCAATCGCTTAATAGCTGTCTCTTTTGTGAAAAGTCGATCACCATCTGTTCCAGTTGCGTGCGGGCTTGTTTCCTTTTCACTGACCGCCAAAGTAGGCTTCCTCCAAGCGTAATCAGAAGGGTTATAATTGCTGCAGTGGCAGCTAGTACAACAAGAGGAAGCTCTGAATCACCCATACGAAGCGGGACGGCAACGCCAGCAGCCACGAGAAGTGAAAGGACGCAGGGGATTATGAGAATGAGAGCAGTAATTCCATCAGCAAAAGCCCAGTATGCACTGGGTAAATTTTTTATAGCCTTTGCGTCGTTCTGAATCTCACTGATGAGGTTTTTAAAGTGTTCTAAGAGTTCTTTGCCCTGAGGCAAAGAAGAAGTGTTGTGTTCTGTATGTGAAGAGTTCTCGGATGGTTCGTCTTCAAGAGTGTCTCTCTGCACGTTCTGGAGCAGTGAAGAAGCTGTACTGACTCTCCACTTGATGAGTTTGTCTTGAAGCTTCTTGAGATCGCCGTCAGTGTGTTCAATGGTCTGGGCAAGTGATTCAATAAGCCGTGAGGTTTTTTTTTCAGCATCTTCTTTCTGCTGTGCGAGTGACTCTCCTGCAGAAAGGGATTCGAATTCCAGGTCATCAGTTTTTTCTTTTTCGACGTCTTCCCATTCTCGGAGAATCTGTGATTCTCGCTCTTTCCGTTGATTATCGAGTGCTTCTTGCTGTGTTGCTACTTGTCCTTCAAGGCGCTCCTTGTCCTTCTCGAAATCAGCATTCAGCGAAGTGATCTGAGTCTGGCAGCGTTTTTGTATGCTTAAAATTTTTGATTCTGATTCAGTATTGAGTTGAGTTGTCTCTTCTTGAAACTTCAACCCAATTTTTTTTTCAAGTTCTGACCGGAGAGTCGCTTCTTTTCGCAATTTCGTGATCTGCTCTCGAAGAAGGTCACGGTCGTAGGACGAGTGATCACCTGTATGCTGCGGATGTTGTTTTGGGTTATCAGAAGTTGGCATTTTAAGAAGACTGTTGGGTCGTAGTGTTGTTTTTGGGAATGTATAAAATGATTAATAAACAACGTCATCGTTGACATCTCGTGATGCCCGGTCAAGCACCTCAGCGAGTCTACCGACCGCCTCAAGCGTTTGCTTGACGTCAGGTGTGAGAGGAACAATGCACTCTTCATGAAAGCGTCGGGCGGTCGCATCGTCCCATGTGTCAGATGTGAGTTCCCACTTGAGTCCGAGTTGTTTTAGTGACAATGCTAACTTTGCTGCGCCACTTGCCAGGTCACATGTTTTCACGGATCGGTACCTTCTTCCGGAGTTGGCTCAGTATCACGAGCATCGGTTTGGCGAGCAACGGAGTTCTGAGAGTTTGAGTCACCCGAAGTACTTGTGCCACGTGGGCCAGCAACCGTCTGGTAATTCTCAAGTGCAGTGAGCATTTGCTCAATACGAGCTATCGCTCGAGGACAGTCGACGTCGATGACTTCTCTAAACCTGACAAGTCGGACACATGTTTCTCTATATTGCTGAAGAACGACGGGAGTCCAACGTTTTACCAGTTCGAGTTTCTCTTCGGTCTTTTGGAGTCTTTTCCGTGCTTTTTCAAGATTCTTTTTTTCTTCAGCACACGATGGTGCATTATCACCAACTTTTTTATACGCGCGGCAGTGTTCGAGGTCTTTGATTGCTTGGTTTACCCCATCAGCGGCTCGTCGCATCTCTGCCTTCCAATAGGCTGCTCGGTCGACTGTGATCCAATCAATTCCACGCTGTCCCTCGATCTCTATGTCTGCAAGTGCTTGACTCGAGGCGTGTGCATAGGAAATTAGCGCAAGCTTAACGAGGCTTAGCGTATCGATTGACTTAATGTCGGCCTGTGTTGACATGCGAAGTACTCGCTGTTTGTAGTGCTACTTACCGCTGCTGTTGGTACTCTTCTACCCGCTCTGCCTTTCGGATGAGATACGGTACGTATTCGCCAGTGGATTCTACGAATCGCCCAAAAGTAATTAACTGTTGCTCAAATTCTTCAGCAAATTTCTGGTGCTCCTGATCTCGCCAGGTTGCAGAGAGGGCCTGAAGTTGACGTTGTACAGTCTGCATTTGTGAATGTACTTCTGTACTGAAATGGCGTAGCCGTGACGCAAAGCGTCGCAACTCCTGTGGATCAACGATTGCCTGTCCCATGAGAAGATACTCCTTGAGTAGCGTTGTTCGGCTAAAGTCTTGAAAACGAATGGAAGTTCCGGATCAGCTGGAAGGGCCGGATCAGTGTTTTTCCGCCTTGATATCTTAACGGGTAGACGGCAGGTGCGTGAACATGCAGGATTTCAGTGCGAGGCTGACGGCATAATATGTCGCATTACACTAATCAGAACAATCTCCAGAGACCCATTTATGAGCGACCAAACAGCAGTAAAAAAAGAACCGCAGCGGCCTGCCGGGACTCATCCGGGTGCTCCCGCAGCCATCGATGAAACGGTTTCAGTAGAACCGACAGTTGGTTGGCACTGTACACATTCCTTTTACCGTTTTAATCGGTCACGCCTTGCTCAGTTGACAGAATCTGAGCGTTCGGCAGGTATGTCTGCATTCATAGAGGCACTGGACGAGGAGTCGTCATTGAGTCCTGGGCGGTTGCAGAAGTGGATTGTCCCTGGGCATAAAGCTGACTTTGCTGTCATGGCTCTTGATCCATCACCCCACGCGGTGGACGGAGTCCATCAACGTCTCTTAGCCGGTCCGCTTGGAGTGGCAATCGAGTCAACATATTCGTTTGTTGGGATTACGGAGGTGAGTGAGTATCTTCCAACCGCAGAACAGTTTGCGAAGAAACTTCTGAAACAAGGTGAAGACCCTGAGAGTGCCAGTTACAAAGCGAGAGTTCAAGGATACGCAGCCAGGGAACCAGCGATGCAGAAGGCGAGGCTGGAACCAGATTTTCCACCATGGCCGTGTGCGTGTTTCTATCCGATGAATAAGAAAAGGAAAGTGGGGGAGAATTGGTTTACGCTTCCATTCTCAGAACGTAGTCGACTTATGGCTGAGCATGGGGCAAGCGGCATGAAATTCGGCGGCCGAGTTTCTCAACTTATTACAGTTTCAGTCGGTCTCGACGACTGGGAGTGGGGCGTTACCCTTTGGGCTCGACGTCCTGAGTTTCTCAAAGAAATCGTTTATACGATGAGGTTCGATGAGGCGAGTGCACGATATGCTGAATTCGGACCATTTTATACCGGTTATATTGCAACAACGGATGAGATTCTTACGCATTGTCAACTCGTGTCGTAAACGAGAAGTCAATTTTTGTTGGTATCAACGGAGTTTTGTTTCACGGGAAAAGAAAAGATAAGTTCGACTGGCGTCCCACGTTGTGGCACGCGTTCTGTAAAAGTCTCGAACAAAAGAGATTCATTTGCCTGTGAACTGGTAATTGGGAGATCGAGTGTAGCCGCTGGGAAGTTTGAGACACACACGAGATCACCGGCGTCTGCCTGATAATACTCGGTGCCAGTTCTAGGGTCCTTCCAAAAACTACTACCAGCAAAAATCCAGTCGCAGCCTAATTCCTCACCGGTCAGACTGTTTTTTACCCACGTCTGTGCCGATGTTTCGTGATCTCCGGAATCGTCGTGCCAGCGGACTTTAATGGCTACGAAATCACCAGTCGCGGGCTTGAATTCAGGATAGAACGACGCTGGGCTACCTGGCCGAAGGCCGATTGCGAGTAAGCCGGCATGGACGAGTTTCGCTGTCGCATCGACTGCAACAATAGATTCATGTTCTTTTGTTTTCCTTGGGCAAGCAAAAAATTCAATGGGTCCGTCAGTAAGTGTTACCGAGCCACCTACAATGAGGTGTTTTGATTCAGCGTCAATCCAGATAGCGTGCTTCGGAGAAAGTCGTGTGAGCTCTGGATGTGTATTAACCGGGTCTGCTACCACGGCACTTAGGAAGTACAGCGGAGTGACGAAGCCAGAAAAAATGAGGGTGTAGAACCCTAGGCGAGTCGCTGAGGTAAGCGTGGATGTACTGAAAGCCATTGCGAAGATTTTTTCTTGTGAAGGTCAGCCTGCAGGGGCTAAGCCGGTTGGTATAGTTTGTGGGGAAGTCTGGTTTAAACTTTCCCCGGAGTATGGCGTGTTTGTTTGCATCTTCTGAGGAGCATTCTGCCAGCCAGGTGAATTCATAGGATTCTAATGGTAGGACTGTAAAGAAAACATTCCAATCGAGGGAGATACTACATGCCGGACCCAGATGTTCTTCCGATGGAAGTATTTCCAACGTGTACTGTTCGGAGTAGCAAAGCAACTATCTCGAAAGATCATTTCAAGACAGTGTCATTAGTTCGCAGGAAGTTTAAGCAAAAAAAACTTTTGTGTCGCATTGACGCTTGTGCTTCGATGTGTAGCGACAGAGAGTCAGTTCGATATATTCAGCAAATTTCACAACTCTTCAAACAAAAGGCAACTGACGCTGAGGAAGTGATTCGTGGCTGTTCTCTACTAAGGAAATGTCTCGTAGCAATGCCGGGTCTCTCAAATAAGGCTGACCAGTGGCTCGTCGGTGAGGCTGTCACCTGGGGGCTTGTGCGGTTCACGCAGAGTCGTGAAGTTGTTGGTTCGGCAGGACACGTGATGGAGGAACTTGTACGAGTTGGTCAGGCTGGTAGCGATGATTTTGAGTTTGGTGAGTCTTCTTTGATGCCGTTCCTCTTTGCTCTTGGTGGGCTCTTTGGTGATATTGATCACTGCCAATCCCTACTTGATGCAGCACGAAGCCAACTCCAAGCCGAAGTCAAGAGGCTTGTCGGTGAAGAAGGCAGCGTGGGATTGAAGCTATCATCTGAGATTCTCGGTGCAGTGAATAGATGGGTGCGCTGCCAAGAAATTATGAATGAGACTTCCGGTGGAAAACTCACGAAAGAAACAAATAATAGAATAGATGAAGCAGTTGTATTTTCTGTTTTACTTCTTGGAAATAGTGGTCGGCCGATAACGAACCGGGGTTTAGGATCACGAGACTCCGTCGCAGCACTCCTACAGGCGGCATCAGGTGGACGGAAAAAAGTCGCAGCGACGGTACTAGCGTTGACGGAGGGGAAAGACGCGACAGGGGAGTCACGGTGGACAGAAAAGGGTCTCTGTAGTTGCTCAATATTTGACCAAACGCAGGGTGCTGCAGTTTTACGGAGTGGCTGGAAGCGGGGGGCGACGCGAGTACTTGTGTCGTATCGTGATGAGGTTCCTTACATCGAGATTGTTGCAGGAGATCGTCAGATTATTGCTGGTGCATGGGGTATAAGACTTGTTTGTAATGGAAATAAACTGCAGTTGCGTGGGGGCTGGCGGCGAACATGGTGGGAAATGAATGAGAATGCAAGCTATCTCGAGATCTCTGCAGATGTTCAGAACGGGTGGCGGCTCGAGAGATCGGTGCTTCTTTTACCAAAAGATAAAATAGTGCTTCTTTCTGATGCAGTTATTGTGCCGGGGTTAAAGTTTGGTGATAAGTCAGATCTTCTTGCGGATCAATTGCAATTGCAAAGCACTCTTTCTGTATCATCTGCTATTGATCTTGAGCCGTGTGAGGAAACGCGTGAGGTTTTCGGCTGTGATAATAAACCACGCTTCCTGGCGATACCGTTGGCTCTTGATGAATGGCGTGAATCGGGCGCAGCCGCTGGGAGTCTCAATGTCTCCGACGGTGGGCTTGAATTGAAGCAGAATTCTCACGCGGGAAGAATGTACGCACCTCTTTGGATTGACTGCGATGCTGGGCGACTCAAGCGTTTAAAAGAGAAGCCCGAAAGCAACCAGCGTACCTGGCGTCAGTTGACAGTAGCGGATTCTCGGGAAGCACTCCGTGATGATCAGGCAGTAAGTTTCCGAGTTCAGGCCAATCTGAATCAATGGTTTGTCTATCGTTCACTTGATGAGGCGAGAAATCGCACCGCATTGGGGTGCAATATGTCATCAGAATTTCTCGTTGGTCGAATTGCTGCAAATGGTGTGATTAAAAGAGCACTCGAAGTGGTTGAGGACAGGGTATTGTATTAACTGACTATGAACACTCACCCAATAAACAACCCGACGATGAAGGAGCAGTCGCTTTGCAATGAAAATTGGCAAAGGGTTACCAGTCGTGTGCAGGATGCATGCAAGAAGGCTGGTCGACTACGAACATCTGTACACGTAGTTGGCATAACAAAGTATGTTGATATCTCGCGTACCCTCGCTATCTATAACGCGGGGTGTCGGGCTCTTGGTGAAAGCCGCCCTCAGGCGTTCTGGGACAAGGCTGCAGCTTTTGCGTCAGGTGGAATTCAGGTGCAGTGGCATTTGATCGGACATCTGCAAAGAAATAAAGTAGCGAAAACAATGTCGTACAGCCCTGTCATTCAGACAATCGATAGTGTACGACTTGCAAAAGAGGTCAGTCGTGTAACTGCCTCTTCGTCTACTGTGTGCGAGGGGTTCATAGAAGTAAACCTGTCACAGCAGTCCGAACGAAGTGGAGTTGTCTTGGAGAGTTTGACGGATGTGGTGGCACAAATTCTTGTGCTACCCGGAATTCGAATCTGCGGGCTTATGGGCATGGCGAGTCATCCCGAGACTGGTCGTGAACCACGGCGTGAATTCGCACATCTTCGTGAACTGCGTGACGTGCTCAACGAAAAATTTCCAGAGGCTGGCGGACTGCCTGAATTATCAATGGGAATGAGCGGTGATTTTGAGGAAGCGATTCTCGAGGGTAGTACGATGGTTCGCATCGGATCGGCGTTATTCGACGGGCTTGATTGATATCGTGGCTGTGGCCACACGGAAAATGTTCTCTCATCGATACTTGTTTCGAGGATGAAAGTGCTGGAGGCACCAGCCGTGCTGAGTATTTTATGCACGGGCTATCAGCTACAAAGATTGGTCACCTGCTACAAAGATTGGTCACCTGCTAAAAAGATTGGTCAGGAAAACGTAGGCAGTTTTCCTAAGACGGAGACGAACTATTACTGCACAGACCCATTCAGTAGCTTTGAGAGCAGAGTAATATCGAAACCTCAATCATCAAAACGAACCTCAAGAATCTCGAAGTTCATCTTTCCGGCAGGAACATCGACTGAAACTTTTTGGCCCACCTTGCTCCCCATGAGTCCCTGAGCTAAGGGGCTCGCAACATTTATTTTTCCAGCGTCATAATCTTCTTCGCCTGCTCCAACGAGCACAAAGGTTTCGTTGTCACCAAATTCAAGGTCTTTCACAATGACGGTTGATCCGAAGACAACCTCGTTGCTAGCTTCCTTTGATCGCTCGACAATGACCGCTCGTGATAGTTTGTCACGAAGCAGATTTATCTTTGCCTGAAGCATGCCCTGACTTTCTCGAGCACCGTGATACTCAGCGTTCTCACTGAGGTCTCCTTCGCTTCTTGCTGCTGCGATTCGCTTCGCAATTTTTGGCATCTCTTCGAGTTCGAAGTGGTCGCATTCTGTTTTTAATTTGTCGTAGCCGACCTTTGTCATTGGAATACGATCAGACATAAAAAATCTCCTTTGTGTTCTCCGTCGATAGCGATGCAGCGATAAAACAGATTAGTGTCGTGGTTTATCTACGAATTTGTTTCAGCCTCGTAGAGAAGCCGCCCACAACTCCGGCACATAGCGACATCTTCTGCCATGAGTTGCGATAACATTTTCCCCGTAAGTTTTTGATGGCATCCGCCACAACAGCCACCCTCCGATGAGGCCATGCCATCTTCACCCTTGTGTTTCACAACCCGTTGGTAGACCTCTCGTGTCTCAACCGCAAGTTCGCTCTCAACTTCCGTAAGTTTACTCAGCACGCGGGCCATCTCTTTTTCGAGTTGAGCGGCCTCTTTTTGAACTTGTTTCTTAAGTTCCTCCAGTGCCGCAGTAACTTTTTTGACGTTATCAGTGGCGGTTGGCTGCTGGCTTGTTATTTCATCGACACGTTCAAGAGATTCAAGAATTTCATCTTCGAGCACTCTGATCGCCATCTTATCGGCATCGATTTGTTCTCCAAGCAATTGGTACTCACGATTTGCCTTTGCTGTATTTCGTTTGGCTTCAAGATCATTGATTTTTGCTTCAGACGACCGAAGCAAGAGCTGTTTTTCATCAGAATGTTTTCGTGCTTTTTTTAGTGTTTCTGCTAGAGCGGATTTCTCGTTTTCGACGTTTTGCAATCGCTTTGTCTGGACTGAAATCTGCTTCGGTCCTGCGGCTAGCTGACTTCGTAAGTCAGTGAGTTGACGCTGGATGCGATGAAGTGTGCGAATTACAGAAGCGGTAGTAGCAACAGCCATGATGGGCCTCCAAAGGTCTAATTAGGATACCACATGGCTGGTGTCACCAAAAACGGTGGGTGATATAGCAAAAAAAGAATCACTCCGGGCCGTGGGTAATGGCCACGGCCCGGGCGTGTGTTAGTCCGCTACGGTTCCAAGAAAATTCTCCAACTGTTTTGCCCGCACTGGGTGTTGGAGTTTCTTGACGGCCTTTGCCTCAATTTGCCGCACTCGTTCACGTGTCACTCGGAAAATCCGTCCAACTTCTTCAAGTGTGTACGTGTATCCGTCGGTTAGTCCATATCGAAGGCGAATAATTTCTCGTTCGCGATATGTGAGCGTCTTCAATAGCGAATCAAGTTTATCCCGAAGGAGGCCATGCGTTGTTGATTCAGTTGGGCTGGATGACCCAAAGTCTTCAACAAGTTCACTAAAGCTGGCGTCGTCACTTTCTCCAATGGGTCGATCAAGGCTCATCGGTGTTCGGCCCATGTCGAGGACACGCCGAGCGTCATCGAGTGGAACTTCGGCTGAGTCAGCAATCTCTTCAGGTGTTGGTTCCCGTCCAAGTTCGTGTAAGAGTCGTTTGGCAGTTGCGCGAAGTTTTGTGAGGAGATCAATCATGTGAACAGGAATCCGAATCGTTCGAGCCTGGTCAGCAATTGCTCGTGTAATTGCCTGACGAATCCACCACGTCGCATAGGTAGAAAATTTGAAGCCGCGACGATATTCATATTTGTCGACAGCCCGCATCAGGCCAGTATTTCCTTCTTGAATAAGGTCGAGAAAGGAAAGTCCTCTGTTTCGGTATTTTTTTGCTATCGAAACAACGAGGCGAAGGTTTGCGGCGGAAAGATTCCGCTTTGCGGCTTCGTATTCTGATTTGAGTTTGTCGAGAGACGAAACTCTATCACGAAGAGATTTTGGGCTTTCTTGTGTCGAAATCATGAGATCGCGTAACTCTTTACGCATGTTAGCGCGATCATCACATGAAAGGACGCCAGATTTCATCTGTTGCAGGTCCTCCTGTAACTTGTCCATCCTTGCTGACATGCCTTTTAATAGCTTCATCATTGGCTGAACACGACGAGTTCTCAGGCTGAGTTCTTCGACAAGCGTGAGTGTCTTGCCACGGGTTCGACGAAATCTTCGCCGTGCCTGTCGTGCTACAGAACGTTCCGTTCGTGTGCTGATGAGCAGTTTGAAGTCGGCGTTATTCTGCTCCATCAAGCGATCAAGCGTTGGGAGATTATGTGGCATTCGCGCAAGAATCTGTTCTTTCGTGAGTCTCTCAGTCAACGACACTTTGATTGTTCGATCGAACGGTAATTTTCCTTCGTGTACACGTCGAAGTGTTTCGACAGTTGACTGCATGGCGAAGCCACAGCCAAGAATGGCACGGCGAAAGCGTTTTCGCGTTACTTCGATCCGTTTGGCGAGTGAGATCTCTTCTTCTCGTGTAAGGAGAGGGATTTCTGCCATTTGCGCGAGATACATGCGTATAGGATCATTCGCTGCATTTGATGGGGGAGTGGTAATTGCCTCATCGCGTCGCGGCCGGCCAGGTTTTGTTGGCGTAGTTGCTGGAGTTGCCTGTGCTGCAGCAATGGGCTCAAGATGTTCCGGAAGTTCTTCAACAAGTTCAATACCTTTGCCATCAAGTGCGACAAGTAAGGCATCAATTTTTTCAGGATCCATAGCTTCGTCAGGGAGGTACTCGTTGACCTGATCAAAGGTCAGGTACCCAGTCCGGCGGCCCTCGGCAATTAAGCCATTAAGATCAGCGTTTTCGAGACCACCGATCTCTCGCTGCGCCGATTGCGCTACACCTTCGGGAGGCGTTTTCGTTTCTTGTCGATTTGTGGACGAAGCATTATTCATTGTCATCTACTGGTTCTCCTTCACCGACGTATCACCAAGTAATACGCACTCTAAAAGTCACTCGCACACAACCCCCCAAATCATCATTGGCAGCACGCCAAAAAAATGATTTGAATATAGTGACGAGATGGGCATCCTCACCCCTCCTTGGGATCGGTCATACCCTGAGCAGCTCGCCTCGCAGAGACGAGTTGCTCAATCATCGCTGCCTCGTCGTCCGGTTGGAGCGGCGAGGTTTTTAATGTTCGGACGGTCTGCCAGGCGGTTCTGTCAGCCTGACGTCTATCCACTGCCTCACTAAGGTGATGCAAGCGGCCATTTTGATCAAGATGAGTCTGTTCACAAATTGACTCATCGAGTTGTACGAGAAGTCCCTGCAGCTCTGGAGCCGGCAATTCGAGCAGTAAAGCATTGAGATTCGGTGTTTTTTCGGAAGCAATCAGGCTCTTTGTGGCTCGAAGAATCATTTTTGCCGGCTCCGCAATGAGTTCTTCCTCGGTAATACGGTCTAGCAGGCTCGAAATACCCTCTGGTGCAGCTATGATTGTTGATAGCACTTCTCGGTCCCAGGGGACCAGTTCGGCTGCGTCGATGCGGTGGCCCACATCTGGGGAGGAGTCATCTTCGGTGCGTCGGGATCTTGAAAGCTCTTTGAGTCGTGTCTGGAGAGCATCCCGCGAGAGTCCAAATCGGCGGGAAAGCTTCCCTAGAATCTGGTCCTGTCTCAGTTGTCTTTGTGATGGTGGAAGTGGTGACCTCGGAGATACCGCAGAAAGTATTTTCAGAACACTTTCTACTGCGTTGAGGGCGACTTCATCAGAAGCGTTTTGGGGCAGTCGTTCGAAGGTTTCTAGCATTCGGTAATCAAGTGGGTCAACAGCCTCGTCGACAATAGCCTCAAAGGCCTCAGGGCCCGCCGTGAGGCACTGGTCGCATGGATCGACACCAGCAGGAAGTCTGGCAATCCGTATATCAACAGGTTCTGCAAGCAACACTTCAAGCACTTCATCGGCCCGGCGACGGCCAGCGTCATCGCCGTCAAGCACGACAACAATCCGATCCGCATACCGCCGTAGAAGACGAGCATGCTTTTGCCCAAGAGCTGTACCGAGTACAGCTACAACGTCATGAATACCAGCCTGCTTGGCGGCGAGACAATCCGTATAGCCTTCTACAACCAAGGCGCGTCTGGATTTGCTGATCGCCTCCCGTGACGTATCGAGGCCATACAACATAGATTGTTTTGAGAAGATAGGTGTCTCTGGAGAGTTGATGTATTTCGCTGCGTCAGGGGGAGAGTTTGGAAGAACTCGCCCTCCGAAAGCGACGCAACGGCCTTGTGGGTCATAGATCGGAAACATGATGCGGCCTCGAAACCGATCGTAATGCCCGGACCGATCCTGTCGTGTTACAACGAGCCCTGCTTGTTCAAGGTGGCTTGTGGAAATGCCTGAAGCCTGTGCCTGACCAAGGAGCCAGTCCCATTCGTTTGGGGCGAAGCCAACGGCACTTGCTGAAAGAGTTTCTTGTGTCAGTCCACGTTCCTGAAGATACTCACGCGCTGCTTTGGCAAGCGAAGTGTTTTGAAAGCAGTCAACAAATCGATCAGCGGCCCAGCCACATACCTCATATAGCGAACGCTTTACGTCGCTGCCAGGCCCACGTCCGCGAGACAGTTCGATTCCGGCACGATCAGCAAGTTGTTCGAGTGCTTCACGGAATTCTAATCGATCCATTCGCATCAAAAAGCTGAAAGCATCGCCACCCACATTGCAGACCCAGCACCGGAACGTTTGCCGTTCAGGATTAATCTGGAGGCTAGGCCGAGCATCTTCATGCCAAGGGCAGAGCCCAACAAAATTCTTCCCGCTTCTACGAAGTGAGATGTAACTGCCGGCAAGGTCGACAATGTCAATTGCTTCTCGTACTCGTTCCTTGGCATCGTCATCATGCGTCACACCACCTGAATCATTTCCTGTGTGTGGGCTTAAATTATTGATAAAAGGATGCATAAGAAAACGATTTTTAAATTACGAAAAATAAAACGTACACGGCAGTTGTATGGGCGTACGTATTGAAACCAAGAATCTTGACTCCTATCGTTCTAACCCGCCAGCGTCAGGTGGCAAACAGAAGTTTTTTCAGAAGATCAAATTTTCACATCTGAGGGCAGAATGGAAAAATAGAGAAACTGGGGTGCCGAGGTTTGAGCCAAAAAGCCTGTTTTGCCACAATTTATGACAGAAGCTTTTGAACGCTCTCGAGTAGCCGGTCCATTGCAAATGGCTTTCGAATGTAGTCATCAACTCCAAGCATTTCCGCGTAGGCACGATGGCGATTTCCCTCGTTCGCCGTCACCATGATGATACGAACAGGATGATTATATTCTCGGCGCAGTTTTTCAAGAACCAGAAATCCACTTCGCTTGGGCATCATCATATCGAGAACCACAAGATCAGGATTTTCGCGTTCTGCAACTGCAACCCCTTGGCTGCCATCACGCGCAACTAAAACCGAATAGCCTTTCGCTTCGAGAATAGTTCGCATTGATTCTACAATCTCTGCGTCATCGTCTACCAAAAGAATACTCTTCGTTGCAGCAGGAGCTACAGCCTTGGTTGACTTTTTGGCACGAGTTGCTTTTTTTGCACGTTTTGCTGCTGGCATCGAATTTATTTTTACAGAAAGGTTTCGTCAAAATTATTCATCATGACATAAGAGTATGATACCAGATTGGTTTGTCTGAGATGTGGTTGGGTCAATCTCAAACGCTCTTGAAGGAAGGTTTTGACGATAAGAGCAGTTGAAAATGATTAAAAGTTTTTTATTGAGAATCATTTGGGATGTCTCGCCCAAGAACAATGGTGGCACCAAGAACTCCACATGCTGCACCAAGGAAAGCATCGCTTGGATAATGCGACATACTAAAAATTCTCTGGAGGCATGCACTGACTGCAAGTGCGAAAAAGAAAAGACGACCTTGTGGGTATTTCCAAATTAAAACAGTGGCGAGGGCCGCCGCAGTTGCAGAGTGCCCTGAAGGGAAGCTGTGCAGGTCACTACTGCCTCGTGGGCCGATGGCCAGAGCAGTAGTCCCAAACGTATCGAGCACTGATGTTACGAGATCGTAGTTTGTTGCTCGCGGGCGAGCTCTGTCAATTAATTGTTTCAGAAGAAGGACTGTGAGTGGTCCAGCCAAAAGTCCGCCGAGCATGCGAGCGCCGTACCGCTTTGCCGTAGTTGGCTGGAAAGTTGGCCAACGGATTGCAGGCCATGTGATAGATGGGAACTGAATCGAACGATCGAGGCAGAATGTGCCAATCATGAGCATGGCAACACCAATGCCATGCCCAAACACCTCAGCGAAGTTAAGGAATCGCATTAATTCCTTTGGTGGGTGACTGTTTTGAATCCATAGAACAACTGCAATGTCAGTCGGGAAGGCGAGAAGACCGAGTGTTGCGAGTGCGGTAAAAGCGACCAGTCGCATTTTAACAGTGGTGGTCATGTGCAACAAAGAATGTGCTTGGGGTAAAACGGTCATGATTAATGTAAAAGTGATCTCTTTGCGCACAAAACAGTTAAAGAAACTAGATTTCGCAATATGTCACGGCGGACTGCGGTCTGTCGAGATGAGTATCGACAGGAGGCCTTGATCTTTCTGTCTTGATCTTTCTGTCTTGATCTTTCTGTTAAGTCCAGAGCTTACGGTCGAGCAGCCGATACTGAATCGCCTCACTGAGATGCTGGCATTCGATTGTATCTGTTGCATCAAGGTCTGCAATTGTACGAGCAACGCGAAGAACTTTGTCATGGGCACGAGCAGAGAGGCCAAGGTTTGAGACAGCTGAACGAAGTAGCTCCATGGTACTGCTGTCAATCTGACAATAGAGGCGAATGTCTCTGCTTGTCATTCGAGCGTTGTACATATTCCCTGTCGAGCCTTTCTTTTTGAATCTCTTGCGTTGGATTTCACGTGCAACGTGCACCTGTTGACGTATGACGGCACTGGATGTTCCGGGTTGTCTGGCAGAGAGTTCTCCGAAAGGAACTGCAGAAACCTCAAGGTGAATATCAATTCGGTCGAGGAGGGGGCCCGAAATTTTGCTCATGTAGCGCTCGATCTGTGGAACCGTGCATTGGCAGTCACGGTTTGGATCTCCACGGTATCCGCAGGGGCATGGGTTCATCGCGGCTATAAGCATGAATGCTGCCGGAAAACATGTTGTTGAACGGGCACGGCTTATCGTGACGGTCCCGTCTTCGAGTGGCTGCCGCAGTACTTCAAGTGTGCGTCGATTGAATTCCGGCAACTCATCGAGGAATAAAACGCCGTTGTGTGCGAGGCTTATCTCACCCGGCATTGGTATGGATCGGCCGCCAATGAGCCCAGCTTCACTGATGGTGTGATGAGGTGCCCGAAATGGACGCGTCACCAGGAGTGGTTGGCCTGATGGAAGAAGTCCAAGGGCACTATAGATTTGAGAAGTCTCAATACTTTCTTCTGTCCGGAGGGGTGGGAGTATCGTTGAAATACGTTTTGCAAGCATTGTTTTCCCACTGCCTGGTGGGCCAAGCATGGCAACGTTGTGTGCACCGGCAGCTGCGATACACATTGCACGTTTTGCAGCCTCTTGTCCGCGGACATCAGAAAAATCAAGATCATAGGTCTCAAATTTATCAAAGCACTCGTTGACACACGGGGCTGTTGGCGTGATATCAAGTTCTCCAGAAAAAAAACCTACAGCTTCCCGAAGTGTTGTGACTGGTATGACCTTTATTGTTTCTACAACAGCTGCTTCGGTTGCACTTGCCGCTGGAACAACAATACCCTTGAGGTTGCTTTCTTTTGCAGCACGGATCGCCATAGCAAGTGCTCCACGTGCTGGCCGTGTTGATCCTTCAAGCGAGAGCTCTCCTACAACAGCGTAGTCATGAAATCGTTCTGCAGAAAACTGACAGCTCCCTGCCAGAATGCCGAGGCTTATTGGAAGGTCGAAGGTCGCGGCCTGCTTTGGAATATCGGCAGGTGCGAGGTTGATGACAATGCGATCATTTGGCCGACTGAAACCGCAGTTCACCATCGCGCGTCCGACGCGATGGGTGCTTTCTCGAACAGCTGCATCTGGCAGGCCAACGAGAATAGTTGCGGGCAATGCGCCGCCGGAAACATCAACCTCAACCTCAACAGGAACAGCATCAACGCCTTGCAACGAAAAGGTTTGGAGTCGAGCAAGCATCAGAAGGAGTCCTCGGAGCATGTGTGTAAGGAAGGCAGCCATTGTTTGCCGACGAACAAAGTAGTGTACGCATGTATACATTCATAATGCAAGGCGAATTGTATGTCGTCATTCGGTTGCCATTCTGCAACTCGGAGATTCAGGAAGTGGGTAGACTAGTTTTTCCAAGCTATGAACGAATCAGTTATGAGGCGAAGTGAGGGAATCACCGGGTGAAGCGTATACAGTTTGATTTTGGTCACGCAGGGATTCACGGCATTTTGTTGGGAGTAATCGCCCTCGTTACCGTGGTGTGTCTACCGGCACGTGCCAATGAAGGAATGTGGCTTTTCAATGACGTGCCAGAAGAACGGCTCGCTCGGGATATGGGGTTTGTGCCATCGCGTGAATGGCTAGATCACCTTCAGTCTGCAGCTGTTCGTTTCAACAGTGGAGGTTCTGGTGCGTTTGTGTCGCCACACGGCCTCGTGCTGACCAATCATCATGTTGCTGCAAGTAGTCTTCAGAAGCTTTCGACGCCCGAAAAAAATCTTGCTCGTGATGGCTATATAGCGAGATCGCACGACGATGAGATTCGCTGCCTTGATCTTGAACTCAACGTGCTTAACTCAATTGAGGATGTGACTGAACGTGTTGAGCACGCTATTACGGGTGTCACGAACTCAGCAGCCGCTGCAGCAGCACGACGAGCCGTACTGGCACGCATTGAACAAGAGTCACTCACGAAGACAGGATTCCGAAGTGATGTCGTCACCTTGTTTGGTGGTGGTCGATATCACCTCTATCGATACAAGCGGTACACCGACGTCCGTCTTGTTTTTGCACCGGAACGACAGATTGCTTTTTACGGTGGAGATGCAGACAATTTCGAATTTCCGAGACATTGCCTCGACATCTGTTTCTTTCGAGTCTACGAAAAAGGACAGCCTCTTGCGGTCAAATCATTTCTTGCGTGTGCTGAGAATGATGTTCAGCACAATGATGTTGTGTTTGTTGCGGGGCATCCTGGGCATACAGACCGCGGCAAGACGATGGCCGAAATACAATCCATGCGTGACCGACGCCTTCCGTTTTTACTCGAGTGGTTGAATCGACGTGAAGTGTTATTGCAGTCCTATGCTGAAGAAGGGCATGTGGAGCAGCAGAGAGCCATGCAGGATCTTTTCTCAGTTCAGAATAGCCGGAAGTCACGCGTCGGTTTGATGTCAGCGGTCTTGCGACCCGATATTATTGAGGGCCTTGGCGACGCCGAAGATGCCCTTAGAAAGCAGTGGGAGGAGGGCAATCAGGAGAGTCCTTGGGTCAAGATTGAACGAGCCCAAAAAGCTATCGATGCAGTTGCTGTTCGGTACAACCTTCTCGAAGGGGCAATGGGATTTAGGAGTCGGTTTTTCTCGAATGCGAGGACACTGCTGCGAGTGGCAACAGAGTCCGTAAAGCCTGATGGTGAGCGGCTTCGGGAATATCGTGAGGCCGCTAGGCTATCTCTCAAGCTTCGGCTGTTTTCTGACCAACCGCTATATAATGATTTCGAAGTTCTCGGGCTCGCAGACTCCCTGACCTTTCTTGTCAAGCAACTGGGTTTTGAGGACTCATTGGTACAAGACGTACTTGACGGAAAATCGCCTCGTGACCGTGCTGCTGTCTTGGTTGCCGGCACGACACTCGGAAAGCGTAGTGGCGGCGGGATGCCGAAGGGGCTGGCAGATCGACGGAAAGAGCTTTATGACGGTGGTCTCTCTGCTATGGAATCAAGCACCGATACGATGCTTGTACTCGCCAGACGTATTGATGGTGAGTCAAGGAAGTTACGGAAGATTGTTGAAGAAAATGCAGAGATAAAAAAGCAGGCCCACGCGGAACTCACGCAACTCAGGCTTCGGAGTGCTTCTGGGCCGATTGCTCCTGATGCAACATTTACACTGAGGTTGGCGTATGGAAGAGTGAAGGGCGTTCACGGAAGGGAAAGTGAATCTAGGCCTTGGACAAGAGTCAGCGATCTTTTTGCCAAAGCGAAACGCGAAAAAAATAATCCGCCGTTTGATCTGCCAGCGTCGTGGAGCAAACCAGAAGCCGAATCTTCAGGCTCCAAGTTCACCGAGACACCACTCAATTTTCTGTCAACGGTAGACATTGTTGGTGGGAATTCCGGAAGCCCGGTTGTGAACGTTGCAAGTGAACTTGTAGGTGTGATTTTCGATGGCAATCAAGACTCTTTAGTCCTTGATGTTGCCTATGATAACGCACGAGCGAGGGCGATCTCTGTCTCTGTAGGGGCAATTCTCGAGTCACTTGATCATGTCTATGACGCAACAGAATTATTGGCAGAACTACAGGCGGCCAAAGAATTTGGTACGCAGAAATGGAAGTCCCTGTTTGATGGAAAAGAGCTTGGCGAATGGCAATCGAGTGCGTTCGGTACCGATGGTCCGCTGGAGGTGCTCGATGGTGAGATTTCGATAGGCATGGGTGACCCGCTGAGTGGGATCACCTGGCAGGGGGGCTTTCCTCGCGATAACTACGAGATTTCCCTTGAAGCGAAACGCGTTGAGGGTTTTGACTTCTTCTGTGGGCTCACGTTTCCTGTAGGCGTAGACACGTGTAGCTTTATTCTCGGCGGCTGGGGTGGTGGTCTTGTAGGGCTTTCGTCGATTGATGGGCTTGATGCATCAGAGAACGATACCAATACGTACATGGAGCTTGAAGACAATCGTTGGTATGCGATCACCGTCCGCGTTGATCCAAAGGCAATAACAGTCTTATTAGATGGAAAAGAACTCATTGAGCAGGAGAGGGCAGGGCGGGAAATCTCCATTCGCCCCGAGATGTTCATGTGTGAGCCCCTTGGTGTTGCTACGTATGCGACAACAAGTCGATTACGAAATCTCCAATATCGTTCGCTTGATGGTGAGAATCAGCCGCAGGACACGAGCGATGTCACACCATGAAAAAAAACGAGGCAGAATAGCAGCCGAGGCAGCTCGGCGTCTGGTTCGTGGTGGAGATATTCGGAGGTCTTGTATCGGTGCAGCACGGCGGCTTTCCCGTGAATGGGTGCCAGAAGATGAACTTCCCTCGTTAGCCGATGTTGCGCGAGAACTCTCGCGGCAACGTCTGGTAGATGATGATGATCGTTCTGGTGGCTTTACTACGCTTATTGGTGATCGGTTTGATAAGATAGCCGCTCTTGTACGCCCGCTTGCAGCGGTGCGGCTTGATGCGACGCGTCATCATGTAGCGACACTGCTCGATGTCACGCTGCTGTCTTTTTCATATGTGGAGAAGAGACGACCATTTGATGAAGAGTTGCTGACCGCTTCGTTGCTCGTAGAAGCTGGTCGGGTGATTGACCGTCGAAGAGCAGTCGAGGCAATCTTGAATGCTGCAGCCGGCCTTGTGACGCCGCGGACGGTGTGGTTGATTGAAATGCGAGATACTGCAACTGCTTATTCTGATGGAACGCTTGGGTATAGGGCGAGGCATCGTCTCGTTGCTCATGCAGATTTTGATGATGTCATGCTCCTTGCTGAGGCGGTACGCGCTGAAGACACTGGTGAAACAGACCATATGTCTCTTGATGAGGCTGTTGGGGTACTCCGTGCTCTAGGTGGTGCATGTGGTGACGAACAAAACCATGACGCTGGGAATAGCTGATGTCGCGTCGCTGGAGAATATTTTATGTCCAAAACGCTCGATCTGACGGGCTATTCACTTGAAGTAGTCGGCCGGGAGCTACGAATGAAACCGAATGCAAACGGCTACGGAGGTGCGCTTCTGTGGGCACTCTTGATGGATGTGTTCCTTCTCCATCCAATGGTGGTCGTTCGGTGTGTCGAAAGATCCTAGGCGAGTGGCCTTTGACAAACTTTCCACCGAAGAGCAGACAGGATTTCTTCAGGCTGGGGCTGAGGCAAAGCATAAGGTGGAGTCGATACAAAAACAGCTGGGTGAATTGCAGATGAACAGAGCCTCCGGCAAGTAGGGTGCCCTCGGTTGTCTTGGAAAGAATCATGAAACTTCACAATGAATTGATGAAGGCAGAGAAGCATTCACAGGAATTCGTTGTGCCAGAACTGCGAAGGCCCCAGCCTATTTCAGCGACGGTTTATCGAACGTGCCAATCCTTTTGGTGTTTTCAGTAGTTCTCCGTTTTGTAATCCTGCCATGGAGTCCTCCAAAGGTTGTGTATGAAGGCCTGCCAGGAGAGGGTGCGCTTGCGGTGATGGTGATCCCGGGCCTGTGGCAATATCGGATGGGTGTGCGTGGCCTTGGTGCCATTACACCAGTAATGGAACGAGAGGTGCACATGCCACGTCACCGGTCTGCTCGGCACGGCGTCCGTGAGACCGATGTTGGTTTTGTGTGGATGGTTCGACTCACGGCTGGGTCGGTTGAGTCATTGGATCTTGAGCAGAATGAGCTTCGTATTTTGCTGACACTTTTGCCGAGCAAAGGTATGGTGCGGAATCACTTGCCGCAGGATGTCCGGACACCCCTTCGTTTTTTGAAGGGAGTGATCGGACTCACTCACGATAGGTTTGTGGTCAAAGATTTTTTCACTGTAAATGCTTCTTTGGGGGCTATGAAAACACGGACAGAAGTGATTCACGCTGGATCATCCTGATGTCACCCGTTGTGGTGCACGAAGCAAGTACGATGACTGGTTTGCTCAATTATGACTGGTTTGCTGAATATTGACTCGAACAAGCCCTGTCCTATGGTGCTCTGTGGCTCAACAGCCTACAGTACAAAGTGTCTCGTGAGTTTCTGACTTCTTTTCCTCAATAAAAAGGTATGGGTAATGAAAAAAAACCAGATTTTTTTTCTGATAGCGGCATTTGCTAGTTTTGTTTTAAGCGTCTCTCTATGGTTTCTTGGCGAACCAGAGATCGCGAAAGAACAAGGAATCTTCGTTGGGCTATGGGTTCCCAGCATTCTCGCGTTAGGCGGATATTTTAATGGATGATTTTGGACTCTTTGTTTGCGGTGTTGTAGTCACGCTCATTGCAGGAATGGGCGTGATTACATCGCAGGTTTTTATGGGCTACACCAAGTTTGTAAAACAGCCCAGAGAAGAAGCAGATGCAAAACGTGAAGCTGAATAAAGTCATGATACGAATGGGAATAGATGAGAAGTCGACTAATCACATAGCATCGAGGCGTGCTTGATCTCAGAAAAGTGCATGGGTATCAGTAAGTGTTTTGGGGAAACTGATACGAACTGGGAGCCTAAGTCGGCCAACTTCACTGGTATGGCATCGACACACTTAGTGCCAGTAAATTCGCAGAGTGGGGGAATATCAATGCGTGACGAATAGCAGGCATGTGTCACCTAGCTAGCAAGCTCGAGCCGGGCATAGTGTGGTGTCGACCTGTGTTACCTTTCAAGCGTGGAAGACTTCTTTTTGTTCCGCGTCATGCCGTCCCAGCCAGCCTTCAGTTCGGCGAGTGAAACTTTGTCGTCTTGGTTTGTGTCGAGGGTTTGAAAACACTTCTCGGATTTTTGAAGGAACTTTTCGTTCCTTCCGTGCTTAAATTCATCAAAGGTCAAGAAGCCGTCTTTGTTTGTATCCTTCTTGTCAAACATTTTCGTTGCAGTCCATTTCTTGGTTTCATCCTTCTCAGCCGACTGTGCTTGTGGGCTTATAAGACACAGGCCAATTACAGCAGATAGACAAGCGGAAAAAAAGAAAGGTGTGTCATGGTGTGGCCTTATTTTGAGTTGACTATATTAGGGAAGAAGTACTTGAATTATACGGAAGGTTTCATGAGTGTAGTGCGGTCTTATTTGTCTGTGTTTTTCTTTCGTGTTGTTTGCAGTGCATGTGTGGGCAAGGGCAGGAAATCAGTCTCACGGATCATCCATGCTTCCAATGCTTTACGCAGTCTGTCTTCTGTTTCAGAAGTGGACGTGTTGCTAGATAGATTACGAAGTTCGAGCGGATCGTTCTGAAGATCATAGAGCTCAGTCATCGGGCGTGGCTTTTTGAAATAAAGCCGTTGATGAAGCGGCGAGAGTTGACCCGCAGCCTGGGCCTGCTGAATAGCTTTCCAAGCGTCTTTATCAGCCATATCGACTGGCGTGTAGCTGCGATCCGGTAACGCATTATAAATGTAACGATACCGCGTTGATGTAATTGAACGTGAAAAATCAAGGCCGTCTGTTCGTGTGATTGGTCCGAAGTGCCAGCCGCGTTCTGCAAAAACATAACGACGGCCATCCGGTTTCTTTCCGAACAACTCACCAGCAAAACTTTGGCCCGTCATTCCTTTTGAAGGTTTCATTCCACATACTTCAAGAATCGTTGGGCCCAGATCCGTGCCACACACAAGAGCAGAGGATTCAGAATGTGGTGCGACTTGACCGGGCCAGCGAATCAACAGTGGTACATGTGTGCCGCGATCATAAAGCGTGCCCTTGCCACGAAGCAGGGCCTCTCCATTGTCACCCATGAAAATAACGAGCGTGTTGTCTTCGATGCCACGCTCGACAAGGAGTTGCATGATCTGCCCAAATCCTTGGTCCAATTCGCGAACTGATGCGAGATACCGGGCGTAATCAACTCTAACCTCAGGTAAATCAGGCCAGTCAGGTGGGAGTGCCAATTTATCTGGATCGATACCATCATAAGTAGCTGAAAATTTTCGATGTGGCTGGTTGAATCCAAAATAGAGAAAGAAGGGCTTGTTGTCGGGAACCGTATCGAGTGCGGCACTAACTCGGCTGCTCACTTGATCAAGTTGGTCACCTTTTGTTTTTGCATTGCGTACAAGGTGATCAAATCTTTTTTCGAGGTTCTGCATGCCGGCATTGCGGAGGGCCGTGTCGATATGCTCAGCCTCCCGAATGCGTCCATCAAGATGATGATGGCGGCCGTCAAGGCCAACCCAGTACCCACCTGCACGCAGAACATCTGTGAAAAATGGAACACCAGCTTGAGCCGGCTGCGCAAATCGTGTGACACCAAGGCCTACGGGGGACCGACAGGCAAAAATTGAGATACGTGATGGTGCACATTGTGGAGCAGTTGTGTAGGCCCGATCAAATCTCATTCCCTGCTCAGCAAACTTTTGAAGATTTGGAGTGATATGAAATTGCGTTGTGTTCACGTCGTCGTAGCAACTGATATGTGGCACGCTATGGTCATCAGACAAAATGAGGAGCACGTTTGGTTGAGACGGGTCAGCCATGAGAGGCAAGCTGAAAGAGCACACAAGAAAAATAGATACCATCTTACGTAGTGACTGCGGCCACACGGAATAAAGTGTAGAAAGTTCTGTATGCATTCGGGTTTTCCAAACTGCGCTGAGTACGTGCATGGTGTGTTGGGGCGGTAGGTAAAGTGACTGCATTTACTACTTTTTCTTTTTTTGAGTCCGCTTTCGCTTCGGACGGTTCGCATTCAGGCCGGCAGCAGGGTACGAGGAAATTGCTTCTTGAAGCATGGTGCGCGCAAAATCAGGAACGGCTGCAGGGTTGGTTGCCGTGATGGGTTCCTTTTCAAGCACATCGGTTGTTGTGTCGAAGAAGTCCCCGTTGTTGTAGAGCTTGAAGCGTTTCGTCCGTGCAAAGCTGACTTCATAATGACTGTATTTATTATTGTATTTTGCAGATGACGGGCGCGGGAAATAGTAGCAATATATACAGTCATGTGTGCGTCCAAGTTTGCCCTCACATTGCGGCCAGAAGCTCCAGCCATCTCCCTCTTCAATCTGCTTTTTCGGCAGGCCTGCTGCCTCTACGAGTGTTGGGAATATATCTGAAAAGCAGACGAGGTCGTCAATCGTTCTGCTACGAATCCTTCCAGGCCAATTCACAATGAGCGGCACATGCGTGCCGTAGTCGTGTGTGTAGCCTTTGCCACCACGTATTTGCTGGCCATTGAGCGCAGACGTGAGTTGGGCATTTGTTCCATTGTCACTCGTAAAGATGATGAGAGTGTTTTCTCGTATCCCAAGTGATGTGAGCGTGTCCTCAAGGCGACCAACATTCTTATCAATGTATTGCACCATGTCGACAAAGTTTTTCTTGGCATCCTGTGACTGTAGGTCAATGCTGTCTGGTGTGACATCAAATGGATTATGCGGAAGAATCATCGGAAAATAGGCGAGAAACGGATGTGTCTCATTCTCTTTTATAAAGTCGATCAGGAAGTTCGCTGTAATATCCGGACCATAGCTGTCGTCAGGCAACTCTCGCAAATTTCCATTCTGAACCAAGGAAGGGTTCCAGTATCGCGATCGTCCACCACCAGGAATATTCCATAAGCAGTGTGTATCAAAGCCCGCTTGCTTAGGAGTGATACCGCCCTTTCCTGTCAGCAACTGCCACTTACCTGCAACGGCTGTGTGATAACCGTGCTCCTGGAAGTAATTGGCGAATGTGGGCTGGCCTTCTGGGTACACACCAAAGTCAAAATAATTAAATACGTTTGACTTTCCAGACATCAAGTTGACTCGGCTCGGTGTACAGAGAGGCGTCGAGTGGCAGTTCTCAAATCGAACTCCGTTCGCTGCGAGTGCATCAAGGCGCGGAGTTGCGTACTCACGGCTTCCGTAAGAGCCAAAGCATTCAAAGCCGACATCATCACAAAGGATGAGGATGACATTTGGCTTTTCAGCTGCCTTCAGTGTTTGTGAAACAAAAGCAATGAGAAGAATACCTAAGCAAAAAGACAGTTTCATAGGAGTTCCGGCTGGAGTAATTGTGCTGTTCGCCACGGTGCACTCAGAGCCCAAATTCTTTGAGCTGGATGGTTTGGAAGACAAGGTCTGCTCTGGATGACTCGTACAGGATGCCAAGTGTGTTGTCATCTACCATAACGAGTGAACTGTACGCGCCACCATCCTCGTCAAGTAAGATTTTCTTGTTCCATGTTGTTCCGTCGTCGAGGCTCATTTGAACGGTCATGTTTTTTCTTTGCGATTTGTGATGAGGATTAGAGAAAAATAACACAGTTCGGTCATCGCTCAGACGGTGGGAGATCAGGCTGCCCATACACACAGGCTCAGGGAGGGCACCATGGTCAGAGTTGTGTACCGTCCAGTGAGTACCAAGGTCAGAAGTAATGCTCACCGCTCGGCCATTTGTTTCTGATTTGTCTTGACGGTTTCGGTTGTCCCGGCTGTTCAGCATAAGTGACTCATCAGACAGTTCCACAACAGCAGACTCGGTCGTATTTGAGCGAGCAGGGCTAGACACTGTCCATGATTTTCCATGATCCTCGCTCCACGTCAGGTTGGAGAAAGGCGTGCCAGCCGCATCGCGACCCTGTGTGGGAATCACTAATGTGCCATTGGAAAGTGTGATGCCGTTTCCAGGCGCTGGTGCAAATAGAAACCAGTTCGGGTTTTTGAGTAGGGAAGTCAAGTTTTCGGGTTGGGTCCATGTCTTGCCGTCATCATGTGACCGCACAGCCATGAATTGTGAGGATTGTGCTGGGTCAATTCCAGGCTCAGATCCACCTTCTCGCCATTGATGTGTTCCCGGTTTAGCGTGAGTCCATAAAGCCGTCACAAAAATGTCACCTGTGGTTGTGTCGATCAGAATGTTTGGGTCTGAGCACCCGTTCTGATCCTGCGGCAAACCTCCAAACTCTCCCATGTCCATGATCGGTCGGGGAGATCCCCAGGTTTGACCGCCGTCCGTGGAACGAGATAAGCCGATGTCGATGTGTGCTTGGAGATCTCGCCGGCTGGTATATCGCATGTCATAGACGGCGAGTAATGTTCCAGTCTTCGTTCTGGCAATCCCAGGGATACGAAATGTATGACAGCCAAAGTCATCCTGACGATGAATGACAACATAAGGGCGTCCGTTGTCTGCTGAGAAACACGGTCGGGAACAGATCGTGATGCCCATGATCATAAAGACACTTAAAAGAAGTTGATTCATAATGAAGGCTGTGGCTGTTATGGAACTTGATGGCTGGTGTTCTCTAATTCATTGATGGCTCTGTTCGCGACTCGAACAATGTACTTGTTCGGCTGGTTCAGCAATGCCTGCTTCAAAGAGGGGAGTGCAGGGCGGGCCTCGTCGTCCATTTCGTCGAGAACAATTGCCGCAGCGAGCCGCCCCCATTGGTGATCGCTTTGAAGTTCAGCTTCAAGGACAGGGAGTGCGTCCTCGGGGGCACCAAGTTTGGCAACTGCTCTTGCTGCTGCAATGCGTACACTCGGTGATGGGTCATCGAGGCATTGCGCGACACGTTTGCGCATCCTTTTAGCAGGGGCACCAATATTCCCAATGCCCGTCGCTGCCCAGTAGCGTATTGATGCATCCTTGTTTTTAAGGGCCTCAAGAAGCTGCTGAATGCTGGTGGGCCCTTCGGATGCGGACGTGGCAATCTCAACGAGTGTCGCAAGGCGATTTTCGACAGGTGAGTTTCCAGGGGTGCCGTGCAATATTTCGAACCGTGAGCCGGCATTCTGCTCAAGAATTTCAATCTCGGCCTCTGGGATCAGTCCGACATCGCCAATCTCGTTTTGCCACTCTGAGAGTGCGTGCCGCATTTCACCCAGCCTTTGAGCAAATGTCGGATTGTCTACAAGGTTCTGTATTTCAGATGGATCTGCGTGTGTGTCATAGAGTTCTTCAACTGGTTTCTCTTTTGCTGAAAATAATGCCATCACTGGATCAAGCTGACCGGAGGCTTCCTTCTTGCGAATTTCTTTCATCGTTGCACCCTTCTCGGGTGTATTCATGTATTGATAGTAGGGCTTGAGTGGTTCGAAATTTCGTATGTACCGATACTGTGTATTGCGAACTGTGCGAATAATGTCATAGCGTTCATCCATTCTGTCGCGTGCGCCGTAGACAAACTTTCTTGGTGGGCTGAGGTGTTTCCCAAGGAATGCTCGACCTTGCAAATAAGGCGGGGTATCAATGCCTGCGAGGTTGAGCACAGTGGGTGCAAAATCAACGGAGCTGATCAGTTGGTTGTCTGTTGCGAGTGATGGGGTGTCGAGTGACTTCTGAAATTTTTCAGGAACACGAATAATGAATGGAATGTGTGTTCCCGAGTCGTAGAGCCAACGTTTGGCTCGAGGAAGACCCACTCCATGATCTGACCAGAAAAAAATTATTGTATTGTCATATTCGTCAGCGTCTTTGAGTTGCTGGATAAGATCACCTGCCCATGCATCCATCGCAGTGATCAGTTCATAGTTGCGTTTCCAGTCTTCTCGAGTGACGGCGGTGTCTGGGTAGTAAGGTGGGAGTGTCGTCAGTTCTTTTGGGTCTTGCCGCTGAGAAGGTAAGAGTTCTTTGGTGACGGATTTGTATTTTGACTCTGAAGCAATTCCGCTTTCGTGACACCCTGTGAAATTGAATACAGCAAAAAAAGGCTGTGATTTTTGAGCCCGATTCTTCCAGTGTCCCTTCGCTCCAGATACGTCCCATATCTCTTTTTTTGCTGGTTTTGAAAATTGATAATCGGTCTTGCTGTTATTTGTGCAGTAATACCCAGCCTCTCGAAGATACACAGGGAATGGTTTCAGCCATGTTGGAAGTGTTGCGTTACACCGCATGTGATGCGTGCCGATACTATTTTGATACATCCCTGTAATGATTGCCGAGCGACACGGCGCGCAAACCCCAGCAGTCGTAAATGCATTGGTGTAGCGTGTGCCTTCTTGGGCAAACTTGTCCAGATTGGGTGTAATGGCGTGTGGGTCGCCATAGCAGCCTAGATGCGGGCTGATGTCTTCGCACGAAATCCACACAATGTTGGGTTGCTCAGACATCGCAACTGATGAAAGTATGCATGGCACAATGGCAAGTAGAGTGCTAAACAGACGAAGCATTGAAAGAGCTTTATGTGATGGACTTGTGTGTTGCCCATGGAGACCGTTGATGATGTGCAGTCGTTCTTTGTATGGCTCCAATGGCTGGATGGGTTCTGGTAATGTATGACGAGCAAGTGAGCAGTTGCCTGACACCCCAGTCGGGATACAGGTCTTTGGATCAAACCCCTGATTTTGCAAAAAGAAAATAATTCGCTTTGGGAGTCTTGATACGCCTGTTAAAGAAGAGCTGGCGAGTAATGGAAGTGGTGAGCCACCGAGCCCCAGTGCGGTGCCAGCGCCAGCTGCAATTCCTTGGAGTATTGTTCGTCGAGTAAGCATGACTCAGTTTCCGAAGAGATGTATGTCAGTGTCTGTAGGTTCGCTGAGCGGCTGAGGTAAAAGTCGGTATCTGAAGAGAACGCATTGAGTGTTTGCAGTTTCTCCGTCATTGGAGCTAGCAATCTAGCTGCTGTCCTGTGAAGTTTTCTTTTTCTTTCTTTTCTTTTTTTGGACAGCAGGGAAATACGGAGAGTCTGTTCTGGCTGTAGCAAGAAAGGTCTCAAGCTTTTGAACCACTGCAGGATTATCGGCAGCAACATTCTGTTTTTCTTGAGGATCATTTTTCAGGTCATACAATTCAAGTGGTTCTTCAGTGCCGAAACGTATTGCTTTCCAATCGCCGTAACGAACGGCCTGTTGGAAAGGAGAATGGATCTCCCAGTAATGGATGTCACGAGATTTCTGTTTCTTATCTAGTAATGTTGGTACGACTGAGATCCCATCTAAATTGTCGGGGTCTTTGGCACCGCCCAGTTCACAAAGTGTCGGGAAAACATCGCGCATATCCCAGACAAAGTCGCTTTTTCTTCCTGCTGGAATATGGCCAGGCCAACGCACCGCCATGGCTGCACGAATGCCGCCTTCATACAGCATTCTCTTGGTCCCCCGAAGGCCACCAGCGCTGTCGATCGCCTTGACGAATGGTGCGTTCGGTCCGTTGTCCGACGTGTAGAAAATTATGGTATCTTCGTCGATTTTCAGTTCTTTCAGCGTATCAAGAATCTTACCGACCATTTGGTCAGTTCGCGTAATCATGGCAGCATAATGTTGAACCTGTGTGCTGCCGGGGATCCCTTTGTACATTGCAAAAGTAGGATCTGTCTCCGGAATAATGTAGGCCCCGTGCGGTGGCGTTACTGCCAAATAGAGAAAGAAAGGTTTGCTCTTGTTCTGACAGATTAATTCAAGAGTTTTCCGTTCCTGTTCGTATGGAATGTAGGTCTCTTTTTTCTTGTTTTGATTTCCCGGAACTGAGACCATTTTTCCACCATCCCAAATCTCATCTGGAAAGTGGTCATGGGCATGGACCTGGTCAAGATACCCGTACCAGTAATCGAAGCCTTGTTTTTCTGGAACGCCTGCTGATCCAGGATTGCCCAGGCCCCATTTGCCAACACCAGCAGTAAAATATCCAGCGTCGTGAAGCGCTTCAGCAACGGTCACGTCACTATCTTCAAGAAACACAAGTGGTCGACCATTTTTCTTACTTAACTCTTGTGTCAGCGCCTTTGCGGTATTGTCTCTTCGTCGACAATGGCCAGTATGAAGTCCCGTCATCAACACGCATCGTGTTGGTGCACAAACGGCTGATCCCGAATAGTGATTGGTGAAGGTCATGCCCTCAGCACACAGGTGATCAAAATGTGGTGTTTTCACGTAGGGTGATCCAAAAGCACCAAAGTCACCATATCCAGCATCGTCAAGCATGATATAGATGATGTTTGGTTGTCTGCGACCTGTGGTCGAAGCACGGGAATGCGACAGACAGGTCATCGCGAGGATGACGAAAGCAGTGATCCGCCATGGTTTCATTTCAATCATTGTCAGCCATTCTTGCACAGTGTTTCAGAAGTTCTGTTTCTGTTCCCCTTCACGTGAGTCAGTCCAGAAAATATTTCACTCACGGTGCTCCTTAGTGTGGATACTTCATCGTAATGATGCAAGTTCTTGGGACGCCCGCTCTGTTCCACGACAGGCATTGTAAGAGAGCCGTGTTATTCTTTAGGCGGAGTTCTTTACGCCAGACTTTTCAGGGCGGCTCGCTCACTATAAAGCGAGTGTCCGAGGGAGTTCTGGCTGAGTGTGCCGACTCTGGTGCAAGGTAAGGGTTCTCCAATAGGTATGGTGCCTCGGTGTATCGAGCGTTTGAGAATCTTATGCATATAAAATCAACTCACTGCTCCAGTAAGTCGTTGGTTCGGCCACTCACGGGTTCGGTTAATTTACTGGTTCGGTAACTTACTGGTTCGGTAACTTACTCGTCCCTTGAAAACTTCTGACCATGTTTATTGAGGATTGCTTCAATCTGGGTAACATGAGTCCATAAGTGCATTGCGACCGCTGCATACAATCCACGGCTTTTCAGTGAACCAAAAATGCGGTGATGGACTCTGTTGCGGCTGGTCAGAGGTAGTCGGTGGGGCAATGCTTCGATCTGCTTGGCGTGCTCAAAAAAATGCTCCATAATATCTGGGCCAGCCGGCCCTACGGTGTCAAAGCGGCTGATGTCACCGAGCGTGGGGTATTCACCCCGCTCAAGCGATTCAATCAAGTGGAGTATCTCAACGTGGACTCGATCAGTGTGTTCAATCGTCATGTATACCGACCAGTTCAGCATCGTCGGTGTGAGCCCTGGTTGAGGTTTTATCGATCCCGGTGTCTCGAGAATGTCATGAGGTGCCTCAGCAAGAAGCATGTTAATTTTTTGGATGCCTCTGGCAAATTGATTTCGATTGGTGGTGATTGAACGACAACCGTAGCCAAGCCAGAACGCGATGCGTGCGATCAAGATTTCAATTATGCTCTTCATGTTTTTTGCACGCATGAGTTCGATGGATGTTCATGTTTTTTGAGAGTAATGCATGAAGCCTACGCCCTGCAAGAGGGTGGTGAAGGTTTGTGTTGGTAGCTTTTGGTCTTGCGTTACTAAAGAGAAAATCTGTTTATGGTCTCTTATTCTCGGATGTCGATTATAAAACAGCGCCTTTTTTGTGATGTCAGAACTCTGCTGGTGTGAGGCGGCCTTGCTGGGTCAGTTTGTGTGTAGCATTGCTGAAAAGTATGAGTTATTTCCTTTCGGCTTCGTCTATTAGTAGCATGCATGCAGAAAGCTCACTCGTTCGATGCTGGAGTGGTGTGATTTGCACTTCATTACTATTTGCACACAGCTATTATTTTCACTGAATGAATACCCGTTGGTCGATGTCACATACGCAATCAAAACGTGCTGGGTTGGTAGGCAATAGGTGCCACACGCCCGGTTGGACGTTGGGTGATATTATTGACTTCGAGGAAGCAGAGCAGCGAGCGCTTGCAAGCCGAGATGGCGAAAGCGAATTGCATGAAGATAGGAGAGCTTTATCAGAAGTTTGTCCGATGCAGGAGGTGTCTCAGGATAGACGAGCAACGTTGTTTCGTGCCTGGCTTGATGTCGTCAGAATAAGAGACTCCCGTCTCTTTGGAGCAGGCTTTGACAGTGTTTTTGGCGTGCTGAACATCGCATCGTGGGTAATCGGTTTAGCGCTGGGTGGTTTCGCAGTTCCTGCGTATCTTGCGTACAACGGTGAAAAGCCCATCAATATCACGGTGGTCTTCTTTGGTTTAATTGTTGTGCCCTGGGTCATTACGTTTGGAAGTATCTTCTTTTCAATCTGGCTGAGAGGCACCTCAGTGAAAGGGGCCGTCGGCAGCACACTTGCGTTCCTGTTTTCAAGATTCTCTCGGGAATGGAAGGAGAGCTGGAAAGAATTTACGAGAGTCCTCAAGCAGCATGGCAGGCGAATCACAGATATTTCAAGCTGGCTCTTTTTTAGTTTCACTCAGCAGATTGCGTGTGGATTTGGGCTTGGTGCGCTCGGTAGTATTCTATTTCATGTTACAGCGGTAGATCTGGCCTTCGGGTGGGAAAGCACTCTGGATGTTGGTGCAGAACTCATGCATGGCCTGGTAACAGTCATTGCAACACCGTGGGCCTGGTTTTGGGGATCTGGTGTTCCCACGCTTGATCAAATTCGACAGTCTAGGTTTTCGTATCTTTCTGGCATGGAGACCATAAGTGTGTCCGCCACGCGTTCATGGTGGCCTTTTCTGGTTGGTTGTCTTGTGTCCTATGTCGTAGTGCCACGGATTGCTCTGAGTGCCGCTGCCCATTGGATGTTTTCCTGGCGGCTTTCTTCGCTCGACTTCACGCGAACGCAAGACTCCGCTCTCATGAGGAGGCTCAGGGGCCCTCGATTCCAGACGGAAGAGCCTTCAAGAACGGGCCATCTCGGCGGTACCGCAGAAGGGTATGTTCTTTCGTTTACAAAAGACGGATCGTGGAATCTGTTGCTAGGAGAGGGGCTTGATTATGAAGAAGAATACGTCCAGAAACAGGTGGAGAACGTGCTGCATGGGACAATCCAACGTGTTGCACGCATCGAAGTCGATTATGCCGATGGCAACGGGCAGGTGCTGAAATCACTGGCGAGTAGTGAAGATGGTGTTGTCGTTGCTATTCCGGCAGATACAAACCCAGTCGACGCGATAGCTGGTACGTTACATGCATTTCACGAAGCGTCTCCCTCAAAAGATAATGTCATTGTTCTTTTCGGGCCGCAGCAGCAGCGGCAAGATTTATGGAGGCGGTGGCTTCGAGAGAAGCAGGTCGATTTCGACGTGGTTGGGGTCCCTGAATAATGAAGAGAATTAGATAATGAAGAGAACTAGATAATGAAGAGAACTAGATAATGAAGAGAACTAGATAATGAAGAGAACTGAATGACGAAGAAGCCTGTCTTTGCCCTCGTCGGTGCCGTGAATCACGGCAAGTCGAGTATCGCTGCGACCCTTGTCGAGCAGGGGAATATTGGTGTGAGTGCTGACCCGGGTATGACTCAGGTTTGTCAAAAGATCGAGCATCACTCCAGTGAGTTTGTGCTGTGGGATACGCCAGGATTTCAAGATCCGCGGACCATGCTTGCTGAACTTGGTTCCCAGCTATCAGAGGCAAGAAAGCCACTCGCAGTGCTGCAGCGGTTTTCTGAAAAGTATGCATCAACCAATACGTTTGAAGCGGAGCGAGAGGTATGTAAGGTTCTTCAGGATGAACCTGCGATTCTGTATGTCATTGATTCATCAAAGCCACTGCGCAAGATTCACGAAGCCGAGATGGAACTGCTCATGCTTACCGGGCTTCCACGGCTTGCCATATTGAATCCTACGGCATTCCCAGAACATGAGTCAGAGTGGCGGGCAAAACTCGGTCAACGATTCGGAGTGGTTGCAGCATTCAATGCACATCAAGCAAGTGCTCATGATCGTATAGCGCTCGTGCGTACCCTGGCTACGGTTGTTGATAAATGGCGAGATGCGTTGTCAAGAATCGCCGATGAAATTGAAAATGATTGGGCACATCGTGTGAATGAGTCAGCACATATTATTGTTGACCTGGTAGCAAAAAGTATTGGACATACTCGCCGTGTCAGAGTTGCACCTGGAGAAGATAAGCAACCGCTCATCGATGCTGCGAAGCGTGGGTTTCATGCAGATCTACAGCAGAACGAACGGGTTTTACACAGTAAGCTCCAGTCGCTCTTTCTGCACGACAAAGTTGGGCTGGCAGACAAGGTGGAATTCACGTACCTCAATGATCTTTTTAACAGTGAAACCTGGCAGGTGTTTGGATTGCCGTGGTGGGCTCTTCTGTCCGGTGGTGTTTCTGTGGGAGCAGTAGTTGGGGGCACGACTGGTGCAAAAATTGGGGCAGGTGGTGAAGTTGCCATGCCTTCTGGTATTCCCTTGACTGTCGGAGCCCTTGCCGGTGTTCTTGTTGGTGGAGTGGGTGGCGGTGTCGGTGCTATGTATTGGGGGAAGTCAGTTGCCCAGCCAGCGGTCACTGAAGGAGAGAAGCCATCGACTCTGACAGCGATGCCGCAGTCGTTCTTACGCAATACATTTGGATACCTTTCGCAGACAGGTACGACAATAACCATTGGTCCAATACAAGGGAAAAACTTTGCCTATGTGTTGATTGATAGAGCGATCGGGCTTGTGACCCACCTTGCGCATCGAACTCATGCTGTCAGTGGCGTAGAGACTCTTCATGCTGCTGACATAAAGCAGGAGCTAGATTCCCGGAATGCCTCTGCAGACCATTGGCCCAAGAGTCTCACCACGTGTTGCGAAATATTCCTCGAAAAGACACGAAAAAAAATAGCAACGCCAGCTGATCTCGAGGCCTTTGAAAACAAGCTTGCCCGACACATCCACAAGGTAGTGGAGGGCTAGGTTGTTCACTGCAGCCAATATTACGGTGTCAATGCGGGGCGCTCGATGGCAGGGATCGAAATCAGAGCACGCCATATATTGCTGCAATGCCAACAACAAAAATGAGTCCGAGAACACCGATGAGGGTTTCTTGTACCGTCCATGTTTTCAGCGTCTCGCTGACAGATAGGCCAAGGAACTTTCCAACGAGCCAGAAGCCTGAGTCATTCACGTGAGAGGCAATCGATGCTCCCGATGCAATTGCTATGGTTACAAGTGCAGCAAACGGTTCGGGCTGGCCTGCGGCTATGACAAGTGGTGCAACTAGCCCAGCAGCGGTAATCATGGCGACGGTTGCTGAACCTTGTAAAACACGAATGATAGCGGCCACCACCCATGCAAGAACAATCGTAGGAAGTGCTGCCGCTGTAAGCGATGAGGCGACAGCATCACCCGCCCCAGAATCAATGAGTACCTGTTTGAATACACCACCAGCACCAGTCACAAGCAGAATCACCCCGGCTGGCTCGAGTGCCCGCTCGGCAATCCGCTGCACATCCTCAGCAGGCATTCCGAGTCGCTTGCCGAGGAAATAAAATGCTGCAAGTGTTGCAATCAACAGTGCTGTAAACGGATGGCCTACGAGCATGAGCCAGAGTGCAGCCGGTGACTCTTCACCGAGGGTGGCTCGTGAAGCCGTTTCACTGACAATGAGGGCCAGCGGTAGCACAAGAAGTGCGATAACAATTCCAAGGTGTGGGGATTTTCGCTGTGGAGCTGTGTTGGGTGGTATGTCGAGAGAAACATTCCCTGAGGCAACCTTTGACAAGACTTGTGAAGCAAAGATGGCTGTGATGATGAGTGTTGGAAGGCCAGCGGCAATACCAACGGTAATGACCCAGCCAAGATCAGCGCCAAGCATCGCGGCGACGGCCGTTGGTCCTGGAGTTGGTGGAACGAAGGCGTGTGTCACAGCCATGCCGACAAGCATTGGAAGGGCAAACTTCGTCACAGGTTGTCCAGTTCGTTTCGCAGCAGCGACAGCCAGTGGCAGGAGCATCACAAGGGCAACGTCGAGGAATACAGGGATGCAGACAAGAAACCCGACAAGTCCGAGCGCAAGTGCCGCTTGCTGTGGACCGAAGAATTTTACAAGTCTGTCAGCAAGTTTCTCCGCACCGCCAGACTGCTCAAGCATCATGCCGAAGATAGAACCAAGTCCGACTACAACAGCGACAAAGCCGAGTGTATTCCCCATGCCTGATGTCATTGACTGAATCACGGAGTCTGGCGACATGCCTGCTGCAAGACCGACTCCAATGGAAGCAGCTAGGAGCGCAACAAATGGATGTATCTTCAACCACATGACTGCTGTAATAAGTGCAGCAATGCCAACGGTAACGACAAGGACGAGATACCACGATTCCATTTGTTTCTTTCCCCGGCGAGATGGTAATGGGTCCTCCCATTGATCTCACGGAGAGCGTACCATGTGGAACACCATGAAAGCACTTCTTCTCACTTCTCCCAGTTCGCTGACGTTTACGGACATTGAGACACCCCAGCCAGGTACCGGCGATGTCCGGGTGAGAATCGCTGCATGTGGTATCTGTGGAAGTGATGTGCACGGGTATACCGGGTCAACCGGCCGTCGTCTTCCGCCGCTTGTGATGGGGCACGAGGCTGCGGGCACCATCGATGCTGTTGGGCCAGCGGTGTCGAGCGAGATGGTAGGGCAGCGTGTGGCCCTTGATTCAACCGTATTTTGTGGTGAGTGTGAGTTCTGTCGAAACGGGCAGGAAAATCTCTGTACTGATCGACAGGTCCTCGGCGTGTCATGTGATGCCTACCGTCGGCATGGCTGCTTTGCAGAATATGTCATTGTTCCAAAACGGTGTGTTTATCCACTACCAGAGCAAATAGATTTTATTACTGCGTCACTGCTTGAACCACTTACGATTGGTCTGCAGGCAGTTCGACTTGGCAATGCGGCGCCAATAACACGGTCTGCTGTGGTTGTTGGCGCTGGCACGATTGGGCTAGCGATCATTGCAGCCCTGAAGGCGTATGGTGTTCAACGAATTGCTGCAGTTGACCTTGATGCGGGAAGGTTGAAAGAAGCAAAAGATCTTGGTGCCGATGACGTCTTCGATGCAGCACAAGTGAATTCGAAGCAACTCGCCGAGTGGGGCACGTCGTCAGTGGATACAGATGGTGCCGATCTGGTTCTTGAAGCTGTCGGTGCGGCGGCCTCAGTAAATACTGCGATTCATGCAGCTACTCGAGGTGGAATTGTAGTGCTCGTCGGTAATGTTTCACCAGCCGTCGAGATTCCCTTGCAATCGATTGTGACTCGGCAAATTCGGTTGCAGGGCTCATGTGCATCAGCGGGGTGCTACCCAGAAGCGATCGAATTTGCTGCTTCAGGTAAAGTCGATCTGTCCCGATTCGTCAGTCGTGTCGCCCCACTGGTCGACGGAGCCGGCTGGTTCGAACGACTGCATGTTCGCGAACCAGGCCTTCTCAAAGTTGTATTGCAGCCCTCGGAACTATAGAAGGAACATCTTCATGTCACTCTTTGATCTCACAGGCCGCCGTGCACTTGTTTCGGGAGCAAGCCGTGGTCTGGGGTTGCAGATGGCAGGTGCACTTGCGCGGGCTGGTGCCGACCTTGTTATTACAGCGCGTGATACCAATTCACTCAAAAAGCCACGTCGAGAGCTCGAGACACACGGGCATCAGGTCGATGTGGTAGCGCTTGATCTGCAACATGAAGATAGTATTTGCGAGGCCGTTGAAAATGCCACGGCATCTGGTTCTGTGGATATCCTGCTGAATAATGCAGGGTGTAATATTCGAAAACCTGCAATGGACGTGCGATGGGAAGATTGGAACACGATACTCGACACAAATCTACGTGGCATGTTCTTCATGACACAACGTGTTGTTCAAACAATGCTGCCACAAAAGAGTGGTCGAGTAATTAATATTGGCAGTGTGACAAGTGTGTTTGGGTATGCGGGTCTCGGGCCATATTGCGCAAGTCGTGGTGGTGTGAAACAGTTAACGATGAGCCTGGCCGATGAGTTCGGCCCCCAAGGGATTACAGTGAACTGCCTAGCTCCTGGCTGGTTTCGGACGGCTCAAAATGATGTGCTCTACCAAGATGAGGAATGGCTCGACTACTTAGTTGACCGTATCCCTCTACGAAGGCCTGGTAAGGCCGAAGACCTTGATGGAGCTGTTGTGTTTCTAGCATCTGATGCCAGTAATTACATTACTGGCCAGACGCTTTTGGTTGATGGTGGAATTTCCACAGGTGCAACTCGAGCAATGCCGAAAGGTGCCGGATAGGATTTCGGTTATTTCTTTCCGAAGCTTATTGTCTGGCAGGCCTGTCAGGGCACCTGCTCGTCTATGAATTTTATGAAATGTCCTGTACGTGCAGTTGGTCGAAGTTTTGGCTAGAAAATGTCCTGATTGGTCCGGCTATGCCGACTAGACGCTCGCAAGTGGGTTTGTTCTACCGTCATGATATGTGGAACACCGTAGGTTTGGAGGGTATCTTTAGGGGTCAGTCCTCGTCGCCACTTATTTACGTCAACTGTGCCTATGTCAACGTATCTTAAAAAGTTGTTGCTCATTTGTTTAACAGCAATAAACATGTTGATATGCATTCCTCATTGGAGTCGTGCTGCTGAGCCCCAGGCACATGTAACAACTACAAATCGTATCGGATTACCGAGATCACAACTGGATCTACCACCCCCTCCCCCGGTGCCGCATCCGCTTGTGCCTGTTATGCAGTTGGCTGGTGAGTCCTATGTGTTTCTTCGAGATCAGGTGTCTGATTACTCGTGTGGCATTGTGAAGCAGGAACGAATCGATGGTCGACTTAAGCCGATGGAGTTTATAAGCGCAAAAGTTCGCCATCAAAGAGTTGTCAACGGCCGCCAGTCCCAGCGAGCTTCAATCTACCTTCGCTTTCTTGGGCCCGAAGACATGGTAGATCGAGAAGTGTTGTGGGTTGAGGGAACCAACGGTGGGAAGATGGTTGTACGTCGGGGTGGAACACGTTTCCAGTATTTAACTCTAGAACTTGATCCTGCAGGTGATGCAGCACTTCAATACAGTCGATATCCGACAAGCGAGAGTGGCATGATCAATATGGTCGGTAAGCTCATTGATGTTGGTACTGCCGACATGCAGTACGGAGAGTGTGAAGTCCAGATATTCGAGGATGTGAAAGTTGATAACCGTCCTTGCAAGTGTGTGCAGGTTGTACATCCGCAACGACGTTCTGTTTTTCTTTTCAACATTGTACGAATTTTCATCGATGACGAATTTCCAGTACCAGTTCGATATGAGGCATACGATTGGCCAGCCTCTGATTCAGAGCCGCCACCCTTGATTGAAGAATATACCTTCCGGAACATTCGGCTGAATGTCGGCTTCTCGGACTCTGAGTTTCAGCGGAACTATAGCGAATATAAATTTCGTCCTCGCTGAGGTTGCTTGATAGAGTCCCCAAACGGTGTAGTTGCCACTTATGTTTCGTGAAGACGTGCTGGAAATTATATATGCCGCGAGAAATAGATTACGACAGGCATGGTTGCAGCTGTTTGTTGCAGACCTGCTTTTTAAACTGCTCACGTTTGTTGTTCTGGTCCCGCTGGTCGTGGTTTTGTTGCACGTTCTCCTTTGGGTTACGGAACGGGGAACACTTACGGACATAGACGTCGTGTTATTCCTGCTCACACCAGTGGGCGCGGTAGGCATGCTTTTGCTAGCCGCTGTCTGGTTAGGTATTACAGCGATCGAACAGGCGACACTGCTCTCGCTGCTTGTTGCTGGAGAAGATGGAGAGGGGAGTGTTCTTGCCGCAACGGGAACGGCTTTTCGAAACAGCGCAACAGTAGTCAACCTTATGTGCCGCCTAGTGTGCTGGGTTGTGGCTGTGAGTACGCCCGGAGTCGTTGGTGCTGGGCTTGTAGCATGGCGTTTGTTGGGGAAACACGACATTAATTTCTACCTCACTGAAAAACCTCCAGAATTTCTATTCGCAGTTGGTATTGGAGTTGTGCTTGTTGCTGGGCTCACAGCTGCCTTGCTTCGCCTTTTTTCGGGTTGGTTTCTGGCGGTTCCACTTCTGATATTTGAAGGAGTGAGCCCGCGTGATGCACTTGCCAGCAGTTGGAAGCGGCTCGCAGGAAGTCATTGGGTTGTGCTTGCAGTTCTAGGCAGTTGGATAGCAACTGTTCTCCTCATTACGGGCGTAGGCACTGCGTGCCTTGTGTATGCAGCAGGATTGGTTGTGCCGCTAGCAAGCCACACGTTGCCCGGAGCCATTTTTGCTATTGGACTCACAACGCTGCTCTGGGCAGGTATGAATCTTGTGATTCAATTGTTTGCTAGTGTCATATTTTCTTTGCTGTTGTATAGCACGTGGAAAAAATATGGTGGTGTTGTAACGAGTAGTCAGAAAACATTATTTGCATGCATGACTGGACAGCAGTATCAGTTTCAAGGGAATGCATGGGGTATTTTATTCGTTACATGTATTTGTGTTGTCACGGCAATTCTTATCGGGTCTGCGGCAGCAACGAACATTTCCTTCGACAACAGTATCGATATCATCGGGCATCGGGGGGCCGGTGGCATTGCACCTGAGAATACACTCGCTGCAATTGAGAAAGCAATTCGTGCAGGAGCCCAATGGGTGGAAATCGATGTGCAAGAAACAATCGATGGTGAGGTGGTTGTCATCCATGATAGTGACCTGATGAAAGTTGCTGGAGTTGGCCTGAAAGTATGGGAGGCAACCAGAGAACAGATAACATCCGTTGATATTGGAAGTTCATTTGACCCACAGTTCCATGCTGAGCGAGTTCCAACACTTCAAGAGGTGTTAGGCATCTGCAAAGGACGGATAGGAGTTATTATTGAATTGAAATCATATGGGCATGGTCAGATGCTCGAGCAACGGGTGATTGACCTTGTGGAATCTGCAGAGAGTGAACGTGAAGTACAATGCATGTCCTTGAGCACAGATGTTGTTGCTCGATTGAAGGAGCTGCGGCCAGACTGGCCAGCGGGGCTGTTGTTGTCACTGGCGGTCGGTGATATAGGGAATATTAAGGCGGATTTTGTAGCAGTCAATGCACGATTCGCAACGCGGCACATGGTTGAAAGAGCACATGACGCGGGAAAGCTTTTATATGCGTGGACCTGCAATGACCCAGTATCAGTCTCAAGTCTGGTTGGGCGTGGTGTTGATGGTGTCATCACCGACTTTCCAGAAATGGCCCAGCAGGTGCTTGAGCAGCGTGCTGAATTGAGTCTTGTGCAGCGTTTGTGTGTCGAATTAGCTGAGACTCTAGAGGTGCAGCCGAGGATCGTTCACCAGTAGCTTTATTGATGGTCATTCTGGAGATTCATGGTCCAGTGCTGCACGAATGCTTTCACGTGCATTTCGCCAACGACTTTTTATGGTCCTGACAGAGCACCCAATGAGCCGTGCTGCTGTCTTCTGGTCAGCCCCGAGGTACCATACAAATTGAAAGACTTCACGTTGTTCAGTAGGTAGTGATTCGATTGCTTCATGAAAGCGACTCCAGCGATCAATCGTGGTTTTCGTGTCATGGTGTTTGTCTTGCGGATGGCGGGAGTTCGAATGGTCATCAATGGCATGGACGCCAGTTGCATGGTTGGCACTAAAAGACATTGGTCCAGCATGATGGCGAGCCAGGTCGATTAATTCTCTATGAATCTGTGTTGCTGCCAACGCAAAAATTTCTCGAGGTGTTTCAAGTGATACTTGGCCAAGGCATCTGTACAGCCGCAGGCTTGCATTCTGGAAGACATCGTCTGTGTCTTCCCACCTTTTGACTGCAGGGTAGCCCCGCAGCATTCTTCGTGTCAGGAGGCGTAGTCGTTCACTGCACAACTCAAGGATCCGTGCGCGGGCTGTATCGTCACCAGCTGCCAGATCACGAAAGCAGGCCTCAACGTTTTGGGAAAGGGAAGTGTGATCCATAGTGCCATCTGATTCTTTTGAGTCTTCCCATCTAAATTCGCCGCGGCAGTATATCACGCTGAAAATCCTGAAAGTTCTTGCTGTTTTTGTTTCTTTTTCAATTTCCTGCCCCTGAAAGCAGCCGTTCTCGCTTTATGTAATAGAGGCGGATGTGGAATGCCGCCGGAGTAACTTTCCATATTGCTAGGCGTTCGTGATGCAGGAATCATCTGACTTGGAGGAAGACCATGGTGCATGGGGCTGCCGCGATGTGGAGATAGCCAAAGAATTACTTGGGCTCGATAGTGCACATACACAATCGATAACGTCTACGCAGGTGGTGCTTGCTGCTCAAATTAAGCTTCGTACATTACGTCGTGAATTAAGCGTCGCACTTGCGAATGTACATCCGCCAAAAAATTCAGTGTCAAGATCGGATACCAGTTCAAGTCTCCAGCCCGCGAGGGTCTGGCAAAGAATTCGCTGTGTCCAGGCAGCACGAGATAGGCTTCTGTCACTGCATGAGAGGAATCATGCTGATGGCGTCATTAGCTGATTCAGGAATGAGTCAGACCGAATAGTTCATTTCAGTGGAGTGACGCGGTACAACATAAGTATGAGTGTTGTGCGTAAACAAGACTGGGTCGATTGTGTCTTGACCGGTCATGATGAAACGTTTGGTTTATGTAAAGGTCAAGAACAACCGGTACCGTTTAGAGTCGGTGTAGGAACTGATATTGGTGGAGCTACGATCGTGCGGCAGCTTGCGACTGGTGGTATGGGGCAAGTGTACGAAGCACTTCAGCATGCGCCGGCTCGACGGGTTGCGGTCAAGTTTCTTCGGGGGTGTGGAGATAGTGCTGCGCGGCGACGTCTCCTTGAAGAAGCGGCGTTACTCGCACGTGTGAAACACGTGAATATTGCTCATGTCTACACTGTTGGCAACTACCGGGCCCATGGTCAGACCTATCAATGGATCATGATGGAACTGGTTGAAAATGCATGTTCTATATCTGAGTATGCAGAAAAATTAAATCTGTCGCTGGTGCGAAGAGTTCGCCTTGTTCTTGATGCTATTGACGCCATTGCTGCTGCCCATTCGAAGGGAATCATTCACCTCGATATTAAATCGGCGAACGTTCTTGTGGCAGGTGATGGAAGTGTAAAAGTCATTGACTTTGGAATTGGGAGGATGCTTACGGAAACACGCAATAACGAGCACATGGTGGGTGAAGTACGCGGGACACCCGCCTGTATGAGTCCGGAGCAGCGGTCAGGTTTTGATGAACTCATTGATGCTCGCTCGGATATTTATGGCATGGGTTTGCTGTGTACCGACCTCTTTATTCAGGGCTCTGCTGTGAGAGCGAGCCAGCGAAGCGGTGCTGGTATATACAAGAATCGCACGCTCCAGCATGGCACAAAGAATAGCTCGCGAGCAGCAGCAAAAGACCTTTGTGCTGTTCTCGCACGATGTGTCGAACCGTGTCCTGACAGGCGTTTTGCGACAATGATTGAAGTCAAAAACGAGCTTGTTCGCTGGGTTGCCGGGAAACCTGTTACCTGTCGGCGGCCAAGTTCTTTTGAAGCGATCTGTCGTTTGATTGCTTGGCACAAAGCTGTGGCCGCTTGTGTCTTTGTATTCTCGGTAACAATTATTTCAGCAGGGTGCGTTATTGGGTGGTTTGCAATCAGTGCTGTAGCATCTCAGAAAGATGCTATTGAAGCAGCTAATGTGGCTCATGAAACCCTTGCTGGCTCCCTGCTTCGTCAGGCATTTTCTGCAGAACGAGAGCATCATACGAGACTCTCAAGAGACTTATTGAGGCAGCGGGATGACGTTCTCAATCGACTCGATGATCGAGTGGCAACAACCGTTGTGAAAAGTGAGAGTCTTGCTATCCGTGCATTGCGTGCCAAGCTCGACGAAGCCTGTTCGGTATGGCAGAGTCAGAGCGAGTCGATCACTGCTGTAGCAGTCGCTTCCACGGCGGATATGGCGATCACGGCAAGCCAGAATGGTCGAGTCTCTGTTCTTACGATGGAATCGGGGCAGTTAAAACGGCTTCCCAATTTTCGCTATGAGGCGGGGAGTCGTCCGTGGACTGTTGCTTTGTGCGCAGAGGGCCAAATTGCCATTGTGGGGTGTGATAATGGAATGATTCATGTTGTGGATGTGAAAACAGGAGAAGCTATTGGTGTTTGTTCTGACAGCGAAGGCCCCGTATACGGGATAGTGGCACTGCCGTCTGGTGCGGGGTTTCTCAGTGCTGGACGAGATGGAGTCCTTCGTCAGTGGCCTCTTTGTGGCCCGTTTGAGCCGGCAGTCATCACATCTTTTGAAACAACAGTCTATGGAATTGACCAGTCGCAAGACGGCACGAAGATTGTACTTGGTCTGCGTGATAGTACCGTACGCGTATGGCACCGGAAGACTGATCAGCAACAGATTCTTCGTGGTCATGAGAAACGTGTTTTTTCTGTAAGTTTTTCTGATGATGGGCAATCTGTTGCTTCGGCATCAGAAGATCAGACGGTCAGGATCTGGAACCTCGAAGCGTCTGCTCAACAGGCGTGCTTGAATCATCCGAACCGTGTGAATGCTGTTCATTTCAGTGGTGTCGATCAAGTTGCCAGCGCAACTTCTGATCATGTGCTTCGTGTCTGGAACTTGAATGGTACGAGACCACCAAGAATTCTTCATGGTCACGAGGGAGATATCTGGTCGCTGGACTCTGCCGGAAGCAATCGGTTTGTAACCGGATCGGCAGATGGAACCGTGCGATTCTGGAGAGATGCTGCTGATTCGCAGCCACGGTTCACGATTGATGCTCGAGTACGAGCGACAAGTCTGTCACCGAATGGAAGGTTTCTCGCAGCGGGCACCAGCTTAGGTATGGTGACGATCTGGGATACCAAAGAGGGCGGTTCACGTGTTGCGCGGAAGACGAACACATCGTCAATCAATGATATTTGCTGGCATCCAAAGCGTGCTGAGATCGCTGTTGCAGGCAGTGATGGCACGGTTAGTCTGTGGACGTTTGATTATTTTCTGGACAATCAAGAAGAGGCAACCACGTCGTTTACGACAATAAATTTTCAGCATAGTTTTCAGCATAGAGAGACGATGACCGGGCATCGCCGCCGAGTCTTTTCAGTAAGCTATACAGAATCTGGTGATGTGCTTGCATCTGCTGGCGAGGACGGCACGGTACGGTTGTGGGGCAGAGGGCACAATAAACTAGGCAGTGTCATTCGACATCCAGGAAGGGTTTTTTGTGTTGCGTTCTCGGGTGATAGTGAACACCCAGTTCTGGCGACCGGCTGTGAAGACGGCGTGGTCAGAGTCTTCGATCGCCACGGCACGCTCATTCAGAGATTTGACGAGCATCAAGGTCAGGTGAATGCAATTGTTTGGAATCGAAATACTGAGCTTTTATGGGACTTTGCATCTGCGAGTGCGGATGGCACAGTGCGTCTCTGGCAGTTGCCTGAGGTACCAAGGAAAGGGGAGCCTTCTCCAGCTGAAAGCCTTGCAGTTCTTCAGTCTGGTGGAACGAAAATCTGGTCACTCGACGCTGTGCCAGACGAGCCTTTACTCATAGCAGGTACGGAAAGTGGAAAAGTCGTTCTCTGGTCTGGCCGAGAGTCGATGCCACTAGGGATTCTTGATGGCCATCATGCACCGGTTTGTAGCGTTTCGGTCGGGCCTGCTGGTAGCCAACTCTGGACTGGTGGTTGGGACGGTACTGTGCGTCGATGGGATGTCTCAAACGCAGAATGGATGCACTCTGGTAATACCATCGATCACTGACTCAGTGTGAACCAGCAAGAACTTTGCTGAGTGTGTCCTGAAGCACGGCACCACTGCGTTTCAGTGCCTGCACCTCTTTTGGCCAGAGTTCGATTTCAAGCGGCTTCTCTGCGCCATCACGGCCAACGACAGTTGGAACAGATAGTGCGACGTCGCGAAGGCCGTAACAACCCCGCTGAACAGATGACACTGGGAGAATACGTTTACTGTCCAGCGCGATAGCATGCACGACCTCGGCAATTGATACACCAACAGCGTATCCCGCTCCCGTCTTCTTTTTGATCATCTCAGCACCAGAAGTTTTCGCACGGATGAATGTATCCTGGCCAAGTTTCTGTGTGTAGCCGGGATATTTCTCCAACGGGAGTCCGCCAATGCTGGCACTTGACCAGATTGGTACCATGCTGTCGCCATGCTCACCAAGAATAATTGCTGAAACTTGTGTCGCGGGTGCCTTAAGGTTTAGAGCAAGCAGACTTCGGAATCGAAGTGTGTCGAGAAGCGTTCCAAGGCCGATGACGCGGCCTTCGGAGAGTCCAAGTTCTTCCGCGGCGAGATAGGTCAAGATATCAACGGGGTTGCTTACAACAAGTACTGTCGCATCGGGCTTCATACCCGCTTTTTTTATGGATGCGAGAATCGATTTGAATAGCTCGACGTTTCTGTTGATCAACGCAAGCCGGCTCTCGTCTGGTTTACGACGGAGTCCAGCAGTGATACATATCAGGTCGGCATCGGCAAGATCCTCATACCCACCAGCGGTAATGACCTGATCCGCAATCGCAGGTGCTCCATGCATCATATCAAGCGCCTGGCCATCAGCGAGATCAGCATTGAGATCAACAATCACAATTTCATGAACAATACCACCAAGCTGGAGTGCAAATCCTGCTGATGCACCAACGATACCACCACCACCGATAATCCCAACTTTCATGTTCTTTCCTTTTTTCAATGTATGTAATCGTGGTGGAAGTTCTCTGGCGCTGAGTGCTTATGCACTCAAGCCGAGCTCCTTGCAGACCTGTTCGGTGACAGCTTTAATGACAGCCTCATAGTCGACAGGCTGATTGATTGATTGAGGAGTATTCATAGCAGGAGGTGGGTCAAACGCAGTTCGGTTGACTCCAGTATTCCCCCAGCTTGTTCGAAAGACATCGTTTGCACAGATGTCACAGTCTTCCATTCCTTTGTCGAGTCGAGGATCTTTGAATCCCCACTGCTGTTTGAGTGCGAGTAATTCCTGTGTCTCATTTTTAGACAGATAGGTGACACGACCGAGGTCTTTTGCGAGCATGAGAATCTTGCAGTAGGCGTCAAGAATTTCCGTCCACCAGTATGCTTTTTCAACGGTTTCACCAAAGCTTACGGTGCCATGGTTTGCGAGGATGACAACATTTGAATCTTTGACAAACGGTCGAACCGTATCGGCGAACTTCTGATTTCCAGGTGTCTCATATTTTGTAATTGGAATATCGCCAAGAAAAACTTCGACCTCCGGCAGAACGCACTGAGGGATTGGTTCACGGGCGACAGCAAATGCCGTCGCATGTGGAGGATGACAATGAACAACAGAATGTACATCGGGGCGATCTTTCATGATCGTTAAATGAAGCAGGATTTCACTCGAACGCTTCCGCTGACCAGCAACTTGATTCCCTTCCATGTCAACAATACAGAGGTCAGAAGGCTTCATAAAGCCTTTCGAAATTTGCGTTGGAGTGCACAGAACCTCTTTGTCATTAAGCCGAAATGAGATATTGCCATCGTTCCCTGCGGCAAAACCTTTGTTATAAATTCGGCGACCAATGTCACAGATTTCTTCCTTCAAGCTTGCAAGAGATCGGTCTGTTGTTGTGATTACCATTGAAAACTCCTCGTTAGTTCACGCGTAATTGCTTGATGTATGTTTTGAAAGTAAGGTGTGCCGGTCAGCGAAGAAGGCTGCATTGCGATCATTACTCAAGTATTCCCTGTGTTTTGGGTTGCGGTCGGTTCATTGATTATTCTGCTTTCAGGATTCGGTGCGGTTGGGATGGTTGATTTGATCAATCAGGGCAGATATGTAGGCATCAATAGGCTTGCCGTCGGGTTGAAACGGTTGTGCGGCTTCACCTCCTTCGCTGACTGCGACAAGCTGGCCGTTACCCGCTCCCAATTCATCCCATGCAATGAGAGCCTCAGCGGGTCCATCTTCGTTGTCGAGGTCTTCTGCACGCAGTGGTACTACGAGTCGTAGAAGCCCGCCTTTCATTTTTTGATGGGCTTCGGTGAGTGTGACACTGCCAATTGTGCGACCAATTCTCATGTTTTAATAAGTCCGAATGCGTGATGGGTGTTTTATGAATTTGTGCAGCTACAGCTGTGGTGATCTTTGGCAGGCTGCGAGGGTGTAAGAATCTGGGGTGGGTTTTCAGTTGGGTAAAGAACAAATGCCTTTGCGATTTGTACGAGGCTGCTAACCGAGAAATCACTTGGGCTAAGGATGAGGACATTGGCAGCACATGCGATACTACTGGTTTTAAGAGTTGTACTTTCTGTCGCAGTCACTGCTCGAATGGCTGGGAACCTATTCGCTGCGACACATGCGACCACGGTATTTTCACTCAGAAGAATACAGCGGGCCGCGTCACGGCCGGCGTGGTCGGCAAGAGATTCAAGCGTCGTCACGAGTCCAGCCGATGGTAGTTGCTGGCTTGCCGACACTGCCTGGCAAATCGCCCCAGCCGCGTCTGAAACGCTTCCTGTACAATCGGCTTGGGCAAGAATTAGTTGACGATGTGAGGGTTGTTGTGGAGTGGTTTGTGCAGTGACGAACTCAATCCCTCGGTCTCGGGCGATGTCGCGTGCAGACGGTGTTATCACAGCTTTGTTGACTATGTAAGCAACTTTGGTGCCGCGAGCAAGATTTACAATCGTCTTTGCAGCAATGACGCGGTCAGGAAGAGTTGCTGATGGTGTGCTCTGCATCCCCGTCGATAGGTGGCTGTCAGTCGATAGGTGGCTGTCAGTCGATAATTGCGGTTTGGTTCCAGCGTGAATTCGTTTGAGCACTTCGGTGACGAGGTGAGCGATGTCGTCGGAAGAAATAGGATTTTGTGTGGGCATAATGTTGTAATCAATCTGTTGGTTCGTCAATCAGGGCAATGGTGCTCCAGCGGGCGGGCGTTCGTTTGCTATTGAGCACTTCCCGCATCAAACGGCCGTCACTTGTGATAACAACGCGGTCCTCCAAACCAGCAGCGACCGTATCGATAGCAATTTGTGGATCGCCGTCGAATCCTTCACCATCAGCAAGAAGAGGTTGGACAAGCAATAGCTTTGCTCCCACGAGAGACTCGTGTTTAAAGCTACTGGTTACGGTTCCAATGACTCGTGCTACTTGCATAAAAAGTTTTTGTGATGAGGAGGAATTTTAAAAAAAAGTAAAGAGGTGATGAGTTGTTTGTATTACTGGGGGCTGCCTAGCACACGGAGATCATCCACCAGTGTGCAACGACGTTGTCGGGTAAAGGTGAGAGGAGTTGTCACACCTTCACCTGTGGGTGTGGCGATTGAAAATGAAAGATACCCTTCGCCACCTAATCCTAGCCCTGCAACACTTGGCCCATTTTTGATAAACAAGGTGGTGTCGAGGAGTCGGCCCATTCGTGTCATGTTCCGAACATTTTGGGAGTGGATAACGGCCGTGTGTCTGAAGCCATGTTCACTTTCAAATGCTCTTTGGATAGCTTCATCAGCAGTGGGGCAACGAACGAATGGAAGAAACGGCATCATCTGCTCAACAGGAACAAATGGGTTTGTGATGTCAGTTTCTCCGAACACGAGTTCAAGGCCGTCACGGCCAGACGCACCAGCAGCCTCTGCGAGTCGGGAAGCACTCTTTCCAAGAAGTTCTTTTGCCGGTGCCGGGTGGCGGTTGTCGCCTTCACCCACCATCACGATGGCTGTTTCCGTAAGGCGTTCTACCTGAGGTTGATTTAGTCGTAACGCTCCAGCTCGCTCCATTGCAGACATCATTGCGTCGAAGACTGAGTCAACAACAAAGACTTGCTTTTCTCCAATGCACAATAGGTTGTTGTCGTAAGCGGCACCGGTGATAATCGACTGGGCAGCATTGTTGAGGTCCGCCGTTTCATCGACAACAACAGGTGGATTTCCGGGGCCGGCAACGATTGCACGTTTGCTTGACTGTAAGGCAGCTCGTGCGACAGCTGGACCTCCGGTCACACAGATGAGTTTGACGCCACGATGATTGAACAGCGAACTGGCTGTCTCGAGCGTTGGCTCAGCTACAAGACTGATCAGATTGTCGACCCCAATGTCACGCTGTATTGCCTGGTTGAACCGGCGAACGCCCTCTGCTGCTATAAGACGACCACTCGGATGTGGGTTCACAACGACAGCGTTTCCGGATGCAATCATGTTGATCGCATTGCAGGCAATTGTTGGAAGAGAATGTGTCACAGGTGTGATTGCACCGATGACACCAAATGGTGCATGTTCAATAACGGCAAGACCGTGATCACCACTGAACACTTCACTCGACATGAATTCAACACCAGGAACGCGATCACCTAAGACTTGAAGCTTCTCAATTTTGTGATCAAGCCGACCGATTCCCGTTTCTTCATATTCCATTTTTCCGAGTTCTTCAGCGTCTTCGATCGCAATGCGCCGAATGTGTCCAACAGCTTTTTTTCTGCCTTCCATTCCGAGTCGTTCAAGTTGGTGAAAAGCATCTGTTGCTGCAGATACTGCTTCGTCAACAGTTGTGAAAATACCATTTTGACCAGCCGCCGCCGGACTGCTCACGGGTCCACCGGCTGAACGCAGTTGGGCAATAACTTGACGGACGATTGAATTAATATCTGGTTGTTCGGTTGTGTTCATTTCTGGTAATCAATGAGGTAAATATGAAAATCAACAATTAGTCAGCCGTTGGTGTGACAGTGTCACGATTAAAAACTTCCTTGCCGTTAGCCTGTATAGTGTCAATGAGTCCAATGATGACCGCGTCAATCGGGAGAGCTTTTGTCTCCGGAGTCATACGAGCACTCGATCCCTGTGTAACTAACACAAACTGTCCTTCGCCGGCTCCGAGCGTATCGACTGCAATGAAGGTGCGGCCTGTTGTAATAAGCTGTGTCCTCTTTTTTTCATCGAGTCGGTACGGCTCAACGATGAGCAGTTTGTGGCCGGTCATGGTGCTTGTTTTTTGTGTGGCGACAATTGATCCAGTGACAAGAGCAATGAACATGAGAAGGAATACTTTCAATAAATAAGGGTGTCGCTTACGAAGCCAGTGCGAGGAAGTTTCGCGTTTGTCGGGCAACAATAAGTTCTTCGTTGGTTGGGATGACCCAGATCGCAACACGGGAACGAGGCGATTCAATGCGTCGCTCTCCAGTGGTGTCTGAGTGGTTTGCAGTATTGTCAATTTCAATGTTGAGGTCATTGAGGCCTGCAACAACAGCTGCCCTGGTGTCAGGTGAGTTTTCACCGATTCCACCTGTGAAGGCGATCGCATCAAGTCCACCAAGCTCAACGATACCGCCACCAAGCCAGTGTCGAATAGATCCTACGTAGACATCGAGGGCGACACGAGCAGCTTCATTGCCATTCGCTGCTGCTGCCTCAAGGTCGCGCATGTCTCCGGATGTTCCTGACATTCCAGCTAATCCTGCACGTGTGGATAACTCCACAAGTAGCTCTTCAAGCGACCGCCCTGTTGTTTTAGAAACATGGAGGAGGGCGTACGGGTCAACGTCTCCAGAGCGATTGTTCTGAGGGACACCAGACTGTGGACTCATGCCCATTGAGGTACCAACGCTCTGCCCATCTCGTGTCCAACAGATGCTGCTCGAACCACCGAGGTGGCACTGAACAGAACGAAGGGGGTGCTGCGACATATTCGCCAGAAGCCGTTCTGCAACAAATCGATGACTGGCACCGTGGAAACCCCATCGCCGAACGAGATGTTTCTCAAGCCATTCTTTGGGCACGGCGTACCGGGAATTACGGTCTGGTATTGTGGCATGAAAATCCGTCTCGAAAGCAGCGACTAGAGGTACGTCAGGAAACCGTTCAGCTAGTTGCTTCATTGCGGTGACATATGGCGGATTATGCGCCGGAGCGACATCAGCCATTTCTCCCATTGCAGACAATACAGTGTCATCTACTTTCACAACACCGCGAACTCTTCCACCATGAACTGCTTTGAATCCAATCGCAGCAACATCAGTAAGCGATGAAAGCGGGCCACCTTCGGCTGTGAGTTGTTCAATCGCAGCTTCGAGGGCAACGCCGTGATCCGGTATGGGTTGTAAGGTCTCGATATGTCTAGCTTCCGCGGCAGGTTGTTCCAATGAGGCGTAGACGCGGCTTTCCTGGCCGCCAATACGTTCGACACCGCCCCGGGCAAGTTCCTGCTCGCCTTCGAGTGCGCCAGTTTGCGCAGGCAACTCAAAGAGTCGATACTTAAAACTTGTTGAACCAAGATTTGCGATAAGGATTTTCATTGTTTCCCCAGAGCTTTCAGAGATGCTTCCGTGCACTACTTATAAGTAGCTTTTACTCAGCTGAAAAATTCCGAAATGAGACTTTCTGCAGGACGTGGAATGACGTGACTGCTGACAAGTTCACCAATCTGTTGAGCAGAAGCCGCGCCAGCCTCAACCGCAGCACGGACACTACCAACATCACCTTGAACAACGGTTGTGACAAAAGCACCACCGATATCAACGCGTTTGAGAATTTGTACATTGGCTGCTTTTGCCATTGCGTCTGTTGCTTCGACAAGGCCAACGAGGCCTTTTGTTTCAATCAATCCGATTGCCGTATTCATGAATCTTTCCTGAAAAGTAAACAAGTTTCTAATGGGAAATACTCCAACCGGTTCGCCGGAAAGAGTCACTCTGGAGTCACATTAACCGCTAGACTTTGGGGCCTTTGTTTTGAGAATATTGCCAATGTCCTCATGCGGACGGGCAATCACCTGAACACTAACGACTTCGCCAATTCGGCCAGCAGCTGTCGCTCCAGCGTCTGTTGCAGCCTTTACTGCTGCTACATCACCACTGACAAATGCAGTCACAAGACCACTTCCCACTTTGTCCCAGCCGAGGAAGGAAACATTCGCAGCCTTCATCATTGCATCAACAGCCTCGACAAGCGTGACGAAACCTTTGGTTTCAACCATGCCGAGGGCTTCGATGTTTTTTGCCATCTTTTGCTCCATATCATTTTCGCACTCACCACTACCGGACAGTGTCCGGCTTGGCTGCGTCGGCACGTGCCGACAACACAGCCATTTGTTGTCTGTTCATCCTTGATTGGGTTGAGGTTACTCCTGTCTGATCAATTCGACACTTGTCGCATGATCAAGGTCAGCGGAGTTACCTTCGTCTGTATCAATATGCACCTCGAGTTTGCTCGTGGCATCAGCTCGAACCAGAAGATCTCGAAACACGGTGCCACACGGTCCGTTGATAACCAGACTCATTCGGTCACCATTCGAGACCCCAAAGTGATTTGCGTCTGCCTTACACATATGCACATGCCGCTCGGCGCGTATGACGCCCTCAGTGAGATCAATTGCACCAGCTGGACCAACAAGTACACAGCCGGGTGTTCCACTAATCTTTCCGCTGGCCCTCACGGGAAGGTCAATGCCAAGGGAGATACCGTCTGTGAACGCCAGTTCAACCTGTGATGCAGGTCGAGTGGGTCCGAGTACGCGAACTGTTGGCAGCATACGTCGTTTTGGGCCTATGATCATGACCGTTTCTTCGGCGGCGTAGAAGCCATCCTGGTAGAGATCTTTTCCTGGTGTGAGTGTGTGTCCCGGACCAAAAAGTTTTTCCACATGCTGATCCGTGAGGTGGCAATGCCGAGCGGAAATACTAACCACAAGCTTCGGAGCAGTATTTGAGTGTTCACGATTCGTTTGGCTTGGGACTCCATCGTGTCCTGCAAGGATGATGTCACGAACGATACGCTCGACATCGGACTGCGATAGGTTTGGTTTTTGGAGTGTGGTTTGCATGATCGGATTGGTCTATGATTCTATTTTTGTGTTTGCAGCAGAAGCATCTTGGCCAACGCTATCAACGTCTTCCGCGGGGATATCTGCAAGAATGAGACGAGGGCCAGCGTCCAGAATAGTTTGTTGCCATTCTTCAGAGAGGCCGCTGTCGGAGACAACGATATCAATTGCCTCAAGGCCAGAGACGAGTGTCAGGCTCTTCCTGCCAAACTTGGAGCTGTCAGCCACAACAATAACTTTTCCTGCAGCACGAAGCATTGCTTGTTCAGTTTCTGCAAGAAGCAACTGTGCGTTAAAAAGACCTTGTTTTGATATGCCAGCAGCGGAAAGAACCGTTGTGGTTACGTGCAGTCGGCTCAGCAGTTCGTTGGTGTACGGGCCAAGGCAAACACCGGTTCGTGGCGATACGAAGCCACCGAGGAGTATGAGATCTGTTCTTGATTCAGAGGCAAACAGATTGGCAACCGGCATGCTGTTGGTGACGACCTGAAGAGACCTTCCAGCCAGAAGTCTCGCCACCTCATAGGTTGTTGTCCCGCCATCGAGAAGAACGGTTTCCTCATCATTAATAATTTTCACTGTGGCTGCGGCAATCGTTCTTTTCGCTTCCCAGTTGGCTGGCTGCTTCTCATCAAATTCTGCAATTCGAGGAAGTCCTCCTGCGTACAGCACTCCACCATGCGTACGGCGTGCGGTCCCTTGCTCTTCGAGGGCGTCAAGATCTCGCCGTATGGTTGACTCTGAGACGCCAAGTTCGCGCACTAACTCGTCGAGGGCTGCAAACCCTCGGAGGCGGATGATGTCGATTAATCGGCTGCGTCGTTCTCGTCCGGGCACTGGGTAATCTCCTTACGGTGCTATTGATTATCATCAAGCAAAGAATGAATGCAATCAAATATTGAAAGGTTTAAGCAAGATTTTGTTCATTTTGTAGAGGTTGTAGGTGTTTTTATGGCATTTTTATACAAATAATGAATACTAAGGTCCAGCAGGAGCAGCATGGGAAAGATGGGTTGTTTGCGTTATCTAGTTGTCAGCCAGAGGCACTTTGTTTATGAGGAAAAACGAGCATTCTTTTTCAGATCGTTTTCTAGGGCCGCCCGGTTCGGCAAAAGCATGAGCTTCCGCATTTCAGCTAGCTTGTTTGGGTGTTTCGCTGCACGGTTGGTTTGTTCAGCAGCGCCAGTTTGACGGTCATAGAGTTCTGCGACTTCCAAGCGGTCGTTTTCAACAGCAAGCGTCCCATTTCCTAATCAAACTCATGGATAACAATGCCGTAGAGGCCACCGAAGAGCCTCCCACGAAAACCCGCTGAAGCATTGATGATGGTGTGCACAATTACCTTTCAGGGCGGTGAGTCTTCTTTCCTCTATCTCGACGATGGAAATGACAGTGTGAGCGATACAATACCCTTCGAAGCAAGCCTTCCCCGAGAGAAGGAGTGTGATACCTCGCGTTGAGGGAATTCTGGCAGTCCTAGGCGAGCGGTTCTAGGTGAGTTATGAAGCACAGAGTATGTTCAATGTTATATTTTTTTGAGCGATCTTGTGGACATCGCACGCATTCGAGAACCACTGAAAGAGCTGACGTGAATAACTATGGCAAATATTACGGTCCCCCTCTCTGTAAAACTATTTCACCGAGCAGCTATCTTTTTTGCTCTCTGCTTGCTTTGCACGGCAAGGTTGGTCTCCAAGGCCAATGCAGCAGATCAACCCAACATCGTCTGGATTGTGTCTGAAGATAATTCCGTCCATTACCTCGACCACTTCTTCAAGGGTGGGGCCAAGGTGCCACATATTGAAGCGCTCGCTAAACATGGGTTGACCTTCAATCATGCCTTCTCGAACGCGCCTGTCTGTTCGGTTGCTCGAACGACCCTCATAACAGGCTGCTACGGCCCTCGGATAGGAACGCAGTATCACAGGCGATATGCAGTGGCTGCCATGCCGGAAGGCTTGCAGATGTTTCCAGCCTATCTGCGAGATGCGGGGTACTACACGACAAACAACAGCAAAAAAGACTACAACGCCGTCGAGGGTCGTGGGGTTTGGGATGCGTCATCTGGCACGGCTTCCTGGAGGAATCGGTTGCGAAGTGACCAGCCATTTTTTCATATGCAATCGCATCCTCAGTCACATGAAGGCACCTTACATTTCAAGCAGGATTCGTATGAGCGTGAGGCTACGAGTCATGATCCTGCCGAAGTTCCATTGGCCGGCTATCACCCTGATACGAAGTTATTTCGGTACACGCATGCACGGTACCTTGATCGAATGCTAGACATCGATGCAATTGTTCAGAACACAGTTGACCAACTGACGCACGATGGGCTTCTTGAAGATACGTTCATTTTTTACTTCGGAGATCACGGTGGTGTGTTGCCCCGCAGTAAAGGGTACATCTATGAGTCGGGTCTCCATGTGCCCTTGGTTATTCGAATTCCCACAAACTTCAAACATCTGGCTCCTGTAGCGGGTGGGACAAGGCTTGATGGCTTTGTTAGTTTTATTGATTTTGGTCCGACGGTATTGCATCTCGCCGGTGTCTCGGTTCCTAGTCAGGTAGACGGCAAGGCTTTTCTTGGCAGGGATATAACCGAAGATGCGATCAATCAACGTCAGGAAACCTTTGGATACGCTGATCGGTTTGATGAAAAGTATGATTTCATTCGGTCGATACGACGAGGTAAGTATCAATACATCCGGAACTATCAGCCGTATCTTCCGGATGGCTTGAATAACAACTACCGCTACAAGAATCTTGCGTACTCGGAATGGCGGAGATTATTCTATGAAGGCAAGCTGCAAGGGCCTTCTTTACAGTTTTTCTCAGCCAAGCCTGTTGAGATGCTTTTCGACTGTGAAGCTGATCCGCATCAAGTCGTAAACCTAGCCACTGACCCCCAGTATCAGCAGGAGCTTCTCGAACTCCGTCAGCAATTGCAGGTCATAGTAAAGTCACTGCCCGATTTAAGTTTTTACCCAGAAAGCTATCTGACAACGC
>JABAAH010000002.1:71311-106835 GCA_014238855.1 Planctomycetota bacterium
TGCGAAGCCAAAGCTTGATGCCGCACTGTCATCATCGGACGCTATGAAACGTTATTGGGCGGCCATGACGTGTACTGCAATTGGAAAGGAAGCTGCGGAACTTGCTCCCGCTGTAGAGCCGTTGTTAGCGGATCCTGTTCTAATGGTCCGAGTTCGAGCTGCGGAATTTCTTGGACGCATCGGTGTGATTAATCCGCAGCCAACATTGATAGATGTGGTCAATACAACAACGAATTCGGTTGAAGCTACAGAAGCTTTGAACTCTATTGTCTGGTTCAAAGATTTTTTCAAAGATCGATATGCTGTCCAGCGTTCTGATTTTTATCCTAAGAGCAATGGGGCAGATGTTGATGCTCGCTTGAACTACATTAATGGCATTCCGTATCCACCAAAACCACCAAAAACAAAAAAGCGAAAGAATAAAAAGGCGAATAATTCCTAGGACTGCCCGACACGGTATTCAGACGAGGGCATCAGGTTGCATGATCCGCAGGTGTGCAAGTATTTTTTGGTGCTCGTGTAGTCCATGAAGGTGCTTGTTCATTCTGCCAGCTATGCGAGTCAGGCTGGCGGCAGGCCCTGCATGCGACGCCAGGTGGAAAGTTGGCCAAGGTGTGACATGATGTGGCCACCACAATAAAACGCATGCACTGATGAGAGTGTCGGAAATCGTGTGGCGAGTGGCCCTTCAGCTGGATTTGGTCGTTCAAAGGCCTCATTTGAAGTGACTCGCAGTGTTTCAATAAGTTTTTTATGACTGGTACTAAAAAATGCGAGTACCTCATCGAATGATGGGTAGATTGTATGGTTAGGATCATCTTTGCACGTTGCTGTCTTGTCAAAGAGTTTTTCAAATCCAGCCGGTATTGGTAGCGAATCCTGATCGAGCTGGCTTAAGACCTTTGATGGGTACAGGCTCAAGTGACCAAAAGTGAAACAAGGATGGTTTGAAGATACAGGCTGGCCGCCTGGACGTGCAAAGCGTGCAGCTTCAAGGTGAGAGATTTCTTGTACAAGACGATCAGCGTAGCTGACTGCAGATTCGAGGGAATCAGCAATGATATTTCCAGTTGTGCGTTGCATGGCGAGCTTCTCCGTGTGTCTGTTAGGTTTTATATTTTAGTTGGTGTTTTTTGGAAAGCACATTGATCGCCTCTGGAAGCGTCTCACACTCTGCTAGAAAAACTTTAGCAGCAAGCGATTCCGGAGTATCATCAGATGCAACGGGTACCGGCGATTGAAGCAGGATTGGTCCATGGTCATATTCGTTGTCGACAAAGTGCACAGTGCATCCAGAAGTTGTGGAACTGTGCTCAATAACAGCGGTATGTACCCGATTGCCATAGAATCCTTTTCCGCCGAATGCAGGCAGTAATGACGGGTGAATGTTTATTACCCGATGTTCAAAATCGGATGGAATTGTAACGAGCTGAAGAAAGCCGGCCATGACGACGAGGTCTACATTCGCTTCACGGCAATGGTCGAAAATAATAGAACTCCACGTTTCGAGTGTGGCATCACCCTTCGCAGACACCACCGTAGAAATACCTGCCTCCTCAGCAATGGTGACACCTCGTACGTCTTCTCGGTTTGACACAACAAGGTTAATAGTAGCCGCGAGTTCTCCAGTTTTTTGTCGTCGCAGTAAATTTTCGAGACTTCGTCCAGATCCAGACAGAAGGATTGCGAGGCGAAATGGGTGTGTGGTGCCTTCGTTGCTCACGGGGCCAAAGTTTCTTTCTCTCACGATGTTTCGGGTGGGCGTGCTCGTTTCAGGCTCATTGTGAGAGCGTGCCCGTCAACATCAAGTGTTTCTAATTCAGTATTTTGTAACAGCTCAAAGCTAATTGAAACCGCAAGCGTCTCCGAGGCGAGGGTTTCAGCGTGGGCTTGAAGTGCCTTTCGAAGTTCTTCCGAATCAGTGTCAAATCCAAGCTCTATTCTGTCAGTAAATTCAAGATCAAGGATCTTTCTTTGTGACTGCACGGCGTGGATGACTTCACGAACTTGGCCTTCAGCGAGAAGCTCAGGTGTCAGTTCGCTTGAAATAACGACGACACCTCGTGTGCCCTCCGCCGCAGCCCAGCCATCACGAGCTGTAGTTCTGATTATGCAATCTTCTTCACGAATGGATACGTCCGTCCCATCGGCCAGACTGACCGTTGCAACTCCATGATCATGAAATGCAGTCATGAGTGTCGTTGCATCGGCTTGTTGAAGTGCGTTTCGCACCAGCGGGAGTTTCTTACCAAGACGTGGGCCAAGCTTTTTGAGGTCTGGAAGAATAGTCCGCGTGATATATCTCTCAGGCTCTGCACAAATTTCAAATGCCTTGACGTTAAGTTCACTGCAGACAAGGTCAGCATGCGATACCAGCCAGTCGGCGTCGTTTTTATGTGGTTCGGCGAGGATGACTTCAACTTTGGAAAGTGGTTGCCGAACCTTGAGTTTTGCCTGGGCTCGTGCTGCCCGCCCGAGAGATGCCACTTCACGAATAAGGGCCATCTGGCGTGCAAGGTCTGGATTGATGAGTTCAGTATTTGCTGTGGGGTAGTCAGTGAGGTGAATGCTTTCTGATACTCGACTTCCGAAGGGGCCAACAGCAAGATTCTGCCAGAACGCCTCACTCACAAATGGAACAAACGGTGCGGCCAGACGCGCAGTTGTCGTGAGGACTTCATAAAGCGTCCAGTACGCATCACATTTTTCAGGATTGCCATCTGCGGATGCATCTGCTTTTCCAGATGCCCAGAAACGATCTCGGCTTCGTCGGACAAACCAGTTGCTGACCGCATCTACGAGGTCAGAGAGTGCCCTGGCAGCGACGTAGTGATCGTAATTGTCGAGTGCTTCAACCATTGTGGTCGCAGTTGCGTGGAGTTCAGCAAGCATCCAGCGGTCAAGTTCACTTCGCTCGGATGCTGGGCGAAAGCCGTCTCCCGTTATGAGATTTTCATGATCAAGTTGGCCCGGAGTGTCCATGCGAGCTGCAGGATTGAAGCCATCAATGTTGGCGTAGATCACAAAAAAGCTGTAGACATTCCAGAGCCTTAAAAGAAACTCTGGCACACTCTCACGAATGGCTCGCTCGCTGTAACGAATACTGTTCCAGGGTGGCTGTCCTGCAAAAAAGTACCATCGGAGCGCATCGGCTCCATATCGATCGAGAATTTCAGTAGGTTCTTTGTAATTCCGCTTGCTCTTAGACATCTTGCTACCATCTTCTCCGAGCATGTGTCCAAGGACGATGCAATTGCGGAAGGGGTGTGGGTAGCCAGCGGGCGGCATTGCTGCTGGCGGTTTCACATCAGTAGATGATTCAGGCCCAAAGAGAAGTGTGCTGATTGCAAGTTGGCTGTAGAACCAGCCACGAGTCTGGTCAATTGCTTCGGAAATAAAGTCAGCTGGCCACTGTGATTGAAATTCGTCGGCACCGGTGTGTGGCCAGCCCCACTGGGCAAAAGGCATCGCTCCAGAATCAAACCAGCAATCGATGACTTCCGGTACACGATGCATTCGGGCACCATCCTGAAAAGGAGAGTCATAGGTGATGGCATCAATGTACGGTTTGTGGACCCGAAGATCATCAGACAATTCTGGATTATCGGCCTTTGCTTTCTCAAAGACTTCCGTGCCGATGACTCCCGGCTTGGAAAGAAGTGCATCGTATGCAGGGACAGCCTCAGCTTTTCCTGTTTCTTCACAGATCCAGATTGGAAGTGGGGTTCCCCAGTAACGCTCCCTCGATAATGCCCAGTCGACATTGTTTGCAAGGAAATTACCGAAACGCCCCTCCTTAATGTGCTCAGGCATCCAGTTGATCTGTTCGTTGTTGGCTAGCATCGCGTCTCGAAACTGACTGGTGCGGATGAACCAACTGGCTCTTGGGTATTGGATCAGTGGGTCGTCATCAGCTCGCCAGCAGAATGGGTAGTCATGAAGATACTGTTCCTGGTGGACAAGAAGCTTTCGACTGCGAAGATCGCGGGTTAGGTCGCGATCACACTCCTTCACAAATCGCCCGGCCATGGTCGGAAATTCGTCGGTGAAAGTGCCGTCAGGTGCAACGCAGTTAAGAAGTGGTGGCACTTTGTTTTCAAATCGTTTTCGTTCAGCCAAGAGAACACCGTAGTCAACTTCACCAAAGGCTGGAGCAATATGTACGATGCCGGTGCCTGAATCTGTGGTGACAAAGTCAGCTTCGATGACACGCCAAGCAACAGGCTGGTCATTCCCGTTTTTCAGGGTCGTGAGTTCTGGCTGGCCGTCGGGGCGAAAGCAGTCAAACGGGGGCAGGTAGCACGCTCCTATGAGGTCAGATCCCGGAAAAGACTCAAGAACTTCGAGGGTGGTTTTCTTTTTGTCAGCAAGCGATGCTGCAAGTGGCTCAGCAATAATATATTCACGTTCCGGGTCGTCTTCAAACCGCACGGCAACATACGTGAGGTCAGATTTTATAGCTGCAAATTGATTTGAAGGAAGTGTCCATGGAGTTGTTGTCCATGCAATGAGGTTTCGTGTTGTTGGGGATCCACTTGCATCAAGAAGAGGGAAGGCAACATAGACGCTCGGGTCAGCTACCTGACGATATCCCTGACTAACTTCTCCGCTCGACAGGGCCGTGCCACCCTGCGGCCACCACCACACGATCTTGTGGCCCTGATACAACAGGCCACGATTGAACAGTTCAGTAAGAGCCCACCAGACACTTTCGACATAACTCTGGTGATAGGTGACATAAGCTTTTGAAAGATCGATCCAGAAACCAATACGTTCCGTGAGTGTCTCCCACTCCTTCATGTATCGCCAGACAGATTCCTGGCACCGATGGATAAATGGCTCGACCCCATATTCCTCAATCTCGGCTTTTGAGTGAATGCCGAGGCTTTTGCACACCTCGACCTCTACGGGGAGTCCGTGGGTGTCCCAGCCTGCTTTGCGTTCACAAAACTCACCCCGCATCGTTCGGTATCGCGGGTATAAGTCTTTGATGGCTCGTGTAAGGCAGTGCCCGGGGTGGGGCATTCCATTGGCTGTTGGTGGCCCTTCAAAAAAAACAAATCGCTTGGCGCCACGACGATTGTCGAGTGACTTTTGATAAATCCCTGCAGATTTCCAAAGGGCAGCAATTTCGGCTTCTGTGGAGGGCAGGTCAGGTCTGCCCCGGACTGGCTGGAACATGCGGTATTTGAAACGGGGGATGAAAATAATGAACGTGTCGTTTTAGGATGACCCGTATCCTAACCACCTCAGCCTCCTGACCCCAGTGGTACCCGTTGTTACCCGGGCTGGCCGGGCGGGTTCGTCACTGATGGTAGGGGCACGCTACCCGAATAGCCGTTACACCGGCCGGCATACCAGTTGTCGGCGTCGAGCAGGTAACGCCCATCCGGCCTCACAAAAAATAGTTTTCACAGATGACTTTAAGGCGTGAGAAGGCGATTCGATGCTCGTTGTGTTCCTACACTCCCCGGGTTCAGTGCCATACAGAAAATACGCTGTTGCTACTGCCAGTTTGACGCGACCAAGGCGTCTGTCCCTCCCAGTGTGTATTGTCGCTTCTAAAGTCACGACCCTGTCCGACAGGCGGGTGGATGAAGTCCTTTCGCCGTAGGTACACCAGTATCTAATGGACTGTCCAGTCCAGAGTTGAGCAGAGAGTCTTGCAGAGGCCAGTAGCGTGCGCAGGCCAGTAGCGTGCGCAGGGGTTGCCATGTGCGTCGATAGGGACTGTAAGAGAACTTCGAGAATCCGAGAATGCACTATTGCATGATCACTGATGGATTCAAGGTTTAGCAGTTGCATCCCGAACAGCAACTTCAATGATGTTACGAAGTTTTGGTTCCGCTGTGCGTGCCACCTCAAGGATTCTTTCAACGGTTGCGACCTCAAGTGCATCTGGTAAACACATGTCTGTTACGACTGACAGGCCAAGGACTCGAAGGCCCGCATGTATGGCAACAATAACTTCCGGGACAGTCGACATGCCCACAACATCGGCACCGATCATCCGCAGGAAACGATACTCAGCCCGTGTTTCGAGATTGGGTCCAGTAACTGCAACGTAGACACCGCGGTGGGCAACAAAGTTTTTCTGGCGAGCTACTTCCAGTGCACGGTCAATAAGCGGGAAGGAATATGGCTCTGACATGTCTGGGAAACGTGGGCCGAGACGGTCGTCGTTTATACCTACGAGAGGATTATCGTGCATTAAATTGATGTGGTCATCAATAACCATGATGTCGCCGGCGCTGTAGTGTGGATTTAGTCCGCCGCATGCATTCGTGACAATCAACAGTTCAGCACCGAGGCGATGCAGGACTCGCACCGGTAGCGTGATCTGTGATGCTGGATATCCTTCGTACGAATGCATCCGGCCCTCAAGAATCATGACTGGCACATCCTCGAGGAGACCACATACCAGTTGACCGGCATGTCCGTGTGCTGTTGAACGAGCAAAGTGCGGAATTTCCTCATAGGGGATTTCAACCTGGTCCGTGACGCCCTGCGTGGCATTGCCCAGACCACTTCCGAGAATAATTCCCACCTTGGGTTGATGAGGCCAACGAGTCTGAATAGCTTCGCACGCGGCTGTGATATGGTCGTACTGGTCTAACATTCTTCGCTACCTTCTCCTCATGCATGACCTTGAGATGCTACTGGCTTATACTCGATGAGATGGTCAGTCTTCGTCGAGAAGATTTCGGAAGTCGGGATGGTTTCTTAGGGAATCAAGGTCAGGATCAACCTCGAGATGTCGAAGGTCATCATACCCAAGAAGAATTGCCTTTGAGAGGCTGCAAATTGCCTCCGTCGAACAACCGACTCGAGCCAAGGAACACGCCAGATTATAACAGGCTGTTGCATCCTCTGGCAGAAGGGTCACAACGTGACGGTCAAGTTCAACTGCTCTCTCTAGAAGACCTTTTTGTGCAACTAACTCCGCCAGAACACGTGTGACCTCAACAGATGCCTCGTCACGCGAGAAAAGCTGCTCGAAGAATTCAATATCAAAATCAAGTTGTGACAAGAAGCCGAACCACTGATTTCCACTGAGCCGTGCATTTCCGTGATGAGAGGCGTTTGTCTTGTTCATGGCTTACTCCGAACGTGAACGGCCGCCGTACTATTTTCTGCCACCAGGTGACTTACTTGGCGGAGGAGCTTCTGGACGAAGGTCATCAGGATGCTCCCAATCTGGGTCACTTTCTTCTTCCTGAAAGTCATCATCAAATTCGTCATCGAAATCATCGAAGTTAGAATCTTCATCGGCAAGTGGGTCGTCTGAATCCAGATTGTCATCGTCACCTACTTCGGGATCATCTTCAGTCGACTCATCATTGTTCGTGACCTGAATCAGCCGATTATCGCCGATCATCCGAATATCGCTGATCAATGGAGCAGTCATTATTTTTGCGGTTCTTGGAAGTGCAGAAATCATTCGCTTTTTCGTTCCCCAAAGAGAGTGGACAGCTAGTTGTTGGTTGTTAAGGTGCAACATTGACAAAATCCCGAGGGAAGAAGGAAGCGTCTTAAGGCTCCGCGGATGGCCTTTCTGAATAAGCAAAATATACACCCTGGGGCGGCTAGGGAAGGGGGAGTCTTTGTCTACGTGTGATAGTCGGCATTGAGTCGGACGTATTCTGCGGTCAGATCACTGGTGTAAAACCGAATTTCACCCGGGCCATCACCTAGATGGATTTCAATCAGGGTCTCCCGGCTCTCACGGATTGATTGTGACGCTTTTTCAGCATCAAACCCGACAGGTGAGGCATTTCTAAACAACTCGATACCGTTCACCCGAAGGGTCAGTCGGCCGGGATCGAACGAAACGCCCGCGTATCCGGCAGCAGAGACAATACGGCCCCAGTTTGGATCGGCACCAGCTACGGCTGTTTTGACCAGTGGGCTGTCAGCAACTGCCCGGGCCACCAGCCGGGCGTCTTCCCGGCTTTCGGCACCAGTTACTTCAATTCGTATGACATGCGTAGCACCTTCTCCATCATCTGCGATTTCATGTGCGAGAACATCACAGGTATTTTTTAATGCAGATTCAAACGCTTCAAGGTCTTTCCCTGCCAGTGGTTCTTCACCTGCGGCACCGTTTGCAAGGAGTAAGACTGTGTCATTCGTGCTCATGTGTCCATCAACACTGACACAGTTAAATGTGAGATCTGCTGCCTGATGGAGGAGGCGTTGTGCATCGTCTGGTGTAATTGCAGCGTCAGTGATAATCAGGCCAAGCATGGTTGCAAGTTTGGGGCCGATCATGGCGGCACCCTTTGCCATGCCAAGCATCTGATAGGTCCCACCTCCCGGAGTTTTTCCAAATGACATTCCAGTAAGTTTTGGGCGAGTATCAGTTGTCATGAGTCCGCGTGCCGCACGAAGAATACTCTCGTCATTGTCGGCCAGCTGGTCAACCACGGTTCGGATTCCATTCTCTATTGTTTCCATCGGAAGAAACTCACCAATGATACCTGTCGACATAACGAGAACGCTGCTTTCTAGTCCTCCGATCGCTTTGGCTGTGACGTGTGCCATGGCAGCAGTATCAGCTTCGCCTTGTGTTCCGGTACAGGCGTTTGCGTTTCCAGAATTGACGATGACGCCGCGGAACCCAGTGCCGGGAGTTCGGGCTCGATCGAAAGCAACAGGAGCGGCAAAGACTAGGTTTTGTGTGTATACACCGGCTGCTGTCGCTGGTCTGTCAGAGACAATAAGAGAGATATCTTCACGAGTTGGATTTCGTTTCAGGCCCGCATGCAGGCCGGACACCCGAAACCCTTTGGGAAGCGAGGGTATTGGGCCGCGGAGTGGTGTTTCAGCAGGAGCCATCGGCAGTTGGTGAATAGGAGGGTGGAAGAGTTTAAAGCAAGCCTGTTGTTTCAGGCAGATTATGCATGCAGTTCAAGTTTTGTACAGCAGCGCCTGCGGCACCTTTGACAAGATTATCCAGACAGGAAATGATAAGAAGTCGACCTCGCACGAGTCGTACAGTCATGTCACAAAAGTTTGTATCAACCGTGTCTTTCGTCCCAGGCAGGTGATCAACGAGTCGTATAAAATGTTCATGGCCGTACGCCGCATTCCAGGTTTCATCAATGTGCTTTTCGGTGACACCAGGTGACGGTTTTGCATAGATGGTTGCAAGAATGCCTCGATCCATCGGCGCGAGTTGCGGAGTGAAAATAACCTCGGGCAGTGTTTCGGCGTGTCGGGCAATAATTTGTTCGATCTCAGGCGTGTGGCGATGGCGGCCAACATTGTAGACTGAAAGGCTCTCATTACATTCCGGGAAATGTGCCATGAGTTTCGGGTTCCGGCCTGCTCCACTCACTCCACTTTTCGCATCGATGATGATATCAGTGTTTTCTATTAGCCCCGCTTTTACTAAGGGAGCAAGTGGGAGGATAGCAGCGGTGGCATAGCAGCCAGGGTTGGCGACGAGCGTAGCATCAGTAATGTTTTCACGAAATAGTTCGGGGAGACCGTAGACTGTCACGCCGAGCCGAGCACTGTCGCTATGTGGTTGTCCGTACCATTCCTGATACGTTGGGGCGTCGTTCAGTCGGTAGTCAGCGCTCAGGTCTACAACTCTGGCTCCGCCATCGAGAAGTGTCGGAACGACTGACGCGCTCGCGCAGTGGGGTAGACAACAAAAAACAACGTCTGCGCGCTCGGCTACTGCTTCCGGCTTAAGGTCTTCCAGTGGTAGATCAAGCCGTCCAACAAGACTTGGGTGAACACTTGAAACAAGCGTGTTTCCTTCTTGGCGACTGGTAACCGCAACGATTTCAACGTCCGGGTGTCGAAGCAGGTGTTTTATGGATTCAAGCGCCGTATATCCTGTGGCGCCGAGGATAGCAACTTTTATCACGTCAGTGCTGTGTCAAAAGGGAACAAAGGGGCGGAAGTACAAATTGGCCGATGCCGACTACGTTGAGAATTACTATACCAGAGGAACCAGACCCAGGTCTGTTATCTACTCGGATTCCCATTGTCAGCATATGTGTCAATAAGTTCGAGCAACCAGCAGGCGACAGAGGTTTTTGTGCCATCCCGCTGTCCAACCATCGCATGAGCATGGTCATAGACGGTGACTGATGTGGTTGTTGTGTCGAGTGACGTAAGGTCGTTGAGGACAATGAGGTCACATTTCTTTGCGGTAATTTTTTTGAGGGCTCTTGCTGGATCGCCGTCCGGCTCAAGTGCGAAAGCAATCATCCATTGAGAGGGCATGGCCTGACGTGCAAGCGTCGCAATGATGTCACGGGTTGGCTTGAGGTCGAGCACAAGGCCACGCTGCCGCGGAAGCTTCCCTTTTGCACGCTGCTTCGGCTCAAAGTCGCAGGGTGCCGCAGTGGCGATGACTCCATCGACGCGGGGCAAGAGTGTAAGCGACTTCTTGAGCATGTCGCCAGTTGTGACTACCGAGGTCACTCGCGCTTCTGCCGGGTACTGAACACTCACCGGTCCACTTACAATACTCACCGAATGTCCCTTTGCCAAAGCAGCCTCTGCAAGAGCGCATGCCATACGGCCACTTGAAGCGTTGGTCAAGTAACGGACGTCATCAAGGTAAGCACGGGTAGGGCCAGCGGTAATGAGTATGTGAGACATAGGTTTTCAGAATTTATCATGCTCACGTTAGGAAGCATCAAGGACACGCTCGATCGCTGTGAGTATCGTTTCAGGTTCCGCCATGCGACCAGTCCCAGTTGTGCGGCATGAAAGCCAACCTGAGGTTGGCTGAATAAGTTCAACACCATCGTCGATGAGTTGTGAGGTATTCCTTTGCACTGCAGCCTTCTGCCACATTGCTGCGTTCATGGCCGGTGCCATGAGTATGGGGCAGGTAGCGCACAAGAGGAGAGTAGAGAGCAGGTCATCAGCGATTCCCATCGCAGCCTTCGCGAGTACATCTGCTGTTGCTGGAGCGACGACAACCAATTCCGCGCGTTCTGCAAGTTCAATATGTGCACCCAAAGGGAATTGTTCGGGATTGAAACTGTGGGAGGCAACCGGCCGGCCGGTAAGTGCGGAGAAAGTGGTAGATCCAATAAATTTTTCAGCATTTTTTGTCATCACAACAGACACGCCTGCGGACCGCTGAACGAGGCGGCTTGTCAGTGCTGCAACTTTGTAAGCCGCAATACCGCCACCGACAGCAATGACGATTTCACGGTCAGCGAGTGAATCTGGCACAAAACAATCCAACAGTATGAGAAGCTATGAACAAGACAGGCACTTCGTATGGGATCTACACGATGCACCGACAGCAAAGGCCTTCATTAGAAACTTGCATCAAAATCAATCGGAGCTCCAGCTTCGGGTGATTCTCCGGTGATTCGAAGATTCATCGAAGTATCAAGAAAAATTTTGTCTTGCTTGATTTCTTCGATTACGATTTGCATCTTATCTTTGCTGTCTATGTCAACGAGTGGGCGGCCGCCAGCGTTGAGAGCAACAAGACGTTTTTGGATAAGTGTTGACAGCTTAAATCGTCCGCCAACCTTGTTCACGATTTCTTCTTCACGGAGGTCGTCGATCATATCGAGAGTGCTTTCTGTGTGACTAACTAAAAAGTTACAGGCTGTGTGACTGACTTAAAGATTACAGGGTGTGTGACTGACTTAAAGATTACAGGGTGTTCAGGCAGAAGCTGTAGTTGGGTCGTTGGAAAAGCCAGCTTCAAGCAGGATTGTTTTTATGTTTGCGAGGGCAGTGTCTACAGAATCATTTACAACCCGGTGTCGATAATGACCTGATTGACGAAGTTCACGGTGAGCAACTTCCAACCTTCGCTCGATAGCTTCCAAAGTTTCAGTACCCCGACCACGAAGGCGTTCCTCGAGGTGAGCAGGATCTGAAGGTTCAACGAAAATTGTTACCGCTTGAGGATACCGTGCCAGAATGGAAAGGGTACCCTCGACGTCAATTTCAAGGATAACCCATTTCCCATGGGTAAGGCGAGGAGTCACCTCACCTTCCAGTGTGCCGTACCAGTATTCCCGGCCGTAAACCTGGCAGCACTCAATGAATTCCCCGGCATTTCTCTTGTTTTCAAACTCTTGAGGTGGAAGGAAATGATAGTCCACGCCCGGTGCTTCTCCATCGCGTGGTGGCCTTGTTGTGGCCGAAATACTTGGGATGAGAGCTGAGAAATCGTTGAGGAGACGCCGGAGAAGCGTAGATTTCCCGACGCCCGATGGGCCGGAAAGAACGACAAGTTGACCTTCGGATTGCACCATCGTGTTGTTTTACCCCACTTGTGGTGGCCTTGAAAAGTGCTCCCCCGGTAGCCCCGGGGAATACGAGGACACAGGGTTACTCGATGTTGGCGGCCTGCTCTCGGATTCTTTCCACTTGTGATTTCAGGTCAACCACTGCGTGGGCAATAGCAACATCGACGGATTTCGATCCGATGGTGTTCGCTTCACGTCCCAGTTCCTGAGCGAGGAAGTCCAGGCTTCGCCCTGGTGCCGTGTCGTGCAGGAGACTACGGAATTGTTCAATATGGCTTTCAAGCCTGACAAGTTCCTCGGAAATGTCTGATCGATCGGCAATAAGAGCGACTTCACGAATGACGTCATTGTCGTCCAAGCGAGCTTGATGTGTTTCCAGTACTTTCGCAACACGGTCGAGAAGTCGTTGTCGGTGTTCAGCGACGACTTCCGGTACGCGTTTGCGAATTTGCTTAACAAGTTCACCAATTGCAACGCATGCCTGTTCGAGGTCAGTGAACAGAGCGGCCCCTTCTGCGTGCCTCATGGTGTCGAGCTGGCTTACCGCCGCTGTAGTTGCAGCAGCAACGACGGGCCACGTTGCCTCGACTGCCGATGCATCAGGTGGGGCGTCAAGCAACACACCTGGTAGGCCAAGTAATGGGTCGATTGTCGATGGAGTAGCTACACCACGGTGACTACAGAACGCTTCCCAGTCATCGAGGTAGGCGGCAAGTTGATCTTGGTCAAGCCTTCGGCCCGTTGGAACTGCTGAACCACTCACTTCAAGTGTAATTTGAAGACTACCACGCTTGATGCGTTCTCGAATGATTGCTTCGATTCGCGGCTCAAGAAGATGGAAGCCTTCGCGGGTCCGGATACTACATTTGAGATGCCGGTGATTCACACTGCGAATCTCTACTCTGCAGGCAACGCCTTGATCATCGGCAAACCCTTCACCGCATCCCGTCATGCTGCGGGCCATGATAGTTCTCCAGAATTATTCAGCCGGGTTCTCAGGTGACTGAGTTTTTTCAGACGACGAAGGTTGTGACTTTTGAGGTGCGTCCACTGCATTCGACGGATTTGGTTCTTTAGAGTTCACAGCCTTGGCAGGATTCGCTGCATCTCCTTCAGCGGACGTTTTCGCGTCAGCTGGAGTTTCAGTGGAGTCGCTTTTTGAGTCAGGGACTAGCTCTGACGGCATTGCTTCAGTCGTACCAAGGCCTTCCATAGATTCAGGTGCCGCTGCCCCAAGGTCGGTACTAAAGAGAGACTGCTGTGTCCCAAGCACATTAATGGAGAGAATGCAGAGCAAGATCCAGAAAGTTGCGACACCTATCGTGATTTTTGTAAAGAGGTCACCAGCTTTGGTGCCAAATGCACTTTGGCCACCCATCCCGCCGAGAGCACCGGCAAGTCCACCACCGCGGCCGCGCTGAATAAGCACCAGCAGAATGAGAAAGATCGACGTGGCAACGAGCAGGAAGCCAAGAGTAAAGCGAACAAACATGAACATTGCGAATGAATTCTCCAAAACACGAAAGCTACGAGCGTTAGATGTACTACGAACAATGTATCGTCCACAGCCATTCTGGGCTATCCCGATGAGACTAAATCAGCTCGCCTCTGCAAAATGCTTGGCAATTGCCAAAAAGTCATCTGCTTTGAGGCTTGCACCCCCAACGAGTGCCCCATCGATATCTTGCTGGGACGCAAGAATACCAGCATTATCAGGTTTCACGCTGCCACCATATTGGATGACCACTTGATTGGCCGTTTCTTCGTCGGTGAGGGTAGCAAGTTGCTGGCGGATTAAAGCATGAACTTCCTGGGCCTGTTCTGGCGTGGCGACTTTCCCCGTTCCAATTGCCCAGACAGGTTCGTAGGCAATGATTGAAGCAGTAAGATCTGCCGGAGTAAAACCTTCAAGTGAGCCCATAATTTGCTCAGTCACAACTGCGGCCGTGCGATCCTGTTCGCGTTCCTCAAGGGTTTCACCAACGCAAATAATAGGAGTCAGGCCGGCGGCAAGTGCGGCTTTGGCTTTTTCATTAACGATTGCGTCTGTTTCACCAAAGAGTGTTCTCCGCTCAGAGTGCCCTACAATGCATGATGAACAGCCGATATCAATAAGCATTGCGGGAGCGATCTCACCAGTAAAAGCGCCCTTCGGTTGGTTATGGAGGTTTTGTCCACCAAGGCCGACACCGGATGGACTATTACCCTTGCTTAGTTTTAGTGCGTTGGCGACTGCAGCAAGATAAATTGACGGTGGGCAGAGAATCAGGCTGCAGTTAGCACATGAGTTGGCACCAGAAGCGACACCTTCGGCAAGAGCAACCGCCTCTGCACGGTCAAGGTTCATCTTCCAATTGCCAGCGACTATACGACGACGGGTGCCCATTCTCATTCCTTCGTTTTTAGATATGTGTGCTTGTCTTTTATCGATTAGGCAGTCTAGTGCGAAAACGTGCTGTGGACTAGGCGTGACCACGGCATTTCTGTCGTATACCAGTGTGCAGTGCTAGCCAACGAGACTTGCGCCGGCATAACTACCGAGAATAGCAACGCGTGTACATCGTTTTTCAAGCGATGCAATTGCTCGTCGGACACGAAGATCATCGCGGTGACCGTCGAGCTCGACAAAGAAAATATAGCCTCGCTTCTCACCGGGAAGAGGAAAAGACTCTATCCATGTCAGGTTCAGTTTCTGTCTTTTTGGAATGGCGAGAGCATCTGCAAGTCCGCCAGGACGGTGTTTTATTTCAAACATCAACGCAGTTTTGTCACGGCCAGTTCGTTTGGCGTCAGCGTGTCCAATCACAGCAAAACGCGTTGTGTTGCCAGCAATATCTTCGATGTTTTCGGCGAGTATAGAAAGACCGTGGTGAATGCCGGCCTGACGGCTGGCAATTGCTGCCGCTTTTGACTCACGCGTCGCCTTTTCAGCGGCGGCACTGGTACTGGTAACCTCAATTAATTGTGCATTGGGGAGATGTCTAGATAGCCAGTTTCGGCATTGCGAAAGTGCCTGTGGCCGACTGTAGACTTTTCGTATGTCGTGACGTTCACAGGCGGCAAGAAGATTATGGTGAATGCGTAATGGTACTTCGGCACAGATTTTTACGTCCATCCGCGATAAGTTATCGAGCGTGTCTGCGATGCGTCCATCGGTGGAATTTTCAAGAGGCACAACACCGTAGTGAGAATGACCTGCATGGACCTCTTCAAATGCTGCTGAGATGCTCGAGACTGGTACAAATTCAACCGCGTTACCAAACCGGTGAAGCGCAGCAAGATGACTGTATGTCCAGGCAGGACCTAGATGGGCTACCCGTAAATGCTGTTCGATCGCTCGCGAGCCAGAAATAAGTTCCCGGAAAATTGATTTAAGACTGTCGTCAGCAAGAGGCCCCTCGTTAGCATGAGCGACTCGGTCTAAGACGAGTTCTTCTCGAGATGGATCATATGTGACTTCGCCGCTTGCAGACTTGATATGGCCAATTTCTCGGGCAACTTCAGCACGCTGATTCATGAGCGCAACAAGTTCATGATCGATTGTGTCGATTTGCTTTCGTAAAGTGGTTAATCCGGGCTTTCTTTTAGTAATCTTTTTGCGGGACGACTTGGACGAGGGTGATGCCATGATGTTCACTCAAATATGAATCTATAAACGTGTATTCAGAAAATAAATTAGATGGAGTACACACCATACCCCACGGTTGCGCCTTGTGATGCACTGTGCAGTGGTAGATTACGAGAATCACCTGTGCAAAGTGCAGACCGTCAAAATGGCAGTCCCCAAGTGGCGTTGACCGGCTTGGCTCCACTGTACCTGCTGGACTGTCGCCGTAAATACGCTGTTTTATCAACTTTGTCTGCTGCCGTTGTCAGAAACAAGGGTTTCGTGGCTATGGCACGGGCTTTGCAATCTTGTTCTATCGTCGGGGTAGGCCGACAAAACTGGCCCAAAGACTGATAAGCAGCGGCGGCTGATCACGCCCCCGAACAGTTGAAGAGACTGGACGGTCATCCGGCAGAATACACACGTTTGGACATTGTAGGAGGAGCACAAACATGGCAACAAAACAAGGTGAAAAAATAATTGGTATCGACCTCGGAACAACAAATTCAGTTGTTGCGGTCATGGAGGGTAAAGAGCCAAAGGTTATCGCGAACAAAGAGGGCAATCGCCTGACTTCAAGTGTTGTGGCTTTTAATGACAAAGGCGAGACACTTGTTGGAGATATTGCACGGCGTCAAGCGGTGACGAATCCTACTCGCACGATTTACTCGATTAAGCGTTTTATGGGCCGTCGTCATAACGAGGTTGCAAGCGAAGAGAAAATTGTCCCGTACGAAGTTGTTGGTGGTCCGGAAGACTACGTAAAGGTAAAAGTCGGCGACAAAGAATTCACACCACCTGAAATTTCAGCAACCATTTTACGATCACTTAAAGAATCAGCTGAAAGCTATCTCGGCCATAAAGTGAATAAAGCTGTGATCACGGTGCCAGCTTACTTCAATGATGCGCAGCGACAGGCAACAAAGGATGCAGGACAGATTTCCGGCCTCGAGGTGATGCGGATCATTAATGAGCCGACTGCAGCTGCACTGGCGTACGGCCTGGAAAGTAAAGCTCAGGAAAAAATTGCTGTCTTTGACCTTGGTGGTGGAACATTTGATGTCTCCGTACTCGAAGTGGCCGATGGGGTGTTTCGTGTTATCAGTACCAACGGTGACACACATCTTGGTGGTGATGATTTCGACCAGACACTCATCAACCATGTTGCCGAACAGTTTCAGAAGGAGCAGGGCATTGATCTTCGAAAAGACACCATGGCGCTGCAGCGGCTTCAAGAAGCGTGTGAGAAAGCAAAAAAGGAGCTGAGCTCGGCACAAAGTAGTGATATTAATCTGCCGTTTATTACTGCGGACGCCTCTGGGCCAAAGCATCTCCAAATAACAATTACTCGTGCACAGTTTGAAGAAATGTGCGATGGGCTTGTTGAAAGGTGCCGAGGGCCAGTTGTGCAGGCTCTAAAGGACGCAAAACTTGATCCCAAAGAGATCGATGAAGTTGTTCTTGTCGGTGGCTCTACACGGATTCCAAAGGTTCAAGAACTCGTTAAAAATATTTTTGGGAAGGAGCCACACAAGGGTGTGAATCCAGATGAAGTTGTTGCGTTAGGTGCTGCGATTCAGGGTGGTGTCTTGGCCGGTGATGTCCAAGACGTCCTCTTGCTTGATGTGACGCCATTGAGCCTCGGGATTGAAACCGAAGGTGGTCTGTTTACGAAGTTGGTTGAGCGAAACACAACGGTTCCAACCGAACGCAAACAGGTCTTTAGTACAGCGGCCGACAACCAGACGGCAGTGACCGTGAGTGTGTATCAAGGCGAGCGGTCAATGGCTAAGGACAACCGTCTGCTCGGTCAATTCAACCTTGAGGGGATTCCCTCAGCGCCACGTGGGACGCCACAAGTCGAAGTGAAATTTGATATCGATGCAAACGGTATCCTTTCGGTGAACGCAAAAGACCTCGGTTCCAATAAGGAACAGTCGGTCACTATCGAGCAATCGAGTGGGCTGAACGAAGAAGAAATCGAGAAGATGCGGAAAGATGCCGAGCTGAATGCTGAAGAAGACAAGCAGAAGCAGCGGTTGGCTGAAGTACGAAATCGTTCCGAAGCACTCTGTTTTCAGACAGAGAAGCTCATTAAGGAAAATGACGAAAAGCTTGCCGATACCGACAAGGCTCCTCTTGAAGCAGCAATTGCGAAAGCCCGCGAAGCAGCCAAGGGTGAAGATGCCGACGCCGTGCAGTCAGCACACGATGCACTTGAGCAGGCTTCGCATGCACTGTCGAAGGTGCTGTATGAGTCTCAGGCAGAAGGCGCCGGAGGTGATGCAGCGGGTGGCGAACCAGCTGGTGCAACTGCAGCCCCCGATGACACCATTGATGCTGAGTTCGAGGTCAAACAAGACGAAGACTAGATTGTCCAGCCGAAGGCGTTCACTATAACGCCTTTGGCTGTCATGCGTTGGGAGTCCAGTATGGAGGGGGAGGCAGGCAAACTGCTGCGCGGAAACGCAGATTGAAAGGAAATGGTCTGATGGCATTTCGATTTGATAAATTCACAATCAAGGCTCAGGACTCGGTTCAACGTGCAGTGGATCTGGCTGCAGATCGCGGCAACCCCCAAGCAACGCCGGTGCATCTGTTGTTTGCGCTTGTTGCCGAGCAGGAAGGCATCGTGCGTCCTTTGTTGCAAAAGATTGGTGTTGAGCGAGGACACCTCGAACGCATCATCGAAGCAGAGCTTTCACATCTCCCAAAGGTTGCTGGTGGAGCGCAGCCGCAGCCCGATCAGGAACTTATTAAGGTTTTTGAGATCGCAACGTCCGAGTCGGGCACGATGAAAGATGATTTCGTGTCAACGGATCATCTCCTTATTGCGCTCTCCAAAGCGCCATCGAAGGCGCAAAACGTGCTGAAACTCGCAGCTGTTACTGAAAAAGAGCTGCTGGCAGGGTTGCAGGCGGTACGCGGCAGTTCTCGCGTCACCGATCAGAGTCCTGAGGAGAAGTTCCAGGCGCTTGACAAGTATGGCATTGATCTCGTGCAGCGGGCGAGCCAGGGCAAGTTGGATCCGGTCATTGGTCGTGACGCGGAGATTCGTCGTGTCATTCAGGTGTTATCTCGTCGAACAAAGAACAACCCAGTTCTCATCGGTGAGCCTGGTGTTGGAAAGACAGCCATTGCTGAGGGCCTTGCTCTGCGTATTGTGCAGTCTGATGTGCCAGAGACATTACGAAATCGTCGGGTCATGGCACTCGACCTTGGCGCCCTTATTGCGGGGACCAAGTATCGTGGCGAGTTTGAAGATCGTCTCAAAGCAATATTACGTGAGGTTGAGTCAGCTGCTGGTAGTGTCATTCTGTTTATCGATGAACTTCATACCGTGATTGGTGCAGGTGCTGCAGAGGGTGGCTCTGATGCGGCAAATCTTCTGAAGCCAGCTCTCGCGCGTGGCGAATTACGATGTATTGGCGCAACTACTCTCGATGAATTCCGAAAGCATATTGAAAAAGATGCGGCGCTTGAGCGTCGATTTCAGCCAGTGTTTGTTGGCGAACCTTCTGTTGAAGATACGATCGCAATACTTCGGGGCCTGAAGCCTCGGTATGAAGCGCATCATAAGGGCGTCAAGATCAAAGACTCGGCACTCGTTGCGGCTGCTGAGTTGTCCTACCGATATATTGCAGATCGCTTTTTGCCAGATAAGGCAATTGATCTTATGGATGAGGCGACAAGTCGTATTGCAATGGAATTGCAGAGCGTTCCAAGTGAAATAGATGAAGTGCAAAGACGCCTTGTGCAGCTGGAACTTGCCGGACGACAGCTTGCTGAAGAGACAGAGTCGCATGCACAAGATCGGCTCGTTGAGATTGAAAGTGAGGCGGCTGATCTTCGGCAAAAGCTGGCGAGTCTTCGTGAACAGTGGGAAGCGGAGAAGTCTGGCGTCGGGAGTGCTCAGGAACTTCGACAAAAGTTAGATGAGGCACAACTGGCGTTTGACAAAGTCAATGTGCAGGTAAATGAGCGACAGTCCCTCGGTCAGTCAGTCAGCGAGGAGATGTATCAACAGCTTTACGAACTCGATGTTGCAAAAAAACAACTCGTATCACGGCTTGAGCAGGAAGAGGCCGAGAAAGATGCTGCTGAGAAAGATGCTAAGAAAGAAACAAAGCCTACGAAGCGTCTGCTCCGCCGGTCGGTAGGTCCTGAAGAAATTGCAGAAGTAGTTAGTTCATGGACCGGCATCCCGGTCACCCGACTCGTTGAAGCTGAGAAGGCAAAACTGCTTGTTCTGGAGGAACGCCTCCATCAGCGTGTTATCGGCCAAGAAGAAGCAGTGGAGGCTGTGAGTAATGCGGTTCGACGAAGTCGGTCGGGGTTACAAGATCCAAACCGGCCCATCGGATCATTTATATTTCTCGGCCCCACGGGTGTCGGCAAAACAGAGCTCTGCAAGGCTCTGGCTGAGGTTCTGTTCGACGATGAAAATGCTATGGTGCGCATTGACATGAGTGAATATATGGAGAAGCATACCGTCGCACGATTGATTGGCGCGCCTCCTGGCTATGTCGGTTATGAAGAAGGTGGACGCCTCACCGAGGCGGTTCGTCGACGGCCCTACTCAGTCGTGCTGCTTGACGAGGTCGAGAAGGCCCATCGCGACGTGTTTAATGTATTGCTTCAGGTGCTCGATGACGGACGATTGACGGACAGTCTTGGCCATACTGTCGACTTTACCAATACGATCGTGGTGATGACGAGTAACGTTGGGAGTCAACTCATTCAACAGATTACAAAAGAAAAGGGCAGCGAAGAAGAGATTCGTGAAGCGGTTCAGGAGTCCCTCGAAACACGGTTTCTACCAGAATTCTTGAATCGAATTGATGAAACAATTATTTTCCATCCACTCGATGAACGACACATTCACCGTATTGTTTCGTTGCAGTTAACACAGCTTGTGAAACAGGCTAAGAAAGCTGGAATCACACTTGGGTACGGAGATGCTGTTGTCGATGAGATTGCTCGATTGGGGTATGACCAAGCGTATGGCGCGCGTCCGCTCAAGCGGGTAATACAGCAGCAGTTGCAAAATGCGTTGGCAAAAGAATTGCTTGGTGGTGCGTTTGTTGAGGGTGACCAAGTCACCATAGACTTCAACCAAGATGAGTTCGTGTTCACGAAGTCAAAGTAATAGATGGCGTGTTTTGTGAAGTGGTTGAAACAGTCGATCCAAACGAAAGAGTTGTTGGTACGGCTATGCCTTGCCGTCTTCAATGCCGAGTTGCACGATGAGGACTTCACACCCCGGAGTCAGTTTACGGAGTTTCTCCGCAATAACCTGTTTCTCACTGGTTGTTGCCTTGGTAAGTTTGCCCTGGAATTTTGTAACTTTTTTGCGGCGTTGACGGCGACGCTTAATTTCTTTCATGCGGTTGCTGATGCCACCCATTACGAATCTCTCCTTTGTAGTTATCATTCGTTTGCATACTGTAAAGTAGTAAAGTTCGGGCGTCAAAGGTAATCTCTGTGGCTCGGACGCAAAGCGATGTAGAATCTTTTTTATACACAGGTCGGAAGTCTGGCAGTCGGAAGTCTGGCAGTCGGGACTCCGGCAGGCGTGTCACTCGGACGGGTGGCAGAGCGGTTGAATGCACCGGTCTTGAAAACCGGCAGACGTGAAAGCGTCTCGTGGGTTCAAATCCCACCCCGTCCGCCTTTTGAGGCAGTGTGAGTCACACTTTTGGTGAAATCATGTTTTTGGTCTCTTGCAGAAGACAAGATGTCACCAGTGTTTGCCACAGGGGCTCAATAAAACGTGAGGCGTTACTGAGCAAGCTAAACTGACGTGATAACTTTTTACGATCACGTCCAGTACATCTCATGATGTTAATAATGTGGCGGGGAATGAAATGGTATGAATATTTTAGACCGCAAGACAATACCTCCATGTGTATTTGTTGCGATAGTTACTGCTTCGCTTTTCGGGATTAACACCAGCCAAGCCGCTTCGGACGGTAATGGTCCGAACTTTCTCTTTGTGATTGCTGACGACTGTACATTTCGTGATATCGGGTGTTATGGCGGCCAGGCGATCACTCCTAATATTGACGGCTTGGCTCATCAAGGAATGCGTTTCACACAGTGTTTCCAAGCAGCGCCAATGTGTTCTCCGACACGACACACGATCTATACTGGCCTTTACCCAGTAAAGAGTGGCGCCTATCCAAATCACACGTTTGTGAAGAATGGTACCAAGAGCATTGTTCACTATCTAAAACCGCTTGGGTATCGCATTCATCTAAGTGGGAAGACCCATGTTGCTCCCAAGGAGGCTTTCCCTTTCGAATACTCTGGGGAAAAAAATAATCCAGATTTCGAGGCCATTGATGAACTCATGGCTGAATCAAAACGGGACAATTCACCATTTTGTCTTTTTGCATGTTCCAACGAGCCTCATTCTCCCTGGAACAAAGGAGACTCTTCGCAATACGACTCATCCACGATCACGCTGCCACCTTACTTTGTGGATACACAAGAAACGCGTAATAACATGGTTGATTACCTGGCTGAGGTCACCTATTTCGACTGGCAAGTAGGCGAATTACTTACGTTGCTGGACAAACACGGCATGGCAGAAAATACGATGGTGGTCGTGGTCAGCGAGCAGGGTTCAAGTTTCCCGTTCGGTAAGTGGACTTGCTACGATACTGGCTTACAGAGCGCGTGCATCGTCAGATGGCCTAATAAGATCAAAGGAAAATCAGTAACAGATGCCTTGGTGGAGTATGTAGATATTGCACCGACCTTTATCGATGCGGCCGGAGGAATGCCAGTAGATGCAATTGACGGCAAAAGTTTTGTACCAGTATTAACAGGTAAAAGTACAACACATAAGGATTTTGTCTTTGGTGAAATGACAACTCGAGGAATAAATAAGGGGTCTCCTTATTTTGGCATTCGTTCTGTTCGGTCAGACAAATATAAGTACATCATAAATTTTACCCCGCATGTCACGTTTCAGAACGCTTGTACGAATTCAAACATTTTTACATCGTGGCGTGAAAAGGCCTTAGCTGGTGATGCTACCGCTGCCCAAAAGGTTTATCGGTATGAAAATCGCCCCGCAGAGGAGTTCTATGCGATAGATGAAGATCCATATGAGTGGAACAATCTTGCAAATGATCCACAATATGCCCAGTGTAAGGCTGAACTGAAAGAAGAATTATCTCGGTGGATGGAAGAATGCAATGACAGGGGGCAACAGACAGAACTCGAAGCCTTGGAACACCAACGACGAGGTCGGAAGTCAAAAGACACTCGCCAAGGGAAAAATACGAGGAGTTCTTTAAAACGGGATAGACGAGCTAAGAGCAACAAGTAAAACCAAAGCCAGCGTCATTTCTTCTTGCGTAGGTCAATCAAATTGTCGCGAAGACAACATTTCTTGCTTCTGCAATAGTCGATGTTTGCAGCCAGCCGTCAAGAGATCGGCCGTTATGGAGACCTTGATCTAAGTACTGTTTAATTGCTGCAAGTGGATCATCACGATATGTGGGAATGAGGTCCTGGTTCGTTGCGAGATAAACGCAAGCAAGATCAACCGATCGATCATAATACGTAGATGCATCTGGAGAATGTGTTTTGGCCCATGCATGAATGTTCGCAAGTGCGACAGGATTACTTATTATTGCAGGATTGGTTTTAAGGTACGTCAGGGCATCAACGTTACCCCCTATATTTCCGACCGTAATGTTCTGGTGCAGAGATGAAGATATTTCTGAAAGCGTTGTATTACGGCTTGCAGTACTAGTAGGTGTCGCAGAGAGAACCATGATGCCAAGCTGTGAATCACCTCGAATGATATCGTGTTCGAAGGCAAATTGCTGACTTACGGGGAATGAGATGTCAGCCGAGTAGTGCGTATTCATCGCCATTCCAGGCATGGATGTACTCGACATAGCGAGCGGATTGAAACGAGCAAGCTGAAGATTCCGCATCGCATTCGTAGAATCGTTATGGCTTAGCGGAGTGTCATTAAGATTCGTCAGGATGAAATTTTCATCAGGTCTAAAATTACCGTCACGGTTGCCCGTCCCAGCATTTACATCCCAGCTATTCCAGTAGGCTTGAATTTGGTCAGCGTTGTTGGCAAGGAAGGTCACGTCTCCAATGGCAATACCGATGTTCTCTGAGGCATTCATCGGTGTTTCAACAAGTATCTCAACTGCTACACGAATGTCTTCCTGATTTGTTTCTGTACTGTTTAACTCATTAACAAGACCTGCTGTGAGTGGAAGTTCAAGGTCAATTGATTGAAACGCCAGATCATGAATCGTGTTCTGATCGCCAGGAATAGAACCCCTTGCATCTGGATGAATAGTGTTCAGCGGTGGCGAAAAAATCGGGTTTTCTAACAAGGCAAGAACACTATTCGATGTCTTTGGAAGCGGCATGTAGTTGCTATCGAGTGGTTCTACAGAGTCATAAACATAGTTCGGGTAATAGACCGCCTGAAGAACCTTATTTGAGGTGACGGTTTCTACTCCAGGTTCAAGATAGCTGGCATTATTCCATGTTGAATATGTTTGCAGATAAGGGTCTCCGTTGGCATCGGGTTCCCAGAAGGTGAAATTCCAGCCAGCAATATCAAGGACACTTTCTTGAAGATATGAAGAGGTCGGAAGCGTGTTGTACTCGGTCCATAATTTATCAACATATGCATGATGAAGATAAAAAATGGAATCACGACCAGCTGTCGGCACCCAACCCATGAGAGACGGTGCGATGTTCGAGGATTCACCAAAAAATGTGGTCAGATAATGCGAGTCACTGATGATACTCGTGATTGCAGTCGGATCGGTCACATACTTGTCTTGGATAAAGTTGTAGACGTTTTCGTAGTTACCTTGTTCGATCGCATTCGTCAAAACATCGCCTGCATCAGATGGAATGGTGTTGTTTTCCCAGAGCGTATCAACATCGTCGATCCGTGCGAGATCCACCATGTCAATCCAGTTTGAGATTCTTGGCAGGGCGGTGTCTGACATTCCACCGATGACATCATGTGCCACTGCGTGAGGGGAGAGTTCAGCGAGGGAGTTAAATTGTGTGAATAGTGTTTGGGCCTGCTGCAGAGCAACACTCTGATTGAAATATTGAGAGACACTGACTCCTGGTTGTGAGTTTCCAGGTACCGGAACAATTCCGAGATCCCCTTCAGTCATGGGTGTTTGACTCAGTGGTATGCCAGCGTTGATGTCAGTTCCACGAATTTTCTCATAGAGTGCGTTTGGCTGCCCATCGAATACAGGCTCACGAAAGCCTTGGGGAAGGGCACTGGTTTCAGGAGTGCGGTAGTCCCAGTATGGGAGCGTCCATTTCTCTACATCTGCGTTCGCAAGTTTTGTAGCAAATAAAGACGCGCTGTCGGCTTTTTCATTGATCAGCACTTGGCGGACTACTTTTTCAAAAGCAGCAATGTAAAGTCGATGCCATGCGATAAAGACAACACTAAAGTTTTGTGTAGGCGTTGCTGTGTTGGCGCCTTGGGCTTGGGCCCACAATTTGACCCAGTGATTGCAGTTGTTGAGAACAACTTCCCATGACGAAAATGCATCATCGGCTTCTTGTACAGTCATGAATCCCTTGTCAATCATTCCTTGCTTTAGAGTCGGCAGAGTTGACCAGAACGTGCCATGGATACCTGCTTGGACATCCCAACTGAATGGATGACTGGAAGGAAGACCCTTCATGACATCAACACCGATTCGGTAAAGATCGACAGCAGCGGCCCCCTCTGGTGTATCCGCGTTATGGCGAACAAAAGAGGAGTTCCCTGTCTCAAGAGAAGAGTCTTGGAAGTCTTGTACCAGATCTGAGAACGTGAGGAGCGACTGAGATGCACTTGAAGCATCTCCTTCAACATTTGAGTTTGCTGCCGATACGGTGAATGTGTAATCACCAGACTGAAGGTTCGTAAAATCAATTGTGGGGTTATTGGTTACAGTAATTTCTTTTAAAACACCGTTCTCTTTTGACACAATGTAATGCTCAGTCGCGACAGTAGAAGTGGTCTGTGACCATGAAACAGTGAGTTCACCATCTGCAGTCGAATTGACCTCTACGTTCTGCACAGCACTCGGCAATAAAGCTGGATTTGGTGGTGTGTTCGAACTGCCGTCGTCCCAGCCCAAAATTGCAAACGAATTGCGTAGCTGGTTGTCTGTCGTTTGTGGTACCCAGCGTATCTGATCACCACTTTGGATCAAACGATTTTGTAGTAGCTGGATAAGCTGGCTTGGATGACTTGTGGTTACTGGGGTCGATACATCCTGCCAACTCAAGGTAGCTTGATTCCATTTTTCAACTACTGATCCTTCTGCAACACTCGTGATAACAAAACTATTCGTTTCTTGTCCGATAAGTTCTGATTTCGTAAAAATAATTGGATTCGGACCGAGTGAGTTGTCAATGCGAATCATTGCAGCCTGCTCAAGTCCCGGTCGAGTGAGTCCATGACTATCGAGTGCTAATCGTGGTTCAAGGATTTCTAGACGCAAATTCTTAAATGCTTGTCGGTTTTTTTTGATGCACTTTTGATCAGAACAATTAAATAAATATTGATAAAAATTCATCATAGCCGCCTTCAGTTTCGCAGGTCAGTTCCCAACTACAGACTACCTTTGATAGGGCCGGCGTGCTAGAAACTTTTGCAACAGATTATTGTTTAAAGGATTGATCTTTTTCGCAGGCTATATAGCAGGTGTTTGCGAAACATTATGCGTGCAACGGTTAGGTCAGTAACAGTTTTCACATTACTTTTTTAGATCTCTGCCCACAGATGTTTTTGGTGCCCGGTCGCCGCGGGCGAGTTCACCAAGCCGACGTGCAAGAAATTCATGGGAAATATGAACCGCTTTCTCGTGGTTGTTTTCGTCGTAGTCCCAGAATTCTTGGATGATCTTTTCACATAGTGGGTAAGCAGTTCCATCGTCACCAACGTTTTGCCGTAAGGCGGCGAGGCGAGACTTTAAATTATGAACGAGTCCTTTACTGGTTGGGTCATTATAAATGTTGATTGTTTCTGCAGGATCGTTGATGAGATCATAGAGTTCCCAGCCTGGTGGTGTGCGGTAGCCTCCATCGTAATTGCAGCCATAGTAAAAAATGAGTTTGTGAGTCTTTGTTCGAATGCCAACGTGTGCGGGGTTGTCGTGATGCGCCATGTGCATCCAGTATCGGTAATAGGTTTCCTTTTTCCAGCTGTCGGGTTCGCATCCGGTTTCGAGGAGCGAGCGAAATGATCGGCCCTGGACCGAATTTGGAATGGTTGCGCCAGCGTATTCCAGAAGCGTGGGAGCGAAGTCAACGTTCTCAACAAGTGTGTCAAACCGTTGTCCAGCCGGCACTCGTTTTGGATAACGAATCAGGAGTGGCATGCGTTGAGACTGTTCATACATCCACCGCTTGTCTTGATAGTCGTGTTCCCCGAGCATGAAACCTTGATCGGCGGTGTACACGATGATCGTGTTTTCAAGTTGCCCCAATGCATCAAGCTTCTGCAGGAGTCGGCCGATGTTGTCATCAATACCCTTGACGCAACGCAGAAACTTTTTCAGGTATGCGTTGTAGGCGAATTTTTTGTTTTCATCATCCGAGTAATCATTTGGGTCAAAGTTGGTAGGAAATTCATCTGGATATCGCGATGGTAAGTCGCTGAGGTACGAACGGCGAGGGTTTCTGCCGCCGATAGACGTACCAATGTGTGGGACCAGTTCGTCGCGGTCGCCACGAGTAGCAAGTGAGCCGAAGCGTGGGTTCATCCTCCAAAGGGAGGCCGGTGATGGAATATCAATATCGGCAAGATATGACTCGTATCGTGGTGCATTATCAAAGTAATCGTGTGGTGCCTTGTAATGGTGCATAAGGAAAAATGGTTTTGACTCGTCGCGTTTGTGTTCAAGCCACTCCATCGAAAGATCAGTGATTACATCCGTGACATGTTTGCCCTCGAAAGCAATCGTATTCTTGCCCCAAGGTTTTGGTCCACGAATTCTGAACTGGGGGTCATGATATTTGCCTTGTCCAGGCAAGACGCAGTAGTAGTCAAAGGCAGCCGGTTCGGCCTTCAGGTGCCACTTTCCAATCATTGCTGTCTGGTAACCGGCGTCACGCATCTGAAGAGGAAGCATTTGTTCCTCTGGTGGGATTCTACCACCAAGGTCAAATACGCCATTTGTGTGGTTGTATTGACCTGTGATAACGCAGGCCCGCGACGGAGAGCAAATTGAATTCGTACAGAAGGCATTTGTGAACAGTGCGCCTTCATTTGCGAGTCGGTCGAGATGTGGCGTCGGAGCAATTCCAGCCAAGCGCCCCTCGTAAGCGGAGATGGCGTGTGCAGCATGATCGTCAGACATGATGTAGAGAATGTTTGGTTGATCTGCTGCAATTGCAGGCAACGCGATAGAAAATGACACGATGCACATGAGTCGAGAAAAATTCATAGAATATGGTGTCCTGATGTGTATAGACATCTGTGTTGAATGTGTTCTGGCATAGGTGTTACGAACTCGTAGAATTATGCTTGACGTGTCATGCCAGCCCTCCAAGCCTAGTACTATATCAACCACGAAGAATTGCAGGGTAGAAGATGTCTTTGGTTGTTCTCAAAAACAGGTGGATTCTTATGGTGTGGCGATCTTTTGATGGGTTTCTCTCGACTGGTGTCGTCCTGGTCGTGTGTTGTGTATTCAGTGTAAGTCTTCTACCTCTTTGGGGAGAAGCTGGTGAGCCAGACTCCGATACGTCTCGTCGCCTCAATGATCGCCCCGGTGATCGCCCAAATATTGTCTTGATTCTTGCAGATGATCTTGGGTGGGCAGATCCTGGTTTCCATGGTGGTGATGTTCGGCTTACACCAATGATTGATCAGCTTGCCAGAGAGGGCATGCAGCTTGATCAGTTTTGTATGACTCCAGTCTGTGCGACTTCACGCAGTGCATTGTTAACAGGACGGTATCCATTCCGTCAGTGGATGGATTGGAGGAGTGAAGCCTTTGGGAAACCTGATTATCTTGCACTCCTTAATCTTCCGTTGGCCAGACTTGCCGACGGAACACCAACGCGACGAATTCATGGGCTCAACCCACGCGAACGAACACTGGCCGATGCCCTCCATGAGTCTGGCTATACAACTGCCATGATTGGAAAATGGCACCTCGGCGAGTGGTTGCCTAAGCATCTTCCATTGGCTCGTGGATTCGATCACCAGTATGGGCATTATGGATGGGGTATTGATTACAACTCGTATCTCATTCCGCACAACGCACCACAACCATTCTGTGTCTTTGATTGGCATAGGGATCAGCAGCCAGTTTTGGAAGAAGGGTATTCAACGGATCTGATCGCTGATGAGGCCATCCGGCTCATGACCATGCATGCAGATGAGAGAGAGCCGTTTTTCCATTACGTAGCGTTTAATGCGATTCATGGTCCACTTGAGGAGATTCCGCGACATCGGGACGTATTTGACAAGCGGGGTGCTGCAATTCGTTGTCTTGATGAAGCAGTTGGACGAATTGTGCAGTCCATTGAGCAGTTGGGCATTGCAGAAAATACACTGGTGATTTTTACTAATGATAACGGTGGACTCACAGAGGAAGTGAATCGACCGTGGCGAGGCACAAAAAATACGACCTTCGAGGGTGGCATTCGTGTGCCCTGCGTGTTTCGATGGCCTGGAGTCATTACGCCGTCATCAGTTTGTAAGGAACTGATGCATGTCACAGATGTTTTTCCGACACTTGTTTCCATCGGCGGCGGCTCCACGAATCAAGCCCTTCCACTCGATGGTCATGATATGAGTACTGTGATTTTCGAAGGCAAGAAAAGTCCGCGGACAGAGATACTTATTGAGGCCACTGGAAGTGTTCGGCTTCCTTCAATACGGAGTGGCCAGTGGAAACTTGTTGGGGACGCACTGTTCAATCTGCAAGCTGACCCAAGTGAACAAGATGATATATCTGAGTTACATTCTGAAATTGTGATCGAGTTACGGAAAAGGATTCTCACGCTATCAGCAGAGCGACCACCGCTAGGTGACCTCTCCCATGTAATGGATCCTGCTCTTCCATTTGTGTATGGGCAGCTTGAGAACGCTTCAGTTCCGGAAGAAATACGGTCTCACGTTGAGAAGGCTCGGCGTGATCAGCAGCAGATATGGGAAGCAGGGGCGTATCCGTGGCCACCGCCGCCTCAGAATGGTCAGATTACGTATGAGGGTGACGGTCGGTAGTATTGTGAATAGTACGAATCGAAAGAGCGGATGGTACCGTTGATGGGGACCTTTTCTGCAACGAAACGTGTTTTCATGGGGTTTTTGGCCGAGTCCGTTAACGTTCGATCCGACTGCGGAGTCTACCACTGAAGAAGAAGGTTTTGGAAGCACATGACAGACGATGACTTCGCTGAACTTCTGAGTTCTGAACAAGAGCGTCTGCGACGTATTATTCGCGCGGTGGTTTTCTGTGGTGCGGCAACAGGCGACATTCTTCAACGGTCGAATCTGGTTGCATGGGAGAAGCGAAACACGTTTGTACACGGGACAAATTTCCGAGGCTGGATCAATACGATTGTGCGGTATGAAATTCTCGCTCATAGGCGAGATAGGGCACGAAGGAAAGAAACAGTGCTCTCGGAGCAGGCCGAAGAAATGCTCTTTGTGACAGATGATGGTGTTGATGACAGTGATGAAACAGCCAATGCGCTTCGGGACTGTCTGAATGCTCTGCGTGATGAAGACCGTGTGCTATTGAGGAATCGATATTCTGGAAAGAACACGCTTCGAGCATATGCAGAGGAAACGGGTCGTTCAGAGGCCGGGATACGAGTTTCATTGCATCGGCTTCGAAAGGCTCTCAAAGCGTGTGTTGAAGCAAAAGTAAATCGTGACTAAGCAAGTTTGAGGAATCTCTTCAACAATAAAATCTCTTCAACAATAAACAGATAAATGAAAATGGAATGAGAATGACAGAGCAGCAAAGTGATACGCCAGAGAATGAGTTGGAAGAACTTGTAACGAGTGCGCTCGATGGGCACGCAAGTGCAAGTGATGTGCAGGAACTCGAAACATTGCTGATAAGTAGTGAAAAAAACAGGAGAGCGTATCTCGATCGAGTAGGCTTCGAAGATGCGCTGGAAGGCGCAATGAAGGCAGGCGCTCTCGGGGTGTCTCCTGTGGTCGAGCCTGCTCAAGATTGTCCGCACGCCAAGGTGGATGGAACCAGCCGGAGTGGTCGCCGAGTGTCAGTCAGGATGCTACCGATGGCACTGTTTTCAACGGCTGTGATTGCTTTGGTGTGCGTTGTATTGAACTTACGCCAGAGTCCGGATCAAAAATATTTCACACCCGAGTCAGGCGTGGCTTTAGCTGGCCTGCCAGTCAATGGTGTAGCGGTCGTAGTCAGTCAAGCAGATGTTCTTTGGAAAACTCCAGCTGTTGTGTCTGGCGCTGTGCTGCCTCGGGGTAAGCATCATATTCAGTCGGGTGTGATGCACCTTGAATTATTTAGTGGTGTGCAATTAGTCATTGAGGGTGAAGCTGAATTCACCATCGATTCTCCAATGGTCCTAAAGCTGAACAAGGGTGCGGTCCGAGCGTATGTTCCTGATGCTGCTCACGGCTTTCAGGTTGCGACGGCTGCGGGAGAAATTGTTGACTATGGCACAGAATTTAGCGTGCATGTAGACGGAGGTACTACCGACTTCACCGTCTTAGATGGAGAAATTGGTTTGCTTCGAGCTGAGAAGCCGGAGCTTCGATTTAGTCAGGGCGAGTCATTAAGGGTCCGTCAAGCGGTCGTACAGACTGAGAAACTCGATGTACCGATTCGCGTGGTGAGTTCTTCTGCAGTAGCTCGTGCCGTTCAGCAGAAGATGTCCTTGCGCGAAGAAGCATGGGGTATAGCATTGCAAGAGTGGTTGCGTGATGAACGGCTCGTGGCGTGTTATCGATGTTCCGCCGACAATCAGAGTCGTACACTTGAAAACCTTGCTCGCGGTACCTCGCAGGCGTCAACAGCAGCAGTTGTTGGGGCAGCGTTCTGTGCCAACCGTTGGGAGCATTCGGGACGAGCGTATGACTATACGAGGTATGGGAGCCGTGCCCGGGTGGCAATTCCGGATGCGATGGATAATCTTTCGATGGTCTGTTGGGTGAGAATTAATAGTCTGAGTAATTTGTTCAATTCACTGTTCTTAACTGACGGGCATGATGAGGGTAAGCCTCACTGGCAGATTCAGAAGGATGGCAGGATCTTCTTCTCAGTGAAGCACCCGCACCGGAAAGGTACAAGTTGGCGACAAACTGTGTTTTATTCCCCAGATATATGGCGAGATGAGATGAGTGGAGAGTGGAATATGCTTGCGGTGACATACGACCGTAGAAGAGGTCAGGTCGCTCATTATGTCAACGGAAAGCAAATCAGCATGGAGACGATACCGGAGCATGCAACGGTTCCTGGAGTCCGTATTGGTTCCGCTTCAATTGCGAACTGGGCAGATCCAATGTACCGAACGGACGAAGAGTTCACGTGTAGGAATCTTAATGGCGCAATAGATGAGTTTTTGATTTTTGACGGCGCTTTGACAGCCGTTGATGTTGCAAGGCTTTATTCAGAAAGTGCTGTTAGAGAATGAAGATGATTGTTTCTTTAACGAATGGAAAGATGCGATATAAGCACGCATGCTACACGTATGTGCGTGGTGTCATTATGAGTCTCATGGTCGTCTGTGTTGTCGCGTCGATTGATGAGCGAAACAGCGTCGCTGCTAGTGAGGAGATGCCATCCGCGGAGCCTACTCCAGAGGAGCTTTTCACGCTTGAAGTCTTACCGCTGCTCAGGACCAAGTGTTTTGGATGTCACGGTGAAGGTGATGAGCTGCGAGGGGAGTATTTGATGACTTCTCGAGTAGCTCTGTTGTGTGGTGGTGAATCAGGTGATGTTGCAATTGTGCCAGGTGATCTCTCGAGGGGCACACTGCTTGGTGCCATTCGGTGGGAGGACCAGGAAATGCCTCCCAAGAAGAGCGAGCGTCTGTCACCACATGAGATTGCAATGGTCGAGCAATGGATCGATTCGGGAGCCCCGTGGCCTTCACTTGAGCAACAGCATGCCATTCGTCATGCCTCTCAAGGTGCCGTGCTCGAACCCGGGATGGTTCGATGGAATACGAGTGGCGGCACAAGTAAGGAGTGGACAGGCCGTCCGTACGCCGAGGAAGATCTCTGGGCGTTCAAGCAATTGCCGGCAGCAGAGGATGGCTTGCTAGAAAATGTGCAACAGCATGACGCAATCGATTTTTTTGTGAATAAACGTCTGGCAAAAGCAAATCTTATGGCATCGGCCAAGGCATCGCCTCCGGAATTGCTTCGGAGGATATTCTTTGATCTTCATGGCCTGCCACCGACAGCACAAGAAATCACAAACTTTGTAGAGGCATATGCCCGCAATGGTGAGGAGGCATTTGAAGATGTCGTGGATCGGCTCTTGGCGAGTCCACGGTATGGAGAACGTTGGGCCAGACATTGGCTCGACATTACCCGATATTCTGATACGGCTGGAATGAGTAATGACTATGAGCGATCAAATATGTGGCGGTATCGCGATTACGTGATTCGTTGCTTCAACAACGATAAGCCATACGACGAATTTATAAAGGAACAGTTGGCCGGAGATGAGCTTGCCAAGGCGTCTGTAAAAAAACGGCTTGTGAAAAAGGGGCTCGAGGGGAAGGAGCTCTTTAGCACTCTGCGAAAAATTGAATCAGAGGGTGGGTATACGCAGAAAGAAGCAGAGCTGCTAATTGCAACTGGTTTTCTAAGACTTGGTCCGTGGGACAACGCGATGGTGGATGATGACGATGCGAGGCAAATGTATCTGGCTGACGTCGTCAACATCACAGGTCAGACATTCCTTTCACAGACTCTTCGGTGCTGTAAATGTCATGATCATAAGTTTGATCCCATTCCAACTCGGGATTACTACGGAATATACGCAGCATTTGCAACAACTTTCCCTGTGGAGCGTGCAGCACTATTTTTGAATGTTGAGTCTCGTGATCGGTTTGAGTCAGAGGAGAAGTTTGTCGGGAAAATGCTCTCGTTTGCCAGAAGCGAGATGAACCAGCTTGTTGAGAAGCAAGAAGCAGCAGCAAAAACATGGTATGCGGAACACGATCTTCCTTATAAAAATGAACAAAAACGAAAGGGAGATCCGGATGAGGAAAAGCCACCTCGTCATGTTGGCTTGAGCCACGTGGAGGCCGGAATGCTCAAAGTGCGGCGTCAGGATGAGTGGATTTGGGAGCGTCGTCTCGAACGTTTTCAGCCTCTTGTACAGAGCGTGTTTAGTACCCGGGGCATGCCAAAAAGAAGCCAGAATGCGAGAAAGCTTCGAGCGTTTACCGTATTCCGTGATGAAGAGCCGCAGGTAGATTCATTTATTCTTACGGGGGGCAGTCTTGAGGCTCCGGGAGCAAAAGTGTTTCCAGGTGTTCTCAGCGCCGTATCACTGAGAGCGAACAAAGAAGGTGACCCCCATCTTCTTACCGACGACGTAAGCGGTCGCAGAGCGGCACTTGCAGACTGGATTGCAAACCCTCGTAATCCGTTAACAGTACGAAGTATTGTGAATCGTATCTGGCAATATCATTTCGGGAGTGGACTGGCTACGAATTCAAATAACTTTGGTGCAAAGGGTGGGAAGCCGACGCATCCTGCGTTACTTGATTATCTTTCACGCCGTTTTCTTGAGTCGGGTTGGAGTATAAAAACACTTCATAGAGAGATTGTTCTTTCAGATGCGTACCAGCGATCAGTCATTCCGGTGGGTGCAGAGAATCTTGCAGTGGTTGATCCGGAAAACATGTTGCTCTCACACTTTCGTCGGAGAAGGTTGACGGCAGAGGAAATACGGGATTCACTCCTTGCAGTCAGTGGTGAATTGGTCCATGGTGACGGTGGGGTTCCAGTTTTTCCAGAAATGAATATGGAGGTTGCGCTGCAGCCTCGAATGATTCAGTTTTCTCTGGCCCCTGCATATCAGCCCTCAGAATGTCGCGATGATCGAAGCCGCCGTACGATTTACACCTATCACTGCCGTGGCCTAGCGGACCCATTCTTAGAACTATTTAATCAGCCGAATCCGAATGAGTCGTGTGAGTTACGAGACGATGCATCGGTCACACCTCAGGCATTAACGCTCCTGAATAGTGAGTTTATGACGGGCAGAGCCGTTTCGCTGGCTGACCAACTCATGAGAAAATCAGTCAGTACAACCGAGGCAATTCAAAAAGCTTTTCAGCAAATACTTGCGCGAAACGCTATTGATGCGGAGGTAAGTCAGTTGGAAACTTTTTTTGAGGCCGCAGTGCGGAGCCACGGTGCGGTTGATTTTGAGCATCCTGTGTATCCGACGGAGATCACCCGGTCGCTTGTGGAAGAAATTAGTGGGCTGCCTTTCGAGTATTGTGAGATCTTGCCAAAATTTTCAAATTATGAGGCGGACCTCAAGGTCAAGGATCTTAGCTTAGAGGGCCGTGCTTTGGCAGATGTGTGTCTGCTGCTTATGAATACAAATGAGTTTCTTTTTGTGGACTAAATGGTGATGTTATGTTTTCGCCAAGTCGACGCAATCTCCTTTTGCGTCTC
>JABAAH010000030.1 GCA_014238855.1 Planctomycetota bacterium
CCTCATAGACAACCATATGCACTACATGCGAGGCGCTTCAAGGTGGCGGTTTGAGGCCAGAATTGATGGAGTAACATCTCGAAAAAAAGCACTGAATATAATTAGTCAAAGAGCAAAGGAAATTGAACCGGGGGAATGGGTATTCGTACTTGGTGGCTGGAATGAGCAGCAGTTTTCTGATGCCCCAGGAGGATTTACAACTGAAGAACTTGATGCCGCAGCACCTGCAAATCCTGTGTTTATTCAAAAATCATATAGCAAAGCCTATATGAATAGCTTGGCCGAACAAGAATTAGCACAAGCTAAAGACCATGGCAGTCAAGAAACCCGGCAACAAAACAACTTATCTAATACGCAACGCGGTTCCAATCGATCAAGCGGCGGACGTTCACAAACTGGACGCAGTTCATCTCGTCGATCTGGAGGTGCAAGAACCATCATCAACCAGGCAACAACGTATGTTCCAAGTCGATCCGAAAATGAGCGAGTTGAGGATATTGTTCTATTCAACTCCGTCCTCAATAGTCATGGAATCACCACTGTATATGATGTCGGACGGTCAACTGACGGCAACTTTGACCCCGTAAAGACTCTTGCGGAACAAGACGAATTGACTGTCCGAGTTTTTCATTCACTTCGATATCGAGCAAATAATCCTATAGAGGTCAATGAAGCTTTGACGTTCATCAAATCTTCAGAACCCAGATCCAACAATGACTGGTTTGGACTTATTGGTATTGGTGAGCACACCTACAACCCATTGCACGACAGTTCAATGCGGGTGAGTCTTTATGATGACGACGTCTGGCAGCAATTTCAAAAAATTGCTGTATATGCAGCTGAAGGCGGCTGGCATATTCATGAACACGCGATGCAAGATTCTACAGCAAGTCGAATTCTTGATATCGCTCAGGTAATTAACAAAGACCACTTGATGAAAGATCTTCGTTGGACAATTGCACACTGTGACTTGATTTCAAATGAGAGCATAGAGCGGGCAAAAGACCTTGGCCTTACGATTGCGGTTCATAATAAAACAGCGAAGCCAGCAATGGATGATCGTGACTCCCCGCCAATCGCATCAATACAGGACAGCGGTATCGTTTGGGGACTTGGATCTGATTCTACGGTTGTTTCAACTATTAATCCCTTCCATTCATTATGGTGGGTTACCAGTGGAAAGGTTTTCCCAAATAAAAAATCAATTAAAAACACGGTGTCCCGTCAAGCAGCGTTAACTGCTCACACTAGAAACAACGCCTTTCTATTATTCAAAGAAAATGATTTAGGCAGCATTGAGGTTGGGAAGTGGGCTGACCTAGTCGTGCTTGATCGTGACTATATGACTGTACCCGTTGATGAGATTCGTGAGATCTCGCCCCTCCAAACGATCATTCGAGGAGAAATAGTTTACAGCTCGGAAAATTAATTCACTTATGTAATTCTGTGTGGAGCATGTGTGAAAGATTCATGGGCGGGGTCGTGCCAAAAGCACACATCTTCGTGCAAACATATTTTTCATGACACTATTGAGAGTGATATTTTTTGAGTGATGTTCTGAAACACTGCGAGAACTCAATTAATAAGACATTGGGAAAAGCATTTGGGGCTACGGGCATAAAGAAATACACAGCCTTGCTGCTGACCAGTTTCGCGTTCCTTACATTGACTAGGAATGCGCGCACAGAAGAGCCTCAGGCGGCACCAATCATTGATTCGATTTTAGAACGGCCGTTGCGCGAAGTCATCGTGAGCCACACCGATAGCAACGGCGTTCTCCAGCTCTACCGCATGAAAGAGAATGGTTCAGACAGTCGTCAGCTCACATATTCTGAGCACGGCTGTCGCATGCCCGACTGCTCTTCCGACGGTGAAAAGCTGGTTTACGTTCAACACGACGGCCACGGTCTGTCTCTCCGGGTCTCTAATCTCGATGGTAAGAATTCCCGTACTCTGCGTAATAACGGAAGAAACCTATTACCCTCCTGGCTGCCGGACTCCAAGCATATTGTCTGGATGAAAACTGAGCCGGGACAAGACCCTTCACGTAATAGCCAGATCTACCTGATGAATACGGAAACGGGTAAATCACGAAGACTTTTCACCAATCTGGAGCAACTAACGTTTAGCAACTCGATGCCGGTCGTCTCGCCCAAAGGAGATCAAATCACCTTCGTCTCCAACCGCAGCGGTGACATGCGCATCTGGGTGAGTGACCTCGATGGAAGTAACGCCAAGCAAATTTCCCAGCCAGAGCAAGAGTATCATCAGGTGATCAAGGCGCCCATCGAACAGAAAGTTCCAGCGTGGTCGCCAGACGGCAAATGGATTGCTCATTGGGAAGGCGTCGAGATGGTTCACCTAAGTAAATTCACTGGCGTCCCAAACCCTGATCGAGACCAGATGATCTCATCAACCTTTCGTGTCTGGGTGGTCGGTAGCGATGGAAAGAACAGGCGTAAAGTCGGGAGTGGCGATGATCCTAATTGGTCTCCCGATGGATTCGTAACTCGGGCATTTCCAGATCGAGATCGGGGCGGCCCAAAGATCATGATCGAAACTGAAACTGGGGAAAAAGAGTTGCCGATCGTGCCTCGTCAAAGAAACTGGGGCCGATTCACCTGGAAGCCATAAGATTTTTGCTCGTGAAATGATAAAAATTGGTGTGCAATTTTCAAATGTCATACATAAGATATTTGATAATATTTTCAGCAGGGTGATTCCCCGCTACCAGTACGTGTGCCTGACATGCGAGCAATTACTTTTTGTGTTGACCATAAATTGGTGGGGTCCATCCTTTGGGCGTTCGGCCCTGCGGACGTACTCCGATGGCACCGTCCGGGATTGGATGGTCCGACGCACTTTGTAGTGAAAGCTCATCAGGCAGATGCTTGATCTCAAAATCTTTGTACTGGATCATCATTGCAGGCCCCACATGTACCTGAACCGCCAGCACGCCTTCTAGTTTTCTCCCAACCTCATCCAAGTCAACGACGTCCACTGTTTTGGTTCCATCGATCCAGTGACGGTGATGATTGCCCTCAACTAGAACGCGAAACTCGTGCCACTCATTGGGAGCAGCTATCGGTACTTCCCATGTGTCGATGATCCAACTCTGTCCTTGCGGATCAATGATCACTTGGTTGCCTGTAGGAGCAAGAATTCGTCGTCCCTTCTCTTCGTAAAGCATTCCGTTGTACTGCTCTTTGTTTGCCACCACATCACATTGATACCCTGTCACGACATCGAGTCCGAGATCAGGTCGGGAAGTACCACGATATTGAATACCACTGTTTCCACCGTTTGTGACTTTTACTTTGACACGCAGGTCAAAGTTGCGAATGGTTGATCCTTTCCAGGTCAAAAAGTGGTTCATTTTTAATGAACCATCTGTGGTTCCCGTAATGGCCCCATCCTTGACCGACCAGTACTTCGTATCGCCTGACCATTGCCGAAGGTTTTTGCCATCGAAAACTTTCATAAAGCCTTCGTCGTTGATGGGTCCCACGTTATTGGCAGACGCCACTGGCATGGGATCTGTCGATCGACTGAGGCCTGCAATGGGATCTAGCGGCCCACCATACTCATCCACGCGCTTCGTTGTGCGTTGTCGCATGGCCTCGAGTACATCTACATAATTAGGGTCGTTGGCCAAGTTGGTTAATTCGTCTGGGTCATTCTTCAGGTCGTGAAGGAACTCATGATTCCCATGATCAAAATATCGAACGTACTTGTAGTTCTCGTTCCGTAGTCCCTCAAAGGCGGGTATGCGATTGCGGACAGCAAAGTGCTCATGAAATGTTTCCTTCCGCCAGTCATCACGGTTTTTACCATTCACAATTTGCTGCAAACTGCGGCCTTGGTAGCGTTCCGGAATTTTGATTCCTGCCCAGTCCAGAAAGGTGGCTGGCAAATCGAGGTTCAGGGCAGTTGCCTTTGTCACTTGTCCACGCTGTGACGGCTTGACTCGCGGATCATAAATGATCAGGGGAACACGAAGTGATTCTTCGAAATGAGACCACTTTCCCGCCAAGCCGCGGTTCCCCATGTAATAACCGTTGTCGGCTGAATAAACGATGATCGTATTGTCAGCCAACCCCGCTGTCTCAAGAGCTTGCATGAAGCGACCAATCGCACCATCGATCCCAGTTACCATACGGTAGTAGGCTCGAACATTGGCTTGGTATTTATCGTTCGTGTTCCAACGCCAGAAGAAACGTTCACGATTAATCGTAGTCTTCAGAAAGTCTGGGAGATCATTGAAAATTCCCGGATCATTCAACCGTGGTGGAGCAATCAGGATATCGTCGTACATTCCGTCGACGACCCGTGGCCACGGAAAATGACCGATTCCAGGTCTGCGATCACTATCTTCTGCGTGGCAAGCATTGAACCACATATTCAACGCAAATGGTTTGTCTTTGGGTTGAGACTGAATGAAATTGATCCCGCGATCAACAATCACTTCCGTCGCGTGACGCAAGCTACCGTCCGGCTGTTTTTTGTAGAAAGGATTCCGTCCAATTGCCTCGAATTCATCAAAGTGGTCTTCGCGTTTATATTTACGCGGCATCTTAGCGTGCCACTTTCCGAAGTAGCCGGTGCGATAACCGTTCTCTCGTAACAGATCGCTGTATAAGGTTTCTACAGCTGCAGGGGTCGCCGTGTCTGCATTGCTTGAGGTTCCAAAACTGCGGCCAGTTAATCCACTCAGGATGGTGGTGCGACTGACCCAGCAAATCGCCTGGCTCACACAGGCGTTATCAAACCTCGTACCTTCTCTTGCCAACGCATCGATGTTGGGTGTTTGAACAATAGGATTTCCGTAGCATCCCAGTGTGCTGGTGGTCTGGTCATCCGTGAAAAAAAATACGATGTTCGGCAATTCCGTTGTTTGTGTTTCTACGGCAAGCGTATCAACTGGGCACAGCAAAGTGCTGAATACGACTGTGCCGAAAAACAAAAGCGTCAAAGAGAAAGTCCGAAGGTTCGAATGCATGGGATGATGTACTTGGGGTGGAGGACAATAAAGCAAATGCGTCAACGCAATCACGCTATTCTATGAAAAAACGATCTGTTGCTTCACACTGCTAAATGATCCATGTGATTCAACACGTCAATGTTATGGATTTTAAAAACAGGACATGAGATACGGCATATATACAAAAAACAGTTGCCATTGCACAAAGAACCGGTTATGAATGTCGTGATTGCTGGTGGAAGCCCTGGAAAGCCATAGGAATCACTCGATCCATCGAATCACTTCAATTATTCTACTGCATCCCGCTCATACTTGAATCCACGGCCTAATTTTTCTAAGTGATTTGGAGGTGAGCGGTGGCAGCCCCAATGAAAGCTCATGCTTAATATCTGATGGGCACGAAAAGGCGACGGGCATCTTTGGTATGGTTTGACCAAAGCTACCCAATGGTAAGCAAGCTTTAACGAAGTAAAACAACGGGAAGCATTAGGGTACGAATACTGTCGAAAATGTTTGATTGTTCCATACAAGTCAGCTTATTCAAAACTCTATCGATACTACTCTGGTGAGGGACTGCAAGGTACGGATTGACCTATAAACTTACCGAAACAGAATTTCATAAATGCTCTGGATGGAACTTCTTTTATCAAGGAAAATATGAAAAACTGGACGCTCATCATTTGCCCGGTAGCAGCCGCAATACTGGGGATCGTGCTTTACATACTTGGATTTTCGAGTGACATTTCTGTCACCGCCGCAATTACTACGTGGGTGGCAGCGTGGTGGATCACAGAGCCAATTTCTATCCCAGCAACGTCTATGATCCCGCTAGCTTTATTTCCATTATTTGGAATTTTATCGCCGGACGATGTTGCCTTGGCTTACGGAAACAAATTGGTGCTGCTGATGCTCGGTGGTTTTATGTTATCAGCTGCTATGGAAAAGAGTGGTGTTCATAAACGAATTGCCCTTGGAATGGTAAATCTATTCGGTAGTGGAAGTGGTCGCCGGCTAGTCTTTGGATTCATGACCGCTTCGGCGATGTTGAGCATGTGGATCTCGAATGCTGCCACGACATTGATGTTATTACCAATAGCAATGGCAGTCGTTTCTCAAACAACGAATCAGAAATTACAGGTATCGCTATTACTCGGTATTGCGTACGGGGCAAGTGTTGGAGGGGTCGCAACACCAATCGGCACTCCACCAAATTTAGTGTTCATGGGAATCTATAAAGAAGCGACCGGAACGGATATTGGATTTTTTGACTGGATGACGATGGCGTCCCCTGTCGTTCTTATCATGCTCCCCATCGTTGGCTTTTGGTTAACGCGTGGAATTAGATCTATCGAACCGATTACCCTGCCGAGTGTGGGGACATGGCGGAAAGAAGAATACCGAACATTACTCGTCTTTGGGATGACCGCTTTATTTTGGGTCACCCGCCAACAGCCATTCGGCGGATGGGTTGGTTTTGCAGAGGGACAAGGAATCTTACTGCCGTACGCAAACGATGCTTCGATAGCTTTCATTGGTGTACTTTTTATGTTTGTACTGCCATGCGGCCAAGGGGGCAAACTATTGGATTGGAACGCGGTTACCAAGATTCCATGGGGAGTTTTGATATTATTCGCTGGTGGTTTGTGCCTGGCGAGTGCTTTCAAATCATCTGGATTAAGTGCAGTGCTAGGAAACTCAATGTCTTCCCTTGGAACGCTTCCTGTTCTGTTAAGCATTGGCTTGATTTGTCTCATGGTTACTTTCCTAACAGAAGTCACCAGTAACACTGCGACAACAACAATCTTATTACCAATTTTAGTGGTCGCTGCAATCACAGCAAACATCGAACCAAAGCTTTTCATGATTCCCGCCACGATCAGTGCTAGCTTTGCCTTTATGCTACCCGTAGCGACGCCTCCCAACGCAATTGTATTTGGCTCAGGAAAGTTTTCTGTTCGGGAAATGGCAAGGGAGGGTTTCATTCTGAATTTGATCGGCATTCTGGTGGTGACATTGGTTTGCTACATATTGATTTGCTGACTTTCAGTGTGCCTCAAGTGAAATGAAGTACAACAGATACCAATAGCAACTTCAGCCTGAAATTCGCTAGAGTTGTTCCATCTCAATACTGATGTTCGGGTTCCAGTCATCGAAGTACTTCGTCAGTTTGCTCAAAGAGGATTTTGGCTTGGTACGCAATGCTATCTTCAAGCGGTACGAAGCAGCACTCGCCACAAAGAGTACGAATCCTATTATTAAGTAGAATGTCTGATAAAAGCATATCCATTCGTTCCCCTATTCACTCAGGTAATTACTTATGAATGAATTCGAAACCGATCGATACATCGTGCAGGTTGCCCACCGTGATGGATATAAATTAGGTGAACTGGCAAGAAATATAAAAGATGGTCATTGGTTGAAACGTCATAGCTATTGCCAAGGATTTGAAAATTTAATGGGGCAGGACGCAATACTGCCAACGCCTATCTCAAAAAATCGAAAATTTCACTTTTTTACGATCCTCATTGAGTTGGACCGACCTGATGACAGGTTCTTAAAAGAACTCAGTGAGAAAAAATTTCTTTACCAGCTTTATGGAATTACGACCGGCTCATTTCATAGCAATATCCCATTCGAAACTGAACAAGCCGAAGACCTCCCGTTCCAATGCCTCATTTGACAAACAAAGCCCAGGGGTTTTGAGCTGGGTAGTTTCAAAGGCACCACGATCGTGCCACCACAAAACGATCTTTGAATAATGAAAGTAGGGGACAAAATTAATTTTTGTCCCCTACCAAATTCTTTAACTATATTTAATCCTGCTTTACATCATTCGGCTGAGAACTTTCCTGTTTCGAAGCCCTTTGGCCCAAAGACAGCTTTGACCTGATCTCCGAATTCCATAGCGTCGAGTTGCTCTACCATCTCATCGGAGCACACTTTCACTTCGACTACGCCCAGTGGTCCACCATCAACTTCAACTTGAGGAGATTCACTGGTCACTTCCTTCCCTGTGAAAGGGCATGCGTGCTGTTGATATTGCCCTGTGTAAACGAGTTGATAGTTAGCTTTTGCTTCATACTTATCAGGATCGCGATCCATTTTTTTCACACAGGATGAACAACAAAGGAATAATTTTCCATCCTTGTAATCTACAACTTTTTTTCCTTTTATCTCCTTTCGCACCATGATGAAACATTTCAGTCCATCAAGTTTTGACTCATCAACTTCTGCCGCTGCAGCAACCTGAAAAGCATTATCAAGTGACAGAAGTCCACCCATAAAAAGAGAGCATCCTAACAACAATGTCATAAAAACTTTTCTCATCTGAACATTACCTCTTTGTTTAAAATTTCACAGGCTTGTTGCTGGCAAGGATATATTACATCCGCTGGCTAACGATATTGATTCTTAGTTTATCAATTTGTTTCACGTAACACTAACCTAATGCTGAGCTGTAATAGATAACTATCACAGCCACTTATTTCTCAGGGTTATCAGTATTGCGACCCTGGTTAAACTGTCGCTTTACTTGATTAACTCGTATTCTCAAATCCTTTTCAGGAAATGGAAGGGAACCACATTTTTTAATGTAGCGAAACCGAATTGCCTTTATACGATGTTCGATTTCACGACACTTTTGAATTACTTTACTATTCTGATATTCAATGAGTGCGATTTCTTGAATCATCTCATTGACTGAAATGCTCTCTTCGTTCGTGTCAGCCCTGTGCCTTTTCATTCGGATGTCCGCTCCAAGACCACGCCTACTTTGCTCTTCTGCATGTAGTTTTCATAATTAATCTTCCCAACAAGCAACTTCAGTAATTGGCCCTCGCTTCCCTATGGGCCATAGTTTTCTTGGATATCCAATAAAAAATAGTCCAAGTGCCTTATCGCTAGGACTCAGACCAAGATGGTCACAGTATCGCTTACTTGTCGCTGCACTATGAGTCGACCAGAAACCACCAAGCCCATATGCCGTAGCTGTCAGATGCATATTTTGTACCGCACACCCAACCGCCATAACTTCATCAATTTCTTGGATTTTCTCGGTTTCATCTCGTTTCATTGCGATTGAAATAGTCACAGGTGAAGCCAACACGTTCTGCCTGATTCCAGTAAATTTTTTCTCCTTAAACGTATCCTCCGTCGTAATCATGCGATAGATATCACACAGCGTATTTGCGAGTTCATTTCTTGCATCACCACAACAAATAAAAAATCTCCAAGGAAACGTCTGGCCGTGAGTTGGCGCCCAATGTGCATTCTCTATTATTTTTTCAATTACAGCCTTTGGTACTGGTCTGTCATCGTATGCACATGGCTTAATCGTCCTTCGTTTTCTTATCAGACGCGACACCATATCGGTATCAAAAGAATATTCGTTGTTAGCCATGAGCACTTTAGGTATTTCAGACCATTAGCGATTGTGCGACTACACACATGTAAGAAAAAATTCTTGACTCGGTACTGAACTCTCCGCTTTTGCCTTCTACCGGGCTCCAACGGCCTCAGGCTCAATAGCTTCAACCATTAGGCGATCTTTTCTCTACGCTTTCGCGCCTGAATAAATGAACGAATGCAAAGTGCGACAAAAACCGTACAAACAACGCCCATGACAAACGAGTAACCTACAGAGCGATAATTGGGAACGTCCTTGAGAATACCTCTTATCGAGTTTGACAGGCCCCCAAGTGAACCCAAGAGCCCAATCATGGCAGCTGCATGCATTGCATGCTTTAACAAATTTTCTCTCAGCGCAATGAGGCCGCAAACCAATAATGGTGCCCCGAAAAAAGCTGGTATTAAGGCAGTTATAGGAAGCTTTTTACTGATTGCACCACCACCTTCAAGTTGCGTCACTTCACCTTGTGGCAATGACTTCGGGGTTGATCCAAAATATGCAACCAAGCCTAGGCCAATAAGAATGATTCCAAAAACAATAGTTACTTTCGCCATCTCTTACCTCTCGTATGTGCTGCTGTATTAAAAACTTTCCTACTACTCTGCATCAGAAGTCTACCCGATCTCAACAACCACTTTCTTTAGTTTACCGGTGTCACTTTAATGCTTTTTGAACGATAAAACCACCAGACCACTCATCTAATTTTTTCTTATGCGAATCTTGGTCAAAACAAATAGCCACCTTGAACTTCTCCGATACTTTTGAAATTCTTTCGTCGTCAAACGCAACACCGTATATACGATTCATGATTCCATCACAATCTTGGAAATTCACTTCAAATGTAAATATTTGTTCCCAACCTGGTGGTTTAATTGCATACAACTCAAGATATTTAAATGTGAGAGCTTCTCCGCGGTAACCGTTTTCAGTAAACCACATTCGAACATCTTTTTGTGTTGATCTATTCTGAAACATGTGAATTCAACTTGAAGGTTTTCTCTTATTTATAGCCAGTCAATGGAGATGTACCACAATTCGCATCCAACTCCCCGGGCTATCACTGAGAGATCTTTCTATCTGTTCAATGCTTATATACGTGATTGCCACTTATTTAGACGGGCTCATGTATCATGTGAACCGAAACTTTTTTCCCACCATTCCAGAGCACGAAGATAATTCGCATATGCCTCTTCATATCTATCAGAGTCATGGAAATCATTCCGACTCGGTGCCTTGGGTTTTCCCCCATGTATATCTCGTGGAGGCAGCCGAGACCCTAAAGGATTATCTTCACTATTTTCACTATTCATAATGACTCGATAATCTCGCAGGATAACAAGGACTGAGCAACCTTCTGTATTCTAATTTACTTCGAAGCTTCCTCCAAATAATTACCTCTTTTATACTGTCATTGTCATATGTTATCGACCAATTTTAACCGGACACAGACATGGGCCCTTTAGTCACTATTGCCTGTTGCATTCTCTGCTGGCTTTCATGGCGATTCGGCGTACTGCCTAAATATCAAACGCAGGATACGCAATGGGGTGATGAATATCGAAGGCGAAATCTTGTGGCAAAAGAACGGGCTGCACTACTTACAATTTTATTCTGGTCCATTGCGTTAATTGCTATTCTTTCAATACTCCTATAGCGAACGTCTGTTGCATGAATGAAGACCTGTCTTCTTGGCTGAACGAACAATGGTCTTCGAACCACGCTGAGCAGTTGTAACGAATGGTTGAACTACGATTGATCGTCACATTCTGAACCATTATTTGGGCATATTTCACACATTGACTTGCCATTTTCATGCGTCATATTCGCAAGCCCACCACAACTTCCCTTTAATCGCTTATTGGAAAAGATGACACCCACCGCAAGACATATAAAAAAAATGCCGAACACGAGTGGAGTCAGGAGGAATGTAATCATCGGTATTACTCAACAAGGTACTTTTTAAATGTGTTATTTGAAATAACCTCAAGATCATTTGTCGCTTCTCTGCGGATGATCATGAGGCCGAGTGCTTCCCGATCAGCAATTTCTAATGATTTTTCAACGTCTAAAACCATAAACGCAGTAGCCCAGGCATCTGCCACCATACATGACGCATCTATTACTGCGGTAGCTACAACATCAGTCTCAACCGGAACACCTTTATCAGGATTCATTATATGCGAGAAACTACGTCCCTCATGCTTAAAAAAATGAACGTAATCACCCGATGAAGCTATCGATTTGTTTTGAAGATGGACCCTTGCAGCCAACCCACCACGATTCCTAACAGGTGATTGAATGCCAACTGTCCACTCAGATCCGTCGTGCCGGTCTCCGAAGACACGGACTTCTCCTCCGATCTCGACCATTGCTCCGTGTATGCCTTTCATACCTTGTAGTAGCAATACAATTTCATCGACACCGTATCCTTTTGCAATTGCTGAAACATCAATTTTCAGATTACTATCTAATTTTTTGATTGCCGGTGGTTTCTCTCGAATCTCCAGTTTTTGGTATCCCACCGAGTTTTTGATTACCAAAATTTGCTCTTCTGTTGGCGGTACGTTTTGAGACGCTTTTTTCGCGTCACCAAAGCCCCATAGCTCAACAGCTGGACCAATCGTTATATCAAAAGCACCACCGGTCATACTGCTCACAGTACTCGCAGCAGTGACAACACGATAAAGATCGGGAGAGACATGAAACCATGCCCCTGCCTCCTTTTGATTCAACCTACTTATCTCAGAATCTCTGATATATGTAGAGAGGTTTTGAGATATTTCCTTTAATCTGTGCTCAACAATTTTTTTCAGTTGTGTGCTGGTCTTGGTACCAGAACCAGTGGTGACGACGATGCGGTATGACGTACCCATCGTCGATCCATCGAACGTCACTCGTTCATGAATCTGATTCTGGCTTTTGCATCCGACACAAAGGCCAATGAGACATAAGCCGATGATGAACCATGGCGGATACAAAGAAAATCGATATCTCTTTATGTGAAACACTTTTTGTTCCACGTCGTTACCCACCGAAGTCGTCGAACAACACGCTGTCGGGTTCAACACCGAGGTCATCGAGCATGTTTTGTACGGCACTGAGCATCATTGGGGGACCGCATACGTAATACTCAAGATCTTCAGGATTCGGATGCTTTGAGAGATATTCCTCAAGCAAGACCTGATGAATAAACCCCTTGTATCCCGACCAATTATCTTCTGGCAGTGGATCTGATAGTGCAATATTCAGGCTAAAGTTTTCATTCTTTTCAGCCAATTCTTCGAACTCATCGAGATAAAATAATTCCTTTGCACTTCTCCCGCCGTACCAATACGAGACTTTTCGATTTGTTTCATTTCTCTTGAAAAGTTCGAAGATGTGGCTCCTCAACGGGGCCATACCCGCACCACCTCCGATATACACCATTTCAGCTTTTGTTTCTTGAATAAAGAACTCCCCGTACGGCCCAGAGATTGTTACCTTATCGCCTGGCTTTAAGCCAAAAATATACGAAGACATCACGCCCGGTGGCGTTGATTTCGGTGCCCTTGGTGGCGGAGAGGCAACTCGAACATTCAGTTTGATGATTCCCTTCTCGCCGGGATAATTCGCCATGGAATACGCGCGAATTGTCTCATCATCAACTATGGACTCATACTGCCAGATATTAAATTTGTCCCAATCTTCATGATATTCTTCTTCGATATCAAAATCTTTATACGCAACTTTATGTGGCGGACATTCAATCTGTATATATCCGCCTGCCTTAAATCCGACATCCTCGCCTTCCGGCAATTCCAAAATTAACTCTTTTATAAATGTCGCGACATTATTGTTTGATCGGACAGTGCACTGCCATTTTTTTGTTTCAAAGACTTCCGGGGGCACTTCAATTTTCATGTCCTGTTTGATAGCGACTTGGCATGACAATCTATGACCGTCACATGCCTCTCGCTTTGATATATGGCTTCGTTCAGTAGGTAGTATTTCACCACCACCCTGATTCACGACGACCCGACACTGTGCGCACGTACCACCACCTCCACAGGCTGATGAGACAAATACATTGTTGTCGGCAAGAGCAGTTAAGAGTTTTCCACCAGCTGGAACCTCGATCAACTTCTGACCGTTTATAAGCACTTTTACTAACCCACTGGCAACCAACTGTGATTTTGCAATCAGTATCAATGACACCAAGACTGTGACGGTGCCAGTGAACATCAATACACCAAGGATGATATTTTCCATCTCGTCAGCTCACTTTTTACAATTTCTTAATCAGTTGAACATTTTAAGTTTTTTAATGGTGCATAGTTGCTTATAGCTGAATGCCACCAAATGCCATGAACGCCATGGCCATAAGGCCAACAATCATAAATGTTGCTCCAAGGCCACGAAGCCCTGGTGGAACGTCAGAATACTTGAGTTTCTCACGGATTCCAGCAAGAGCAGCAATCGCTAACGCCCAACCAAGACCACTACCGACTCCGAATTCAATACTCTGAATAAAATTATAGTCGCGTTCGACCATAAAGAGAGAGCCACCTAATATTGCGCAATTCACTGTGATAAGTGGCAAGAAAATACCGAGGGCACTGTGGAGAGCAGGGAAATATTTATCGAGTGTCATTTCCAGAATTTGAACCATCGCAGCAATCACCCCGATATAGCTTATAAGGCCCAGAAATTCTAAATTTGACTCTGGAATGCCTGCCCAAGCTAATGCCCCATCTTTAAGAAAATATCTGTAGATGAGATTGTTCGCTGGTACTGTAATTGACTGAATTGCAACAACCGCAACCCCCAGTCCTACTGCTGTCTTCACATTTTTTGAGACCGCAAGGAAGGTGCACATGCCCAGAAAGAAACTTAGAGCAAGATTCTCAATAAACATCGCTTTGATAATTATGCTGAGATGATCAGACACTTCTATGCTTCCTCAATCTGGTCTGGCCGGAATGTTCGAATGATCCAGATGATCATTCCGATAAGAAAAAAAGCACTAGGGGCTAAAAGCATCAGACCGTTATTTTGATAGTAGTCACTAGGAAGGATCGTATACCCAAAAAGCTTTCCACTGCCAAAGAGTTCTCTAATGGCACCCACGGCCAACAAAATAAAACTATAACCCAGTCCATTCCCAATGCCATCAAGGAAGCTAATGAATGGTGGGTTCTTCATCGCGAACCCTTCAGCTCTACCCATCACAATGCAGTTTGTAATAATTAAACCTACGAATACTGACATTTGCTTGCTCGCCTCGAAAGCAAAAGCTTTTAAAAATTGATCAACGATAATTACCAACGATGCGATGATCGTCATCTGAACAATTATTCTAATACTCGAGGGAATGAACATTCGTATCGAGCTCACTGCCAAATTTGAAAAAGCGACTACGAAGATTACCGCCACACACATTGTGAGTGTCGTATCGAGTTTGGTAGTCACTGCCAGTGCAGAACAGATACCCAGTACCTGCAATGCAATAGGGTTATTTTTTACTACTGGATCAAACAAAACGTCTGTTGTTTTGATTTTTGCCATTCTTATTCCTGTAGCCGCCACAACGGTCTGAATTCACTCTACGGGCTGATCAATTTCGGGCAACTTCACTGAACTTACTTCCATTGCCTACGAGAAACGGTCCAAATCCATCTGGCCCTAACCAATACTTGATGAGTTTATCCACTCCTTGAGTTGTTATCGTGGCGCCAGCCAAACCATCAATTTCTCCTTCTGCTGCTTGGCCAGCTTTTGCAACCTCAATGATCACTTTTCCATCAGCATCGAGCGTGGCATTTTCTTCCATCCACTGACTTTTGAAAGCGTCACTGTCTACTTCACCGCCAAGACCTGGTGTCTCAGCATGAGAATAAAAAGTTATGCCACGTGTTGTGAAATCATTAGCGTCTATAGAAAGAAAGCCCCATAGTGTTGACCATAGACCCCTTCCGCGAATTGGTAGTACTAATTGATTCCCTTTTTGAAAGACGTAGATAACTTCAAATTGTTCCCGGCGACCTCCGAGTCCAGCAGGATCCTCTTCCAGTGTTTTAAATTCACTTTCTGCGAGTTTTGAGAAATCAAAACTGGATGCTGTCTGCTTTGAATCTGGAGTCTGCTCTACATAGGACCCAGTTTGTAGATCTACTAAACGAGCCTCAATATTGTCTTCGAAGAGCCGTTGAACATCTCCGTTCGATGAATCGATTTCACACACCGAAAGAATGTTCTTTTTTTTGTCCAGCTGCTTATTGAGATCCTGCCTCGACCTCAACCCAACAGCTGATGCTGAAACAAAAACAGAACAGATAACACAAAGCAAAGCAGTGGTAAGAAAAGTATTTTTGACAGAGTCGCGTGCTTTTGTCACCTAAACCTCCAATTGTGCATTATGGGACCACCGCCGAAGGCGTCGATTCACATTACTTTGCGTCACAAAATAATCGATGAGGGGCGCAAAAACATTGCCAACCAGAATTGCCAACATCATTCCTTCTGGATAGGCCGGATTGATGACGCGAATCATGATCACCAGCAGACCAATGAGGCCACCGTATATATATTTTCCAGTATTTGTCATCGATGCTGATACTGGATCGGTTGCCATAAAGACCAGCCCAAATGCAAAGCTTCCGACTAACAAGTGCTGAACAGGGCTCATAGCAAACATTGCAGCGTTGTTATCACTAGAAAGAATGTGGAGTAATGATGCAGTCGCAAGACCACTTAAAAGCACTGATAGCATGATTCGCCACGATCCAATGCCAGACAGAACCAGAACAAATGCGCCTAAGGCACAAAACAAAGTAGATGTTTCGCCCATTGAACCCATACAGAAACCGAACCCATAGTTTGCATATTCGAAGCCTTCAAGATACTTCATGGCCTCGGCCTTATTCGGAAGCGCTGCAACATTGCCAAGGACGGTTGCGCCACTGACTCCATCAACATTACCTATTGCATTCCAGACTTTATCACCAGAACTTTGGGCAGGGTACGCGAAATATAAGAAAGCACGCGCTGTGAGTGCTGGATTGAGAAAATTCCGTCCAGTTCCACCAAAAACTTCTTTACCTACCACAACTCCAAAAATAATACCGACTGCAACCTGCCAAAGCGGAATGGTTGGGGGCAGGGTCAGAGGAAATAACAACCCTGTAACAAGAAACCCTTCATTCACTTCATGCTTACGAATAATAGAAAATATGACTTCACAGATTCCACCAGCCATCATGCAGACGATATACACAGGAATGAAGTACGTAGCGCCTAAGAGTAAGTTTCCCCAAAAGCTGCCTGCATCAGGGAATCCTGCTACAAGGTATCTCCATCCCAACGCATCTTGAACCGCCGAATTTGCTTGATCGCTGACACCCCCTTCACCAGACAACGCGGCATAACTAGATGCCCCAAGGCTGGCTTGATAACCCGTGTTGTAACAAGCCATAACAACACACGGCAGAAGTGCCAGAACGACAATCGACATCATTCGTTTTAAATCTAATGCGTCTCTGACATGGGAGGGGCCACGCGTGACTTCTCCCGGGGTATAGAGAAATGTGTCTGCTGCTTCGTAAAGCGGATACAACTTCTCTAACTTCCCATTCTCTTTAAAGAGGGGTGCTTGAGAATCGAGAACTTTTCGAAGCCATTTCATCGCATTATCTCAACTAAAAGTTGCTTCAACGACAACTCATTGTGGTGATTTATTTAACCATCGATCTCAATTGATCGGAGATTGTCACGTAAGATTCTTCCATATTCATACTTCCCAGGACATACGAAGGTACACAGTGCAAGATCTTCCTCCACTAATTCTAGGCAGCCGAGCTTTTGTGACTGCTCAGTATCCCCGACGATCAATGAACGAAGTAGCTGCGTGGCCAGAATGTCGAGCGGCATGACTTTTTCATAACTCCCAATCGGTACCATTGCCCGCTTACTGCCGCCTGTTGAGGTCGTGAAAGGAAATTGAACGCCCTTCGTAAATGCTGAGGCAAAGGCATTCGTCACGCTAAACTGATTGAATCCCGGTTTTTGCCATCCAAGAAATTCCCGAAAATCACCCTCTTCGAGGACTGAGATTTGATTGTCAAATCTGCCTACGTAATCCACTGGCTCAATCGCCTGCCTACCGGACAAAACACTCCCTGATATTATCCTCAGGCTCTTCCCAGTCACACATTGTCCATGAATCACTTCCGGAATCCTTGCCCCCATCCGTGTCTTCATAATCTTGGGTTCAATAACTCCTGGGCCACCTATTGCAACAAAACGCCCACAGTCAATACGACCCTCTAGAAAAAGATTTCCGACCGCACTCACGTCCTGATAACCGATGTGCCACACAGTCTTATTTGGACCAACTGGATCAATAAAGTGAATGTGGGTGCTCGGTAACCCCGCGGGATGTGGTCCATTAAAAATGTGATACTTGATGTGTGGATGATCTAAAACACGAACGTCTGATTCATTGGCGACACATACATGAACGTTGTCAGAAATTGTCGCGAGAGACAACAAGCCCTCGACAAAGGCGTCTTCTTTTTTCTGAATCAAAAACTTGGCGCTGGGGGCGAGTGGATCTGTATCTATCGCAGTCACAAAAATAGCTGCCGGCATCGAGTTGACGCGTGGCACTTTACCATAGGGACGCGTCCTGAAGGCTGTCCAAAGACCTGATTCGACAAGCATGCCAACAATATGTTCTTTAGCAGAAACTGATTTGCTTGCTGTGGATGTGGCAAACGTTTTCTCGTCGTTACCCTCTACACGAACTACTAATGACTCAAACTTTCTTTTAGCCCCTCTATTAATCTGTTCGACGAGGCCACTCGCGGGTGCAGTAAAGTTCACGCCAGGATTTTTTTTATCCTGAAAAACTGGCTGCCCTAGCTGTACACGATCTCCCACCTTAACAAGCAATGTTGGCTTCAGGCCCTCAAAATCACTTGCAACAATTCCAACACTTTCAACCTCAGGGGCATCCATGATTTCCTGCAAGGGTGCTCCTGTAATTGGAAGCGACAAGCCCTTCTTCAATTTAAATTTCTGCAACTTACAACACCCAAGCCTAAAGACGTACAATTCATTACTATTACTAGTAGTATAAAAAAAGAAGGCACCATGACCAATGATTGTCTGGTCAAAACATGAAAATAGCTGGTTTTAAGATGTCATAAACCCGAACTGGCGTATACATGTTTTATATGGCTAATTTCTAGTGTCCTTTCGGTTCCAATCCCAGTCAACCACACCTAGGAATTCCCCTTACTTTTTTAAAAAAACAAAAAAGTAATCTCCAGAACATAGGGACTAGCCTCATACTAAGACTGGCTGCTATTGGGCAGACGTTTTCATGCTTACAAGCACAAGTAATTATAAATTTTGTGTTCGTATCTGAACAAACTGATATTTCAAGATCTGGTGAAATCGCATTGCTTGCATGTCATTACCAAACCTACAAGGCTGCGTGCGGGAAGCGGGCACGCGAACCTAGACAAATCATCTAACTTTTTCGCTGTGACGCACAAGCACATTCTTTTGCTTTTTTTCACTTACCGATGCCCAGAAGTTTTTTTACAAACCTTACTTGATCTATTGGAACATTACCGGTGACGTTGGTTTCTATTTGGTAGCACCAATGTCCTCGTGTGCCTCACACATTGGTGTAAAATATCTGGAATCTGCCAAACTGCGAATTCATTTTAATTCCTAGTAACATTCTTACCCGAGCAATAATCGTCGCAAGGTGGCTACCTGCCCTGAATCCACTGCGATAAGAGAACTCTCTTCATGCGATCTCCGTCTCTCCATAGTATTGCAATTTCTGTGTCAGTGATAACGTTACTGTCGACGAACACACTGTGTATCGGACGCGAGAAGGAGGAGAACAACTTCATGCCTCGCGTCCGTGTTTCTTCTGACGGTAATTCTTTTGTTGTCGGCGAATCAGACCAACCGTTTATTCCATGGGGTTTTAACTACGTAGGACGTCACGGACATCTGGCCGAAGACAACTGGACCACAACCGAAGGATGGCAGCGAATCGAAAAAGACTTCGCAGCAATGCAGGCCCTGAACGTGAATGTCGTCCGCTGGCATATGCAACTTCCGACTTTTATGCAAACCGCAACGCAACCGAACAAGAGATCACTTGCGCAACTCCGAAAGCTATTAGTCTTGGCTAGAAAATATCATCTGTACTTAGACCTTACCGGTCTCAACTGTTTTCGACTGACAGACTTGCCGCCATGGTACAACGATCAAACAGAACAAGAGCGATGGAAAACCCAAGCTATTTTTTGGGACGCAATTGCGAATACGTGCCAGAGTAACACAATAGTTTTTTGTTACGATCTCATGAATGAACCCGTGATCGGGAAACCAAAGAAGGACGGGCACAAATGGCTTGGCGGTGAACTCGGTGGATTTCATTTTGTACAAAGAATTAGCCTTCGCGGCGATGGCCGCAAAGCAACTGATATTGCTGCCGACTGGGTCGATACACTCGTACAGTCCATTCGCCGCCACGACCAAGAAACCTTAACAACCGTTGGGGTCATTCCTTGGTCTTTTGTCTGGCCAAACGCAAAGCCTGTGTTCTACAGCCAAAAAACACGGAACAGACTCGACTTTGTCAGCATCCATGTTTATCCAACGAGTGGCCGATTGGAAAAAGACGTTCAAGCACTGGCGGCATATCGACTTGGTCAACCAGTCGTTCTCGAAGAACTATTTCCGATAAATTGCTCGGTCGAGGAATTAGACCAATTTATTGATACATCGCAAGAGAACATCGATGGATGGATTGCGCATTACTTTGGCTACTCCGCCAAGGAACATCGGGCGGGCGCATCACCAGGTCCGTTAGTTGCAGGTTTCTTTGATTACTGGCAAACAAAAAGATCGAAGGTTGAGCAGAATCTTTCTCGACAAACCATAAAAATATTAAATGACACGGAATATAAAAAATAATACAAATGGAACAAAGAGTTTTCTTCTTCACTGTATTACCGTGTATTCAAAAGACCCATTGATGCAACTCATCATCTGACGAGCAAAAGGAACGATAATATCTCGAAAGGAAAGCCCCCATGAAATACTGGATCACGATTGGACATATATGGCTTGGTCTTGTTCTTGCATTATCAGTACCGTCAGCCAATCTTTTTGCTAATGACCGTCCAAACTTGATTTTTATTCTCTCTGACGATATCGCGCAAGGTGATGTTGGTGCCTATGGCCAGAAATTAATACAAACTCCTCATCTTGATCGTCTTTGTGCTGAAGGAACTCGGTATCTGTCAGCGTATACAGGAACGAGCGTCTGTGCTCCGGCACGAAGTTCTTTTTTTACAGGGCTTCATACCGGCCATTGTCCGATTCGTGGAAATCGTGAAATCAAGCCAGAAGGCCAAAAGCCTCTTCCAGAAGGCTTCGTTACAGTCGGCACTGTACTCAAGGAAGCTGGCTATAAGACTGCCACAATGGGCAAGTGGGGCATGGGAATGTTTGACACAACCGGCAGCCCATTCAAAAACGGTATTGATCATTTCTTTGGCTATAACTGCCAGCGTCACGCTCATAGTTATTTCCCTTCCTATCTCTATGATGATACGGAACGGGTTGAATTTCCAGAAAATGAAAAAGGGTCAAAGGTGTATGCTCAAGAAAAAATTGCGCAAAATGTTCTTGAATGGGTTGATAAAAATTCTGACACGCCATTTTTTCTATTTTATGCCATCACATTACCCCACGGACGATTTGAAATTGATAACCAGGGAATTTATAAAGACGAACCTTGGACTGAAAAGGAAAAGAATTATGCAGCAATGGTGACACGGCTTGATTCCGATGTCGGAAAACTTGTCGCACTCATTGAGGAAAAAGGAATTGACGACAAGACACTTATTATATTTTCTGGAGACAATGGTTCATCTTTCGACCCAAAGACAACGATCGGAAAACGATTTGATCAGACAATGGGTGGAAGTCTTCGCGGATTTAAAAGAAGCATGTACGAAGGAGCGCTGCGTCAGGCTGCATTAGCGTGGTGGCCTGGCACTGTACCCGCTGGGCGGGTGACGGATGAACCATGGGCCTTCTGGGACCTTCTACCGACATTTGCAGAACTTGCTTTTGCTGATTTACCCAAAGACTACTCACCAGACGGCTTGTCTCTCGTGAGTTTTCTGAAAGGTGGCCCTGCACCGAAACGAGAATCGTTCTACTGGGAGCTGCATGAGGGGGAAAACCATATTCAGGCTCTTCGGTGGGACAATTGGAAGGCAGTACGCCCAACATCGGGTGGTGCAGTAGAGCTCTACGATCTTCGTACAGATTTAGGTGAGACCAAGAATCTGGCGACAGATCATCCCACCTTGGTCACACAAGCCATCTTCATGATGAATGCAAGTCGAGTCGACGATTCTTCATGGCCCAATCCAGCACGTAAAATGCCTTAATCTCATCCAAATGAACTTCATCAACACTGAGTTTCATAAAATCTTGGATGATTCACTACGATAGTGACTATTGTACAGATACACCCAAGACCAAAAAAACGTGAGGGAATGAATTCAAATTCAACTCCCTCACGTTGCTATTAATCTTCTATTATTTCCTGATTACTATGCCGGTATAAGCTTGCAATCCATCAGAACTTTTACCAGCCATGCACTGATTCTCTCGTCATGCATATCTGATTGATTTTCTTCATCAAGGCCCAGTCCAACGAAATTGTTTTCATCAAACAATCCCTCTGATGCATCGAATTCATATCCTTCAGTTGGCCAGACTCCTACTAACTCAGGGTTCCCTAATTCTTTTACCGCCTTCCAGAGTTGGCCCATTGCATCAAGAAAGTTATCGGGATAACCCGCTTGGTCACCCATTGCAAAGAAGGCTACTTTTTTTCCTGAAAGATTCAGGCCTGACATATTTGGGATAAATGATTCCCAGTCTTCTTGCATCTCTCCGATATTCCACGTTGATACGCCAAGCAACAGAATATCGTACTTTGATAGTTCCTCTGGGTCGCTATCTACAACATCAGCAACATGGCTCACAAAGTCTCCGAGTTCCTGCTGAATTTTCTCAGCTGCTTCTTGCGTATTACCCGTACTTGAACCATAAAAAATTGCGATTGTAGGCATTCCTTCGTCAGTCATTATTACTCCTTTTCACCATTCTTAAAAACGGTTAAACGTGTACTTTATGGATGGCTGGCGATTGGCTGGCACCTCCTTTTAAATTTCGGTCATTATTACAGGATACATTTTTCACAAATATCCTGAAACTGCTGTATCAAAAGTGATACAAACCTTCTGCTATTTTTCATCTGTCATTTGTTGCATGCTTCCCTTGCATGACTAAAAATTGTATGTCCTTCGCGTTATTTTGCCACGTTTTTTAGTGGAAATAAAATAACACGCGGTCAAACAACCCTGTTTAACCCGCGAGCAGCGAGAAGCTTCCATTGGCCCTTACGGATATCCTGTCCTATAACAAAGAATTGGCTTGCTTGGTATAAATCTTGCGGGCGATGCCTTGTATTCACTGTAATTTTTTCTGACTAAGTCTCGGATACAGCTTGGACGCGAACAACTAGTTTCTTTTTTTGTACAGACATCACCTGACTTTAGAGTAGTACCGTATATTTTTTATGGAAACGAATGACTCTAATCAAACGATGAGCCATCAAAGCTAAGGAATTCATTCCCCATGTGGAATTTTAACGAGCTCGGTCCCGCCCAATGGATTTTAGGTCAATGTCGTTCAATTTTTATTTTTAGTGCCTTCGGGTTTCTTCCTTGCGGGTTCATTTTTGATTATTCATTTGGAGCTGAACCTTCCTTACTACACCCGTTACCGCGTGCTGTTTCAAGCTTTGGTGCAGTAGCTACACAAGATTCTATTTTTGTTTTCGGCGGTCATGTTGCTCCTGTTCATGAATGGTCGAAGCAAGCCGTCATTGGCAAATTTTTCAAGCTTGATTTGAAAAATATATCGAAATCCACATGGACTACACTTGATCCAGAACAAGCTCTCCAAGGCATGAACATCGTTGCTTACAATGGCAATATTTATCGCGTTGGCGGCATGGAGCCACGAAATGAAGAGGGTGAAACCGCAGATAACTTTTCGGTAAAAACTGTCTCTCGATACAGTCTAAAGAAGAAACAATGGGAACCCTTCAAACCGCTTCCCCAACCGAGGTCATCTCATGATGTCATTCTTATCAACGGCAGATTGTTCACCATCGGTGGATGGGATATGCAGGGTGACAGTGGAGGCCAAGTGTGGTGTGACACCATCGACTGTATCGATCTAAACGACCCTGAGGCTGAATGGCAGACGATACACCAACCTTTTATGCGACGGGCTTTAATAGCAGCACGATTCCAAAATTGCATCTGGGTTTTAGGCGGTTTTACAGATGAGGAGGAAATCACTAGGGATGTAAACATTTATGATCCCAAAAACAATTCTTGGACGTTGGGTCCTCGTCTCCCTGAGGGCCAATTTAATGGCTTTGCTTCGGCGGCCTGTGTGTTTAAAAATCAATTAATCGTAAGTGTTGCTGACGGGACGTTACTCAAGCTTTCCTCTGATCGCACACATTGGGAGGTCATTATGCAAGTCTCGCCGCGCATTGTTCATCGGATAGTTCCTAGTGACAGTGGTGTTGTATTAATTGGAGGAGCTCATAATGGCCATAATCTTGATACTGTCGAAATTATCACAATCCCATAAGCAAAAAATGCTTCACCTACCGTACTTTCACATTGCAGCCTTTATTTTGTATTTTGGAATTTTTATTCCACGTACACATGCAGAATCACCTCAATGGCCATCTTTTTTAGGTGCCGGAAAATCATTTATTGAGCCTGATTCTATTCCGGTCAAATGGGGACTGAACAGAAATAAGGCATGGGAACAACAACTTCCTGGGCACGGGCAATCAAGTCCGGTCATTTATGATAACGATATCTTTGTTACTGCTATTTCCGGTGATATGAAAAATAGTAATCATGTTCTCAGCCTAGATTTAATGGATGGGAGCACGAATTGGGAATTCATTCAAGAAACAAGTAATAAGGCAAAGAATAGTGTTTACATAAGTCGAGCTGCCCCTACACCCGCTGTGGACAAAAATGGAGTCTATGCTTTTTTTGAAAGTGGTGACCTCATGGCTATTTCATTTTCAGGTGAAGAACTGTGGCGTCGATGCCTTACAGATGTCTACGGACCCATCGAAAATGAATTTGGAATTGCCTCCTCACTTGCCCAATACGAAGAACAACTCTTTGTATTGATTGACAATAGTGCAAAGTCGTATTTGCTTGCTGTTTCAAAGCAAGACGGCCGTACTCTTTGGTGCTCAGAGCGTCAGAGCCGCATAAGCTGGAGTTCTCCAGCGATAGTAAATCTAGACAACAAAAACCAAGTCATCTGTAGTTCCGCTGGCAGCATAGACAGTTATGATCCTGAAAACGGATCACTTCTTTGGAGCTATGAGAAGGTATCTGGTAATACTGTTACGACACCGGTGGATTACGGCGTTAATTCAATTTTTATTGGTGCTTCGGTTGGTCGTGATGGCAAAAATGCGACAGAGGCCCAAAAATCAAATATGGTCCTGACCGCCGAGCTGACAAATGGCTCTTGGACACCAAAAAAAATCTGGTGCCCAGAAAAGGCAACGAGTTCTTTTGGTTCACCAATACATGCTGCGGGATACGTGTACTGGGTAAATCGAGCTGGTGTTGTTTTTTGTCATGATTTTCAAACCGGTAAACAATGCTATAGCGAGAGGTTATCGTCTTCCTGCTGGGCCACACCTTTTCAAATCGGCGACAGAATTTATTTCTTTGGAAAGAATGGTGTCACTGATGTAATTAAAACGGGTCCTAAATTTATTACTCTAAGTACAAATGAACTGTGGGGTTCGGAAGATGACACGCTTGACTCCAAATTGATAGCATCAGAGACAGATAAAGAGCGAAAGGCCAGCGCCACATTATTTGCGGGACGAATTCAGTATGGAATCACTGCGGTTACGGGAAGCCTCGTGATTCGTACTGGAGATAAACTATTTTGCATACGCAGACCATCATCAAAAATCACACCAAAAAATTAAGACCACGTCAGTTATTATTTCTGATTACAGTCTTCAAACATTAGAAATAAATAACCGGTTTGGGTCCTTACGGAGGACATCCAAAACTTGAACGACCGTTCATATTCACGTATCCGTGCAAACAACTTTTCCTTTGTAGACCCCCGCTTGACACTTGATATTGATTAAAGTGTACAGCCTTCTATAGTCATCAATTCAAGATTCGTTCCCCCTTGGGGCACGTCTACGATCTTGTAAAAGTGCTGTCGCGCCGCCAGTTCTTGGCGTTGAGCGTCATTCAACAGGACAACCGACAGTTTCACCATAACTCCCTTGTTACGGTGAGTTCATACTAACTTCAGGAACATGCATGCTTAATTTTTTTAGTCCTCAGTCCGGCTCACTTAAGAACGACTTTCTTTCTGGTGTTACCGTATCGCTGGCTCTTGTTCCTGAAGCAATCGCCTTCGCATTTGTTGCCGGAGTTTCACCTCTGATTGGCTTGTACTCCGCATTTTTCATCGGCTTGATAACGGCTCTTTTCGGAGGCCGACCTGGAATGATTTCTGGTGCTACAGGTGCTATGGCTGTTGTCGTTGTCTCATTAGTCTCCATGCATGGCATCGAATACCTTTTTCCTACAGTGATTCTTTGCGGTCTTCTGCAAATTGCCATTGGACTTGGCCGGCTCGGAAAACTCATTCGCATGGTTCCTCATTCCGTCATGCTGGGATTCGTCAACGGTTTAGCAATCGTCATTGGCCTTGCACAGGTAAATAGTTTTCAAACGATCCGGGACGGGGAATTAGGTTTTGTACAAGGAACACAGCTTTTGCTCATGCTTGGATTAGTGGGCTTAACAATGGCAATCATCTGGCTTCTTCCGAAAATAACTCGGGCAGTACCAGCTTCATTAGTTGCAATTTTAAGCGTTACGCTGATTGCATTCGTGATAAATTCTGATGAACCCTCTGAGATGAATGCAGTTGCAACTGTCGGAGACATGTTGAAAACGAATTCAATTGCTGCGACTCATACTACTCCTGAATCTACAGCTAAAGAAAATATAGCTACTCAAAACGAAGGCGCCCCTCCACAACAATCAGAACAACGGCTTGGTCAACCTAAAGTGGCAAGCAAACCCGTGGAAACGACTGGGATAAGCGGTGGACTTCCTCAATTATTTTTTTTCGAGTACTCAATGGTGCCGCTCAACTGGAACACTTTGTCTATCATCTTCCCGTTTGCAATTGTCTTATGTGGTGTCGGCTTGATTGAATCATTAATGACATTGACTCTTGTTGATGAAATTACAGAGACACGCGGCAAGGGAAACCGCGAATGCATCGGGCAGGGAACTGCAAATCTTGTCTGCGGTTTATTTGGTGGAATGGGAGGCTGTGCCATGATCGGGCAATCATTAATCAACGTCAATTCGGGTGGCCGTGGACGGCTTTCAGGAATAACAGCAGCCGTCTGCCTGTTGCTCTTTGTGCTATTTCTAGCACCACTCATCGAACAAATTCCAATGGCCGCTCTTGTTGGTGTGATGTTTATGGTGGTCATAGGAACGTTTGAATGGGCATCCCTCAAGATGTTTCATCGTATGCCGGCAAGCGACATGATGGTCATGGTCCTAGTCGCAGGCTACACCGTATTCATGCATGACTTAGCAACTGCTGTCATTTTGGGTGTTATTGTTTCTGCACTGGTTTTCGCATGGCAGCATGCAACACATATGGGAGCTGATATAAAATTTAATGAATTTGGTAGCAAAATTTATCAGTTTCACGGTCCGCTTTTCTTTGCTTCAGTCTCATCCTTCAAAGAGATGCTCAACCCAGCCGCTGATCCTGATGATGTTGTATTAGATTTTTATTATTCAAGAGTCTATGACCAGTCCGGGCTCGAAGCGATTCATTCAATGGCTGGAAAATATGAAACTCTTGGTAAACGGCTTCACCTTACGCACCTCAGTCCCGAGTGCCGTTCGCTTCTTGCTAAGGCAGGTGACTTGGTTGAGATTAATATTTCTGAAGATCCACAATATCATGTCGCAACTGATCGACTTGCATGAGTCGGAAATAATATGCTGGTGAAAATAGAGAGGTGCATAGCACGCAGGGCATATGAAACACCCATGTTTTTCACCCAGCGTTTACCATTCTGTAATGTGCCTGCGTGTCTTCACAAAATAGCGCATCGAGTCTGAACAGTGATCAAGAAACTCCACCGCCCTGCACTTGATATCGATGAGTATTGCTTCCTCATTAGAGTCTATATCGTCTGTCTCACTGAGTTTTCTAATTGCATAGTGATACTCAAATGATGCAACGAAAATTTCATGGTCATTCATAATATTCTCTCAGTTGTGCTACTATTATCGTAGACATTTATAAAAATAAAGGTCTTTGTCTAATTAATTTCCCGAGAAAATTTGCATTTTGCTCACAAGAGACAAATGCATGAATGCCACAAATCCTGTTTCAACATGAGTCTTTATTTTGACTTAACCGATTTGTTAAAGCACGCAAAAAAGAATAGTACTGTCTCTGGTATCCAGCGAGTACAGATTCGTGTTCTTCAACATCTTGCTGCTCAAACCCAGCAGCAAGAGATACTGTGCGCCTATGACATCGGTAGATTCCGCAGGGTTCGGATCTGCAGAGCCCAGGATCTGTTTATTGATAAAAAATATAATGCCCAACGAATACTCGTCCGACTCGGTCTTGAAAATCCAAATACTGCATTCTCCTCACGAGAACTCTATGACGATTTAGCCAATTATAAAAAAAAATCACTTAAACGTGTGTTACGAAAAGTAAAACTTCTGATTCTTAGAAGGCTGCGACCTGATTATGCAAGAGCACAAATGAACTTGGTTCCGCTGTCAAAACAAAACGATTCTCAAATAACAACAATCCAAACATGGCCTCACAGAAAGCTTCATAAACATGATCATGTTGTGTTGATTGGAACCAACTGGAATGTTTCTACAGTTGAAACCCTCGCAAAACAACACTTTCTCTGTGGGGGAAAAGTATCGCAGGTCATGTATGACCTTATTCCCTATCGTTATCCTGAATACTCTATTGATAGTTTAGCGAAGAAGTTTTCAATTTTCTTATATCGTTCACGATCATTTGTATCTCAATACATTTGCATCTCTGAAGCAGTCAGAATCGATCTCCAAAAGTACCTTGCTGAAACTGGAAGTGATATACCCACCGTAACTTGGCCGCTGGCACATGAATTCGTGGGTTATGATCGAAATGAAACTTCTAACCAATCCTCTGATTCACCGATCGTTAAAAAAATCTCAAAGCCATTTGTTCTCTGCGTTGGGACTATCGAGGTACGCAAGAATGGTGCAATGCTTCTTGCAGTTTGGCAACAACTTCAAAAAGAGCTTGGAGACAAAACGCCCCAACTTGTTTTTGCTGGAAAATATGGCTGGAAGATACTGCCTTTCCAGGAGCGTTTACAATCTGACACCGTGCTGCAACACAAGGTGACTGTTGCGAAACAAGTGACAGATGACGACCTAGCAGAACTTTATAAGCAGTGCCTCTTTTCCGTAACCCCAAGTCTTGTTGAAGGCTGGGGGCTGCCCATTGGAGAGGCTGCATGGTTTGGAAAATTTAGTATTGTTTCTTCGTCCTCTTCGTTACCGGAAGTATGCGGAAATCTCGTCGACTATATTGAACCAAACAATATTGATGAGTGGTCGCAAGCAATAAAAAGAGCCATCTTGGATGACAAGTATCGCCAGCAACGAGAGAAAATAATTGCTCAATCGCCACTACGGCTCTGAAAAGACGTTGCTGCTGACTTGAAACAAATTTTAGCCAACTAAAGCTTCGCTTCGCACGTTTTTTTCCAGTGAAGTAGCGATTTTAAGAAATTGGTAAAAACCAATGCCTATCGACTTCATGTGTCAACCAATGGTGCAACCGGCCAACATAAACGTGCCGGAGTAAATTTGTTGTTTAGAAATATGAAAGATTGACGCATCTGATGTTGTAGCAAAAACCTATGGCTACTTTCCCCTCCTCTGATACTCAACCTCATAAACGTTACTTCTTACGCTAGTCAAATCTTTTTTAAATTTTTCTACCAAAGATAATAAATGAGTGACTGGTGTCGCTAAGTTGTTCAATATTCTGCAATTGAGACTTGCAAAGACTAGAGAGGTCGATTCAATAATGAGGTTATCAGAACAATCACGGCCTAATCACACGATCTGCTCATTGGAGAAAAACTTTAGTGCACAAAAGACAATTCTTCTTATCTCGATGCGAGCGTAAAGGCTTTAAAATTCTTTAAAGGCTTCGGGCTTTGATCTCGGCTAAGCAGGAACAGATTACCTAGACAGCTTAAAAGATTCCCCGCGTGATTGTGCAAGCTCAAACTGCTTCTGTCGCTCAGCAAACCGTAACTTTTGTTCACGAGACGTCTGATCAAAGCACCGCAGACAACTCACTCCCTCTCGGAAAAACTCTGACTGCTTATCAGACACACTTAGTGGAAAGCGACATCCTCGACAGAGTTGGTAATCTGCTACATCAAGACCATGCCCCACGGCTACACGCTGATCAAAAACAAAGCATTCGCCTTCCCAGAGACTTTCATCTTCAGGAACTTCTTCAAGATACTTCAGAATGCCTCCCTCAAGGTGATAGACCTCCTTTACGCCAGCTTGTTTTAGAAATGCCGTTGATTTTTCACATCTGATTCCACCGGTACAGAACATTGCAACCCGTGGCTCTCCATCAACATCAACTTTTTTTTCCAGCCATGACGGAAGCTCGCGAAATGAGTCAATCCCCGGTTCCAAGGCACCCTGAAATGTACCAATCTCTGTTTCATAATGGTTGCGGGCGTCAATCACGATAACATCTGGGTCACTGATGAGTGCATTCCAGTCTGCTGGTTTTATGTACGTCCCAACAAGTTGATTTGGATCAATGTCTGGCACGCCCATTGTCACAATTTCTTTCTTCAGTCGGACACGCAACTTATGAAATGGCTGTTCCGTAGCAAACGACTCTTTCCAATGAATGTCTGAAAAATGAGCATCTTGACGGACCATTTCAAGAACTCGTAGCACACCCTCCTGAGGTCCGGCAAGGGTCGAATTAATTCCCTCACTGGCGAGTAGCACATTGCCAAAAACACTATTACTTCGGCACCATGACTCTATTTTAGATTGCAGTGAAATAAGGTCGTCAAGCCTTACAAACTTATAAAACGCAACTACTAATAGCCGATCCAATGTTCTGTCCTCATTGTTATCAACCACTTTTAAAAATACCAATGGCCAGCAAGACGACCAGATGTCCTGCTCAAATGATCTCTCAACCCAAAGTCTGGCCATTTCAAAGACGTCTCAATCTTAGATGAATTCATCCCAACCGCAAAGAAGACTCTTGGAAATACACCCAGCCTACGCAGATACAGACTTCTACTAAACTGCCTCCCGAGCATCACAATTTCATTACAAATCCGTATTTTGCCATATCGAACCTCATGCGATATCCTTGAGTACTTCTTGTCTATTCTGACTACTTCTTGTCTAAACTAAGTACCTTGTCTATTTCTAAATTCATCTCTGAAAGCATCGTTTTTTTCTTCTAGGGTCAAGCAATGACTTCATTACGCTCTTTTTTGTCTATAGCCCTCGTTCTCTTCACAACCGTTTCACTCTTCGCCAGTGAGGCGATCGTTGAAGACGCCGTTCAAATAACGACCACCCCTGCTCACCGAATGGACGAGAATAATAAGGGACGAGGACCCTGGTGGAAAGATCGCCATGAGGAAAAACTTGTGCTTGCACAACAAGGCGGCTGGGAGCTCGTCTTTCTTGGAGATTCAATAACACACGGCTGGGAACGAAATGGAAAATCAACTTGGGATAAATATTATGGTGCCAGAAAAGCTATCAATCTCGGATTTGGTGGCGACCGCACTGAGCATGTTCTTTGGCGACTCGAACATGGTGAGTTTGATGGGTATAAACCACGCGTAGCTGTCATCATGATCGGAACAAACAACACTGGCCATGACATGCAACCCCCAGAAGCAATCGCTGCTGGAATCGAAAAGATTGTTTATACAATCCAGAAAAAATCTCCTCAGACAAAAATTCTTTTGCTTGGAATATTTCCACGGGGAGCCACAGTTGATGATTCAAAGCGAGTAAACAATGACAAAACAAATAGTCTCATTCATAAAATTGCTGATGGGGGGAAAATTGTCTTTCTAAACATCAACGATAAGTTTTTGACTAAAGATGGTGAACTTACCAAAGAAATAATGCCGGACTTACTTCACCCAAAAGAAATGGGTGATG
>JABAAH010000031.1 GCA_014238855.1 Planctomycetota bacterium
ACGATGAACCGCTCTTGCCGGCCACGCATCGGGTATTGCGACACGATGGGTGTTCGCTCCTGATACGAGCGGTTCATCGTCGTGTGGAGCTGTCTTAGGGTCGGTTTCTTTGAGCCAATTCATTTTTATTGGTATCCATAGCTATACTAATTGTCATGTTTGACAATCTCTCCAATTCGTTGACTTCTGCCATCAACTCGCTCCGTGGTAGAGGAAAACTTACTGAATCCAATATGCGCGAGAGTCTCGGTGACGTTCGAACAGCGCTTCTAGAGGCAGATGTCGCCTACGACGTTGTCGAAGAATTTCTTGATCGTGTTTCTGCAGATGCAATCGGATCAAAGGTGCTCGATGCTCTTGATCCCGCCCAACAACTCATTGGCGTCGTGCATCGTGAACTGGTCAACCTGATGGGGCCAGTCAACCATGAGATTCCTTTTCGATCAGATGACACCACCATTCTCATGCTGTGTGGTCTTCAGGGATCTGGAAAAACGACGACATGTGGCAAACTTGCTCGTCGTCTGAAAGAACAAGGACAAAGCGTCATGCTTGTTGCCGCTGACCTGCAGCGACCTGCAGCCATTGAGCAGCTTTCAGTACTCGGCGAGCAACTTGGCATACCAGTACATACACCTCACAATCAATCTGACCCGGTTGCCGTTTGTAATGCTGGTGTAAAAAAAGCAAAAAAGGATGGTACCGATGTTGTGATTCTTGACACGGCTGGCCGACTTTCTATTGATGAAGAGTTGATGGCCGAATTGTCACGAATCGATCGAACAGTTTCACCAGATCAAGTGTTCTTGGTTGTTGACGCAATGACTGGGCAAGATGCTGTTTTAAGCGCAAAAGCTTTCAATGAGGCATTGGAAATTGATGGCGTCATCATGACCAAACTTGATGGTGACGCACGGGGTGGTGCCGCGCTTTCAGTGAAAAGTGTCACGGGCGTGCCGATAAAGTTTATGGGTACGGGTGAGGGAGTTGATGCCCTCGAAGAGTTTCACCCGGACCGACTGGCAGGTCGAATTCTTGGCATGGGTGACGTCGTAAGTCTTGTTGAAGAAGCTCATCGAAAATTTGACCAAGATGAGATGCAGCGACAAGAAGATCGCCTCAAGTCAGGTGAATTTACACTTGAAGATTTCAAAAAGATGATGCTCCAGACCCGGCGACTGGGCCCACTTGGCAAAGTGATTGGTATGATTCCCGGGATGGGGGGAATGCAGGACATGTTGGCGGGTGCCGACCTTGAAAAAGACGTTAATCGTCTGTTTGGCATCATCGACTCCATGACGCCCGAAGAGAAACGTAATCCCTCACACGTTGTCGACCAAACACGAAGAAGACGGATTGCGGCCGGAGCCGGAGTCCAGCCCCAAGAAGTGAATGACCTCGTCAAACAATTCGATGGAATGGCTTCCATGATGAAAGGGATGGCAGGCCTCGGCATGAAGGATCGAATGCGCGAGGTACAGAAAATGCAGTCTGCGATGGGTGATCCGTCAGGCAGACTTGGGCGACCGAAAGGTGATACCGGCAAGCGATTAACAGCAGAGCAACGGCGAAAAATCAAAAAACAGCGGGAAAAAGAGGCTCGTCGCCGCAAACGAGAAACTCGTAGCTAATTTTCTGCCCGAATCGAGGTCTTCTGAATTTCCATCACAATTCATGCCGTAACGCGAAAAAAGTCCACTACACCTTTTTTACAACCCGTTGTGGTGTACCTTAGAAGGCTCGTCGCGTCTGCGACTGCTCACATCCGAACATCGCCATTATTGGTAACCGTATGTGAAATTGAGTATCAACCAATTCAGAATTTGGAGCATTGAAACCGTGGCAGTGGTAATTCGTATGAAACGAATGGGACGGACTCACCGTCCGTTTTACAGAATTTGTGCAACCGACCGACGGACTCCCCGCGATGGTCGAGTTATTGAAGAACTTGGCAGCTACGATCCGAGTGTGCCGGATACCAATGCCCGTTGTACGCTCAAGGCAGAGAGAGTCGATTACTGGCTCAGCGTCGGAGCACAACCGAGCGACAAGGTACGTGTGCTTATAAAGAAGTTTGGAACCAATGGCACTCACCTAAAAGACATGGAAAATGCTCGGTCTCGATTATCTATGCCCCGGCTTGTACCCGAGGCGGGTGAGCCTGTAATGGCTTCGAAAGAAGAAGAGCCAGCAGCAGATTCTAGTCCATCAAATGAGTCTGCCAGCGAAGCTCCTGCCAGCGAAGCCCCTGCCAGTGAAGCCTCTACTGATACGGTTACAGAAAATGCCGTAAATACTGATGCCCAAGAGTCACCTGCTGGTGAGCCCGTGTCAGCAGAAGCACCAGCGGATACTACATCTTCAGACAGTAAAGAAAAAACTGAAGAGTCCAAAGAGTGAGGCGCATGCGGAACGTACTATGCGGATCGATGTCGTTACACTATTCCCTGAAATGTTTCAGAGCTTTCTTGACGGAAGCCTCTTAGGTACTGCGCAGAAGGCTGGGTTGCTTGATATCCGCCTTAGTAATATTCGAGATTTTGCAGTTGGTACGCATCGGCAGGTAGATGATCGTCCCTACGGTGGGGGTCCCGGAATGCTGCTTATGCCTGGTCCAGTTGTTGAGTGTGTTGAGTCGCTTTTAACCAAAAAAGATTGCTCTGAAACGGCTGTTCCCTCGACTAGCATTGCGATGCTCACGCCGTCCGGCCAACCACTGACTCAACAGATTCTCGAAGAATTTGCTACACGACGGCGTATCATTTTGCTCTGCGGTCGGTATGAGGGCTTTGATCAACGCATTTGTGACACCCTCAAGCCAGAGCTCATTTCAGTCGGAAACTATGTCCTTTCGGGTGGTGAAGTGGCTGCTATGGTGATTATTGACGCTGTTGCTAGGCTAATACCCGGTGTCCTCGGTGATTCACTCAGTGCTGTAGATGATTCGTTCTCAGGAACGGACCGCCTCATTGAAGGGCCACAATACACGCGCCCCCGCGAATTTCGTGGTCTCCAAGTACCTGAGGTTTTATTATCAGGTGACCATCAACGCATCGCTGATTGGCGTAAAATGCAAGCCGTCACTGCAACACAAAAACAAACATATTACTGCCAAGATAATTAACGTACATTAGCCTAAAAATTTTCTAGGAGATCGAAAATGAGTCAGCAAATCCTTGATTATGTCGAGTCAAAGAGCCTCAAGACAGAAGCAGATCCATTTGAAATTGGTGATACAGTAGATGTTCACAATCGTATTCTTGAAGGTAATAAAGAACGGACTCAGATCTTCAATGGCGTTGTCATTGCACGCAATGGTTCGGGTAGTCGCGAAATGTTTACTGTCCGTCGAATCGTTTCCGGTGAGGGTGTTGAACGAAAATTTCCAGTTCACTCTCCCAAAATAGCAAAGATCATTGTGAAACGTTCTGGTATCACGCGGCGAGCGAAATTGTACTATTTGCGAGATCGAGTTGGAAAAGCTGTACGCCTCCGTGAACGTCGTACCGACATTCCTGCAAACTCATGACGCCAGTGGATTGAAACTTGCTTAGAGGTCCTCTGTGGACGCTCGAAAACAAATTGGCTTACAGGGTGAAAAAGAAGCTGCCAGTTTCCTTCGCCAACGTGGGTACAAAATTATTGATCACCGTGTACGTATTCTGAATGGTGATATTGATATTATCGCTCTTGATAATCGTACAGTCGTCTTCGTGGAAGTTCGTTCTAGAACAAGCACCAAGCACGGACACCCGGTCGAAACGATTGATCTGCGAAAGAAACGCCGGATTATATCCTTGGCGAATGCGTATATAAAGCAACACCGGATGAAGAATTGTTCTTATCGAATAGATGTCGTTACTGTTCTCTTCGTAAAGTCCGAATCACATCGAAAAACCTGGTGGTTGTGGCGAGCCAAGAACCAGCCAATTATTGAGCATTTTCAGAACGCTTTCGAAAGCAATGCCTAAACTGTCTTTTCCGTAGGCAGCAGGTCCTGTATTTCTTCTGCTGCGGTAAACAGCCGAAACTTATCATCTGGTACAGCTTGTGAGAGCAGTTTAAAACTCGACTCAAGCTTTTGTTTTGACCTTCTACTGGATACCCGGCGAATCGCAACACCTGCTATCTGAGCTGCGCGGTGCTGAGCTACTTTTGCATAGACATCGGGATCTCGCTCTCCAGAATCACCAACCAATATAAATTTTCGATTTGGAAAATGATCTAGTATTTCGTGAATCACATCTTGCTTTGATTTTTTTGATGAACGCATTCTCCCAAGTGGAGTTGAGTCTTTGAGACGGAATAGCTTTAGATGCATCGACCCGTCTGGTAATCCTGAGTTTAAAAAGAACTCACTAAGAGGTCTTGTCAGTTGCCAAGGGCTTGCTGAAACATAGTGAAATATCACTCCAGACAATGACCACATTTTGTAAAGATCCACCATATCCGGAACTGCAACAAATTCTCTTAAAAGTGTGTTGGCTAAAAGTTCTCGTCGATCTGCTACATTTGTAATTTTCACCGTATCGTCGATATCAGAAATTACTGAAATTCCATTTGGATCAATCAGTTGAATATAGCCGCTTGCCTTCGCGGACCTGAACTCGTTATCTGCATCCACTGATTCAAAATAGAGTTTTGGGCCGTAGGGTGTTTGAACTGAATTTTCCAATACAGTGTGTACATCGAGGTTGAAGCTCATTTCGAAGTGGCCAGTACGATTGGAAACACCAACATCAATGACTTTTGATCCAACCTTGATTCGAACAGACTGCCCTGCAATACGCTGAAGCAAAAATGCCTCAGAGCGGGCCTGGAAAACTGGTGAGAGAAATTGCTCCTCATCCATTTTTAAAAGTCTTTTCACCACCGCATACGCTACCGTTCGCCGACGGCTAGCTGCTGGTAGTGGACGGGTTACCATACCGTGTATGCGTGCCCGCCAGACACCTGTGGTCTCAATCCACTGGGCATAAGTTGGGAAGAAGGTGATCATGGTTGCGTGAAAACCGGGGCCAACGAGCGACGGAATACTGAGTCAAACCTTGCAATAGCCGCTTTGTACATTCTAATACGATTTCAGCCGCGGCTACATGTCCCGGCAGAATGGTAGGGAAAATAACGAACATTCCAAAAGATTCAATGGAGACTAGTTAATGGGAGTAAAGAAGTCAGGTAAAGGGCGCCGAAAACTCGGGCAGAAAAAACGACGAATGCGGGCGAAAATTCGTCATCGAAAAGGTTAAATAATGCGGGCAGTAAAAGCATGGCCCGCGATTTACAAAAAATTATATGTACTTTCCTTGCCCCGTCCGTGGTGTGGTGTAGGGTTGCTAGGCTTCTCAGAAATGCTGAGGGCCAGTCAATCCACAAAATGGCGGTCCTCACTGGTCCGCCTTGCCACAGGGAGTAAGGATCAATGCACAGGACGTCGTGGATCTATAAAGCCATTGCGTGTGTGCCAGTTGTGCTGGCCGCCGCAGGGTTTACTGGCTGCAAAAGCCTTTCAGAACGGTACATAAAATTTGAAGTCCGGAAGTACGAGAAATGTTTCGGTCATCTGCCTCCTGGTTTCACACCGAACGGTGCAATTCCTCCTCGAGCCGCTGCTCCTGCCACAATGCAACCTTGTAGTGCCCCAGGATGCCAACCATGTGCATCCGTAAGTCCGTGCAATACCTGCGGTGGGGGAGTTCCAGTTGGTGGAAGTAGCATGATGCCTTCAACCATGATGCCAACAACAGTCAGTTCACCGCAGACTATTCGTGCAAGTAAACCTGTGATCATTTCAGATGAGGTTGTGTTGCCCTAGGCAAAGCTATCGATCGATTCCTACTTCGACAAGATATAAAAATCAATATTGTTACGCTAAGGTTTCTGATTCTGAGGGAAATGTCTTTGCTTCAACATCCTGTCGCCAAGAAGTGACGGCATCTAGAACCGTTCCCTTCGTATCAGCATAACTTCTTACGAAACGAGGGATTCGGTCCACTGAAAGTCCGATTAAGTCGTGCAGGACAAGAACCTGACCGTCACAATTGGGGCCAGCGCCAATACCAATAGTAGGTATGGAAATAGCCGCTGTTATTTCAGTTGCTATTTCTGAGGGAACACATTCCAACACAACACCACATGCTCCTGCTGACGCTGCTGCTGTAGCGTCAGCAAGAAGTTGATTTCTGTCTCTCTGAATTCGATATCCTCCAAGTTGATGCACCGCTTGTGGCCTAAGCCCAACATGTGCCATCACTGGAATACCCGCCTCAACAATTCCGGCTATGACATCTCGTTGACCCGATGTCCCCTCCAACTTGATCGCTTGGCAGCCCGTTTCCTGCAGAATTCTAGCAGCTGATTCAATTGCTTTATCGACACCCAAATGCTGCAAAGGAAATGGCAAATCAACAAACACAATGGCACGTTGAACTGCCCGTGAGACAATTTCTCCATGATAGATCATCTGTTCAATTGTGGCGGAAAGAGTTGTTGGCTTGCCTGCTATCACCATGGCAAGACTATCTCCGACGAGAACACAGTCAACGCCTGCTGAATCTACAAGACACCCCGACCACCAATCATAAGCAGTGACCATACTGATTGGTCGATTATCTTGCTTGGCCTGCACTAAGTCACGAATCGTAAGAGCTCGCGGTCTCTTATTTTGATCTTGCATGGAATTAAAGATCCAAAAAAGTTTAAACGGGTTTCTATTTCACTTAAATTTTCTCTCGTGAATTGAACAAATTTTATATTCAAATATCACTTAAGAAATCATCAATATCATCATCTGATAAACCCTCAGAAGATTCCTGAGTGGCACTTTTGTCTTTCAGCGAATCATCGTTCTCAACATCAAGTTCTTCACTTGCATCTAAAAAGAGATCATCGTCGATTGATTCCACCTCAAGCAGCTTGTCTTCACTTGAATCTCCAACTGCTTCAGCAAATGCCTCAACTGTTTCTCCTTCTGGTTCGGCTTCTAGAAAATCGATTGCTTCCTCAAATGAGTCTTCTAACGCTTTTTTTGAAACGTCTGTTGTTGAAGCATACTGGACTCGAAAAGCAAGCTCTCCTAATTTAATCACGCTTCCAGAAGGAACAGGAACTTTTGTTTTACTAGGCAACATTGTGCTCTTTATCATTGTCCCATTCGTTGAACCAAGGTCACGGATGAAGACTGACCCCTGGAATTCAAGAAGTTCACAATGGCAACGACTAATTTGTCCATGAGGAATTCGAAATGACGCCCGCTGTCCTCGCCCAATCACAACGGGTAAGTCCACATCGTATATCCGAGACTTCTTCCCTTTGGACTTCGCTGTTTTAAACACCAGTTGCAACTTCATTTGACAATCCGAGGTGGAACCCAGGCGGGATCAGAATTTGACATAAACGTGGGGTTTCGATGTGTACTGGGGTTTAATGGTACCGCCAACCGCAGGAGTTTCCTCAGAAGAGGTGCCAAAACACTTTAATTATCACTTCTGAGCCCAATTTTCCAAATGCCTCCGCTGAGTTTTGGGATTGTCGAGAAATCACGTGAAGTTCGTGAGGTATGACCTTGCGACAGGCCCTCAATATCCTATAATCACGGGGTTTTCGGGAGTTAGTGGTCCTCATTGATACCACTTATTTTCGAAAATAATAGCATGCGGGTGTAGCTCAGTTGGTAGAGCACCACGTTGCCAACGTGGTTGTCGTGGGTTCGAATCCCATCACCCGCTCTCCTTTGTATAGTCATTGGGAGTTCCGGTGAACTTTCGAAGGCTTGCTAAGTGTTGATCCAGATTCTTCTCAACCACCAATAAAGTATTTTTCTCCCACACTATTTTTCACAGGACAACGATGTCAGACGATTCAACAGCCCTTGACGAACCACAGATACTCAAAATCAACGTCAATGTAGAAGAAACTTCGACGTGCCAGAGAAAAGTAAAGGTTTCTGTCCCTCGAGAAGAAATTGACCGGTATTACGAGGAAGCAGTTGGTGACCTCATGCCAACTGCACTGTTGCCTGGGTTTCGTCCAGGAAGAGCGCCTCGTAAACTGGTCGGTAGTAAATTCAAGTCAGAATTAAATGATCAAATTCGCTCAAAATTACTGAATGATGCACTCGCCCGCGTCAACGAACAAGAAAATCTTGCGCCGATCAGTGAACCTGATCTGGATGTCGCCGCTGTTATCTTGCCGGATGATGGACCAATGACTTTTGAATTTTCAATCGAAGTCCGCCCAGAATTCGAAATGCCCGAATGGAAAGGGCTTGCTATTGAAAGGCCGATGCGTGAAATCTCGGATGCTGACGTCGAAGAAGCAAAAGCAAATCTACTGCGAGAGCGAGGGCGACTGGTTCCAGCAAAAGGTTCACCTAAAGTAGGGGATCTTATTGTTGCAAATTTAAAATGCACCGATGGTGACAATAATGTGCTATCTCATGCAGAGGAAATGGAAATCGTCGTCCGGCCAAAACTTTCTCTTGCTGATGCAGAACTAGAAGGCTTTGACAAACTCGTCGCAAAATTAAATCCGGGACAGACTGTCACGGCTGAAGTATCTATTTCAGAAGAAGCTGCTGTCGATGAACTTCGTGGAAAAAAAGCTACACTGGCGATTGAGCTTCTTGATGTGAAGCGGTTTGAAATGCCAGAAATAACTTCCTCGCTACTTACGGATTTAGGTGATTTCAAGTCAGCTGATGATCTTCGCGAAGCAATTCGGAAACAACTTCAAAACCAGCTTGAGTGGCACCAAAGAAAACAGGTTCGGCAACAGGTTTCGGCTTCATTAACCGCTTCGGCAAGTTGGGACCTTCCCCCTGAATTATTGCGTCGTCAAAGCCAACGTGAACTTGAACGGTCAATTTTAGAACTACGCCGTAGTGGCTTCGATGATGACTCAATCCGTCGATACGTTAATGAACTTCGTCAGTCTGTAATGGCCAGTACCGCACGATCGCTTAAAGAACATTTTATTTTGGAAAAAATCGCAGAATCTGAAAATGTCTCTGACTCGGCCACTGACTATGAAGAAGAGATTAAAGCGATTGCTGCCCAATCAGGTGAATCACCCCGACGTGTTCGTGCCAGCCTTGAACGAAAAGGCCTTATGGATGTGCTGCGTAATCAAATTATCGAACGAAAAACTATTGATTTAGTAACGTCGCAGGCAAAATTTAAAGATACACCTTTTGAATTTCCGAAACCTGACGCTGAAGCAATAGATCATGCCGTTTGTGGTGTCGCTGCTGGTGAAGATGAAATTCCAACCACACCGGTTGCCCGTGAAGATACTCCTTGATGATTGCTTTATTTTATTTTTCTTGATTCACTCATACGCACTTCTGAAAGTTGCTCATGCCTGCCCCAAGGTTTCCCTCATCATCATCCAATGGTCCAATTAATCCAAGTGCTGCCAATGCATATCGAGACTATCAGCGACAGCGGCAGATGACTCTTGGTGACCTCCTGCTAGAAAATAGAATTATTCTTTTGCAGGGAGAGATTTATGACGGGAACGCGAATGAACTTGTCATGAAATTACTCTATCTACAGAGTGAAAACCGTCGCAAAGATATTCATTTTTATATCAATTCACCTGGTGGTAGTGTCACGGCAACAATGGCAATTTATGACACAATGCAGATTCTTTCCTGTTCTGTATCTACGTACTGCGTTGGTCTTGCAGCCAGTGGCGGTGCGGTGCTTCTCGCTGGAGGAGCCGTGGGCAAGCGATTCTCCCTGCCTCATGCCAAAGTGATGATTCACCAACCCTACGGCCAAGTTGGCGGACAGGTAAGTGACATTGAAATTCAGGCCGATGAAATTATTAAAACACGTACAGTATTGAATGAAATTCTTGCATCTCATACTGGACAGCCAATTGAACGAATCGCTCAAGATACAGATCGAGATAGGTATCTCACGGCGACAGAGGCCAAAGACTATGGTCTCGTCGATGACATTCTCACTAAACCCCCTGTAGAAGAAGAAAAAGACGTTGACTGAGTATCTTTTCCTCTCTTTATCTTCTTCCTGAATAACCGGAATCATTTAAATGCCCCTGATCCCTTATGTTGTTGAAAAAAGTGGCCGTGAAGAGCGGGCGATGGACATTTACAGCCGGCTGCTGAAGGACCGAATTATATTCCTTGGCTCTCAGGTCAATGATGAGATGGCAAATGCCATTGTCGCCCAGATGCTCTTTCTTCAAACTGACGATCCAAAGAGTGACATTCATCTCTATATTAATTCACCGGGAGGAAGCGTTACTGCCGGACTCGCAATCTACGACACGATGCAATTCGTGAGTTGTGACGTTGCAACATATTGCATTGGACAAGCTGCATCCATGGGCGCCCTGCTCCTGACTGCTGGAACGACTGGGAAAAGGCGGGCTCTACCAAACGCTCGAATCATGATTCATCAACCACTCGCCGGCATGGAAGGCACTGCAGAAGAGATCATGATTCATGCTAATGAATTTCGTAATATAAAGAGTAAGCTGAATAATATTTTACTGAAACACACCGGGCAACCGCTCGAAAAAATTGAAGCTGATACTGATCGTGATCGATTTATGTCTGCGGATGAAGCATGTGAATATCATCTCATCGATGAGGTGATCGAACAAATTTCCACGGGCTAATTGCCTGCATCAAAACGTGGGGCGCAAGGAGGCGCGTCATGAAAAAAACTTTTTTCCAGTGGGTGACACATGGACTGTGTTATGTGCTACTGATCATTTGTCTGCCATTATTTATTGGTGGCTGTAAAAGTGATGTGCACCATCAACTTCTAGAGCGAGAATTACGGCTACAAGAAGATCAAATCTATTGCCTCCAAGATAAGTTACAAACGCAGTACTATGAACTTGACACACTGGAGGGTGAAAACACTTCACTGCGAAAACAACTTGGAATCGTTGACACTTCTCCAAACTCAATGAAGAAGGTGCCGTCCCCGACACCAACACAACCACTGCTTGTACCCCCGCAAGTAGATGTACCGGGTTTTGACGGTGGTGATAGCACGGATACCACTGGTCCCGTTTTTGGAGCAGATCCACAATCTACTTTTGGTGGCCAGAAGAACTCAGATAGTCTTCCTAGCCCCACCAGTGAACTGACACCTCCTTCCCTTGAAGGTGTTCCACCGTTGCCTCAGGATTCCGGTGAGAAAGGTGCCACTCGACCAATTCGCCAACTTTCTTTCGCTGAAAGTGTTGGACACCAATCAGATCTTACACATCTGGTCATTAACCATGAAAAGACAAAGTGTTATGACTCGAATGGTGATGGCGCTCCTGAGGGCGTCACACTTGTCATTGAACCACGTGATGCTGATGAACGTCTCGTTACGACGGCCGGTGACATTTTCATTACTGCTTATGAACCGACAGCAAAGGCTCAACAGGCTGATTTAGGACGTCAGTTTGCAGTATGGACAATTCCGGCAGCCAAAGCACACCAGCACTTTAGACGTACCTCAAGAGCACGTGGGCTTCATTTCGTACTCCCATGGCCGACTGAAGCACCAGTAGCAACTCCAATACGAGTCGAAGTCCAATTGACACAATTCGATGGCACAATAATTCAAACTGAGGCTATTGCCAAACTTGAATCTGCATCACATTAGTCCCAATAAAAGCGGCCGGCCCCATTGAATGTGGCCGGCCGCTTTTATTGTTCTATCTCACCTAGGCTTGTGGATCACAGGCCCTTTGATTCAAGGAACCGAAGCAGGTCAGCAATACGGTTCGAATAACCCCACTCGTTGTCATACCAACTCACAACCTTGATGAGATTTCCGAGGCCGATAGTATCGACCGCAGAGAAAATAGAGCTGTGCTGATCCCCTCGCAAATCTGTCGAAACTAACAGTTGATCAGAATACCTGAGGATGCCCTTAAGTGGACCTTCTGCTGCTGTTTTCACGGCAGCATTGATTGCTTCCGGTGATGCCTCTTTATTGAGGATCGCTGTGAAGTCAACAACACTCACAGTTGGAACCGGGACTCGAAACGCCATGCCGGTAAACTTGCCTTGTAATTCAGGTATCACGAGGCCGACTGCCTTTGCAGCTCCCGTTCCCGCTGGAACAATGTTGAGCGCCGCAGCCCTGGCATCTCGAAGATTCCCAGCAGCTGTGTCGACAGTTTTCTGAGAAGCTGTGTAGGCATGAACAGTCGTGAGCAAGCCCCGATCAATACCAAACGTCTCATGAAGTACTTTTGCTACGGGCGCTAGTCCATTCGTAGTGCAAGATGCGTTTGATATCACATGATGCTTCGATGGATCATACATGTTATCGTTGACACCAAGCACAATTGTAAGATCTTCATTTTTTGCTGGTGCTGAAATTACCACTTTTTTCACACTGTCTCGCTTATGAGCAACCGCCTTGGTTGCATCTGTGAAAAATCCGGTACTCTCAACAACAATATCAACTTTTTCTGATCCCCATGGAATGGCTCCTGGATCACGCTCTGCAAACACCTTGATAGTCCGGCCATCCACAACGAGGTCATTCCCATCAGTTGCAACAGTTCCCTTGAATGGGCCGTAATTTGAATCGAACTCCAAAAGATGAGCGTTCGTCTTGGCGTCTGTCAGGTCATTGAGGGCAACGACCTGCACGTCACCATCGAGGCCAAATTTTTCATGAATTGCGCGAAATGTAAGACGTCCGATACGACCAAAACCATTAATGCCAACACGAATGGACACGGCAAAACTCCTTTAATGAGTTGTCAGAACAGCAGGTTTTAAAGTGCCTTCGGGCACGACCGCCGGGGACTTTCTCCGGCGAAACTATACACGCGCACCAAGTCCTACTCAATCACCCACAGGTTTTGTCGCACCACGACACAATTCAAAAGTCTCTACTAACAAATTCTTGTGAAATTAACGTGTTCGTCTATCCTGTCCTCCAAGAGTTTCCAGAACCGGTAGTTTTTAGAAGAATGGTTTCTCAGAAAAATTCCTTTTGACATCACGTCCTCTTCCGGCGATTCTTTGGTCATGAAACACACACCGTCAACTACCACAAATACAGATGAACCGCCCGTTGTTCTTGAACTGCAAGACATCAAGAAATCTTTTGTTGTACCAGGTGGTGATCCTCTGCTCATTCTTGATATACCTTTTTTCCAAATCGATGCAGGTGAACTCGTCGCACTTGAAGGCCAGAGTGGATCTGGTAAATCAACACTTTTAAATGTAGTGTCCGGCATTTCACGTCCTGACAGCGGGCACGTTCTGATTAGTGGACTCGACATCGTAAAACTCGCTGAGTCACAACGAGATCGACTTCGAGCGGATCGAATTGGTCTCATTTTTCAACAATTTAATTTACTACCAGGATTCACTGCCCTTGAGAATGTGCTCGTTGCAATGAGCTTTGGATCGGCTGTTGCTGACAAAGATCATGCAGAATCACTCCTTGAATCCGTTGGTCTCGCTGATCGACTCCACCATAAACCAGCTGCCTTAAGTATTGGCCAACAGCAACGAGTTGCAGTCGCTCGGGCACTTGCCAACAGGCCACGTGTTCTTCTTGCTGATGAACCAACTGCAAGTATTGATCCTGCTCATCAACAACAAGTGATTGATCTCTTACAGACGACGTGCCAAAAAGAAAAAGTTGCTCTTCTTGTTGTCACGCATGCCCCCGAGGTTGCAGAACAATTTCCAATACGGCACCGCTTGGAAGACTTCAATCGGGCTGTGGCCGTTCATAAAACAACGAATGGGGTGTGTTGATGAGTCTGCTTGGCATCGCTTGGCGCAATATTAGACAACGAACATTCACCAGTGGTCTTACTGCATTGTCGATGGCGCTCGGTGTTGCGCTTGTTGTGGCGACCTTGGTAACAGGTGGCATGGTCAAACAAGCCTTCGAATCTGGTGCTGGTTTGGGATACAACATGATCGTTGGGGCAAAAGGCAGCCCGCTCCAGCTTGTGCTCAATAGTGTGTATTTCATCAGTAAGCCAATCGAAAATATTTCATGGGCAACGTACGCGAAATTTTTATCAGCCAGTGAACGTCCCGACGGCAAGGATGGAATTTGGGCAACGAGTACTCAAACTGCTGTGCCCATATGTATGGGTGATTACTATCGAGGTCACCGAGTGATTGGTACCAATGCGACGTATTTTGGTCGACTCCGTCGCGGAAATGGTCAACGGTTTGAGTTTTCTGCAGGATCTAACTTTTATGACAAGGATCTTTACAGTGCTGTTATAGGAAGCCAAGTTGCACGCACACTCAACCTTCAAGTCAATGATGACATTGCACCAACACATGGAGCTGATGATGGCAAAGTACATGATCCATTTCAGATTGTTGGGATTCTTGCCAGAACAGATACTCCCATTGATCGTGGTGTTTTTGTCAACATGGAAGGATTTTATCTTCAGGATGGACATGCCAAGCCGATCGATTCCACTGACGGTACGCAGGAACCTCAAGCAGCCAAAGACACATTTTCGGGTGACGGGCTTCTACCGTTGAATCAACGAGAAGTGACCGCCATTCTGCTCGAAACAGCTGCTCTCCCTGGTCTTCCAGCAGAGCTGACAGCAATGGGTCTACGGAATGCAATTAACGAGGGACGCGATGCCCAAGCTGCACTTCCTATTGCTGAAATTCGAGTACTCCTTGATCTTTTTGTTACACCTCTTGAGTTGCTACTACTTTTAGTGACCACTCTTGTTGTCATTGTGTCTGCTATTGGTATCCTCGTGAGCATGGTCGGCTCGTCTCTCGAGCGAAGCCGAGACGTGGCAATCATGAGAGCACTTGGGGCTCGTCGCAGCGTTGTCCTGGCAACTGTACTCATTGAGGCGATCCTACTTGCCGTTGGTGGAGGGATCATCGGATGGCTCCTTGGGCATGGTACCGTGGGGCTGATTGGGCCATGGATTGCAACAAATGCCGGTGTTTCAACAGGTTTTTTCTCATACACAACGACTGAAATACTCCTCGTACCCTTCCTCATTGTGCTTGCAATTCTGGCGGCATTACTGCCGGCTGTAGCTGCTTACCGAACCGATGTCTCCCGTTGGCTCGGCTAAGGCTAAAAGTGCAGAAATGTTCACATTCTCATATCCTTACGTCAAGATCGCGGTGCGTCTTATATACTAAAAATATGCGAATTCCAGTCCTCGTTCCTACTCGAATCTCCATACTGATGCTTGCCATCAGTTCATTGTTCATTGTGGCAATAGAACTGTCACTTGCCTGTCCGTTCTGTAGTGCAGTTTCTCTGACTTTTGCACAGGAGATCAACCAAAGTGAAGTCGCTGTTATTGCCCGCCTTATTGAGCCTCCTCCTTCTTCCGCGCTCGGGCTGAATGCTGAAGGACCTTTACCCCTGGCGAAATTTGAGGTTCTCGATGTCCTAAAAGGAGAAGACCTACTCCTTTCGTCTGGTTTTCTCGATGGAGAGAAACTGATTGATGCAATCATGCTCGAGGCAACTACGCCTGGGGGCCTTTACCTTGTTATGGGAATTAAGTCACCTGACTTCATCTGGTCAAATCCAATTGCCATAAACAAACGTGCGGTTGAGTATCTCAAAAAACTAGATCAACTCCCTGCATCTGGTCCCGATCGTCTTGCATTTTTTCAACAATATCTCGAAGACAAGGATGATGTTCTGGCTCGAGATGCGTATGATGAATTTGCAATTGCACCATACAATGATGTACGTGGTCTTGAAAACAGAATGGACCCAACGGCACTTCTTTATTGGATAGAAACGCCAGAGATTCCGTCGAATAGAAGACGATTATACGCCACCATGTTGGGTATCTGTGGAACACCCGCTGATGCAACAAAAATTGAAAAAATTCTTCTTGGGGAAGACCTCGGCGAGAATTCATCCGATATTCGAAGTGGTTTAGATGCACTGATTGCCTGCTATGTCGTCCTTATTGGGCCGACAGGCCTTGATCTTATTGATACACTTTTTCTTAATCGTAGTGCTCGAGAAATTCCTTTCACGGAGACCTACGCGGCAGTTATGGCTCTTCGGTTCCTTGGGGAAGAATCAGAAACAATTCCGCGCGAACGTGTTTTAGAATCCTTGCGTTTATTACTCAATGAACCCAAACTAGCTGACCTCGTTATTGCTGATCTCGCCCGCTGGCAAGATTGGTCGGTCATAAAAAAGCTGACCACTATTTATGCTGACGCAACACCAGAAAATATTTTCGTACGTGAACCTATTGTGAACTATATGAAAGCGTGTCCGCTTCCTGAGGCAGAAGTCGCTCTAATAAAACTTCGTGAAATAGATCCCGAGGCTGTTCGAAGAGCAGCGACTCTTGCTGGTCTTGCTGGTCTCACAACAGCTGCCGAAGAAGACTCACCTATGGATTTATCAAAGTCTCCGGTCCAGGTAGCTGATGTCGTTGCCGACGATGCCATCACAGATAGCTCCAGAGTGATAAGCACGGGATCACAGCCATTAGCAGATTCCAAAGTAAGTGATACGCCAGTGCTCACACCAAAAAACAAGCAGTCAAAACCAGCTTTGGCACGATGGTTTTTCTGGCTCGTTCTTGTTGTAGTTGTAGCGTTCCTATCTCGTTATCTTTTCCAGTCAGGAAAATCGGAGGCCTCTGGCTAGAAAACACCAGTTGCGATATAGCAGTAATGAAAAAAGGACTTTTTGAAAATCCTCCAGCAGTTACAAAACGTGCGTCTGTAAATAACGAGGATCATTCATACAAAGCACTCGCTGGAACAGCAATTGCTGCCGCAACGCTCGCTTTTCTCTCACCGCTTGCTTTTATTGACTGGTGGCTTTTGGTTATACCGGCGGTTGGTTTTTGCTTAGGTTTAGTTGCTCTACAAGACATTTTCAAACGTCCTGATATTCTGACTGGTTCACGAATATCGAAGATCGCAACTTTTTTTTCTTTGGTATGTTTTGTCGGAGGATTTGCCTATTTGACATGGGTATACACCACAGAACTTCCTGAAGGATTTGAAAGAATCCATTTTGGTCTACTGGAACCCGCTGCGGGTTTACCGGCAACGTCAATATCGGACTCAGCTCGCGCTCTTGATGGGCACAAAGTGCTCATCAAAGGCTATATGTATCCTGGGAAAAAACAACTCGGCATTCGTCAATTTTTACTTGTACGAGATCAAGGAGATTGTTGCTTTGGAGGTAATCCAAAAATTACTGATCGTGTTTTTGTTCATCTGCGAGATGAAAGAAGTATTTCATTCAGCCCTCGTCAGAAGAAAATTGCTGGCACATTTACTGTTCGTCCAACAGCCGGTCAGGATGGTATTGAGGGTGGCATCTTATATCACCTTGAGGAAGCATTTCCTCGCTAGATGTTTTATTGCTTTCTTTAGCGCATCACTGCTTTTGGGTTGCGATCAAGAGAAGCGAGAGTCACTCCCTTTTGAAAAAAGTGGTCGCCAGAAGAGTCCGTCAATCAGCCCGCAGCTCTCATGGAAGGTAGATCAAAAAGGTATTCGTGAGATATCCTTCGACGACATTGTCTTCGAAATGAATGACGGCACAGCCTTTTCCCAAGCTTTGCTCCCAGAGGGCGTCGTCTCGCTCAAGGGACAGCGGATTCGGATTCGTGGTTATATTCTTCCCAGTTTCCAACAAACTGGTCTCACCCAATTCGTATTGGTCCGTGACAATATGGAGTGCTGTTTTGGACCGGGCGCAGCATTGTATGATTGTATTGTTGTCAAAATGGCTCCGGGTCGGACAGCCGATTTTTCTATTCGTCCTGTAGCCGTTACCGGTATCTTTGGGATTAAGGAGCTCAAAGGCCCCGACGGGAACCATTTAGCTGTATATGCACTCACTGGAGATTCCGTGCAATGATCCGCCTGAAAAACATCATATCAGTGGTGATGTGGGTGCTTCTTCAAATTTCGCTTTGCATAACGTCCTGTTTTATTTTCTTTCTTTCTTTCCTGTGCTCAACAATTTTTGCTTGTCCATTTTGTGGCCCTGTTGAAACACCAATTTCACATCACATAATGCGATCGAATGAGGCTGCTGTTGGTGAATCAATGACACAGGCACAGGCTAACGTACAGGGGCAACGACGTCAGTCATTTTCACTTCTTTCAAAAATTATTCTCATGCCTACAGGCAGAACACTAATGCCTTTGGATTCTTCTGTTGATGTCAAAGCTGCCGTTGAGGATTCATTTTCTGGAACTGCTTTGCTTTTTAATCTTCCAGTTGCAGGATGGACCGCGATTCCTGCTGACGAAATGCTGATTGGCTATGTACTGCAAGCACCACCTGTGAAAGGCAATTTCTTAAGCAAAACAAATCGTTTGGAGTGGTTTGCGCGATGGCTCGAATACTCCAATCCTATTATTTCAAATGATGCTTATGCCGAGTTTGCACTCGCTCCATTTCAAGAGGTTCAGAACTCAGTCGGTGCTTTCGATCCGAAGTTAGTCATTGATCGTCTAACTGATCCAGCACTCCCTCCGCAACGACGAGGCTTTTACGCACTTTTGGCGGGCGTACTATCTCACACATCATCGAAACAATCACAAAGAACTTGCATCAACGCACTTACTGAAGCTTTGGAGAATCAACCATCGAGTGATTTCCAAACCGGCCTTGATGGGATTATCGCTGGGCTTTTTATCGCTCTAGGAGAAAAGACGCTACCACTCTTGGAGCGTCAGAAATTATTTCAAAGTGATGCCAGCCCAATCAATCAGCGACATCTTCTTCAAGCGTTACGATTTTGCTGGGAATACCCGTCTGATACTATTGCCCGCAAAAAAGTCATCTCAATGACCCGTGCCCTACTCGCTGTACCGCACCTCTCGCGTGAAGTCATTGTTGACTTATCTCGCTATCAAGATTGGGAATCCTGTGACAGTATCGCTGAAACCTGGGATACGCTTGGTACAGAAAATCCTTTTATTCGTCCGGCTATTATTGGATATCTCTTAGCGTGTCCGCTCGAAAAAAGTTCTGCACTGCTGACACAACTCAGAAATAAGAATATAGAAATATTTGAGGAGGCTCGGCAAGCTGCCCTTATGCCGTTTCCAGCTGCAGCGCCCTAATGTTTGTGATAGCTGTATAAGGATTCGATATCGATACTATGCACATTGTTCTAGATAGATATCGTGAATAATGACTTTTCATGACTAATGCAGCTGTGTTTCAGCAGCAGAGTCCGGAGTCTCAATTGTAGCCGCTGCAGGAGTGACGGGCTCTTGCCAACCGGTCGTAAAGACATTCGCTGCCTGTTGTTGTATTTGCTTTGTATCTTCTACATGTGACACCGTATCAATCGCTGACTTCTTTGTCATCTGGAACGAATTCGATAGGTTCATTTGTTCGCCTGGGAAGCCACGAGCCGCGGCTGGAAATGATGATGTTTCATTCGGCATGGGAGTCGGAAGTTCTTCAGCATCGAAACCTGGCAGTGCCGCAGGCAATTCACGAGTCGCTGGATCACGTGGAGGCATCTGCTGGGCATTGGCTGCAGCCCCAATAGCATCGAATCTCTGTGTTATCGGACCACGACTAAATACTCCTGGGCGTGAATGACCATAGTCCAAATAGAGACTGGCATCTCGCTGACGTGCTCTTCTATGGGCGTCAAAGTATGCTTTTCCTGGCCATGGTCCTTCCGAGAGAAAGACACCGTTATATTCAAGCAGCGATCCCTTCCGGAAATGGAACTGTGCGATGGATCTATTGTAATCAACGAGTGATCGGAAATAGGCACTTTCTGCCTGAGCTCTTCTTCGTTGGGCATCAAGCAACTGATCAAAGGTTGTTGTACCGGCATCATATGCAGCCTGTACTGCTTCAACCTGTCGCTCACCTGCTACGCGTCGGTTAAAATTTGTCTGTGCAAGGGCAAAGTTTGTATCAATATTTCGTATCGCTTCAACTAGTGCATGTGAAACTTCAAGCTCTTCATCCTGAAGTTGAGCACGAGTCTTGGCCAGCTGAAGTTGATGATGCCGTACCGTTGCCAGCTCTCGTCGAAAACCGAGTGGCATCAAGAATTGAGCACCAGCTTGCCATTCTTGAAACTCTCCATGAAGAAGCGTGGCGTATGCATTTGTTCCATCAAGAGGATCTGCACCATTCGCATTGTATGCATTATTACCACCAAGGAGATCATTACCCATGCCCAAGAATCGCCATCTCCCAACGAGGTCAAGTCGAGGCAAAATAAGATTTTTCGCGGCAGTAAGTTCGAGTTCTCTTTGTTTAATCCGCCACTTCTGTCGACGAAGTTCGGCTGAACGAGAAAGTGCTTCTACCAGTGATTGCTGCCAATCAAATGTTACACGAGCCGTTGTTGGCTCATCAGCAGGACGTATCAGTCGACCATCTGAAGACGATATTCCCATCATATAGCGTATTCTGTTTTCAGCACTAAATACAGAATTCAGTGCCTGTTCAACTTCACTGCGAAAGAAGAAGTATTGCTCTCGCGCCTGAGCTTCTTTGTCTGCTTCACCACCTCGTGACTGCTCGACATAGAGTGCGTGAACTCGTCGCCACGCCTCAAGAGCACTGTCACGACCAATTTTGCGAGCCTCCAAATCCCGAAATGCGAAGTACAGCTCCCAATACGCCTGTTCCGTATCACTAACGAGATTCCGTACGCCAATTTCAAAATCAGCAAGTGAAATATCTGCATTCACGCGGGCAAGCAAAACGCCGCGAAAGTTGGGTCGACCATAAAGATTCTCAAACGCATCTGGGCCAGCAATTCGGTTATATGTGAGGCCTGCACCTTGAAGGAGTGGCTGCTGAAATGAAAAGTCATAATTGGTTGTCCATGTCGATGGAACACCCGTCTGCCGAATCGGTGAATTATTGTTGTCATATAAAGTTTCATTCGCGAGTCCAAACGTCGCACCAGTTGCTGTTCGCTTTTGTAAACCAGTTCTCCAGTTTCCTGTGTCACCTTCGAAATTCTGTTGGAAAATTATATTTCCTACCCCACCGACATTCTGTGGCCTATGCTGTCGTTCCCAGGTCAGTGAACTTGACAATTGAACATCAAATTGTGCGAGTGCACTTTCAACACCACGAAATGGATCCGTTTCAATAAGAGCTGGATCATAGACTGTCGGAGTGAGATCTGGATTTGTCAAAAGTGAGACTGGCGGTTCTCCAGTCTGAGGCCTTGGACCTCCAAAGCTACTAAATCTGCCACCAAGATTTCGAAGCACTTTGCCATTTTCGAGTGCAGTACGAATTGCATCTTCAAGCGGTAGTTCCCAGATTTCATCAAAATTTGCATTTGAAAGCGTCAGGGGTTCAACCGACCCAGCGGCTTCATCAAGAGGATCTTGGCTTGTATCTGGATATTCGATTTCTTGAACAGCACCAACGTAGTGGGAAAGATCACCATCCTCGAAGAAGTAGAACGGCTGCCGCGGCGCACATCCACTAGCAACGATTGCTACGCATGTAAAAAGGATGCCAAATTGTCGTGGCCAACTATTCACGGAGGTTATCTTTTCGAGGCTCATTGATCAGCATGCAATGCCTAACATTACGTCAGACATCACCTGTTTCTGCATGAAACAACTGCCGCTGCGCCCTGGAGGGAAGTCTTTTTGAATCTCAGAGAGCTAACCTTGGCTAGCGTCTCATGCGAAAAAAAAGTCTTCTGGGTACGATAACCCCCCCGGATCGTACCCGCATATCCGCACACCCCAGGGCGTAGCGTCAGCACAAGTGGTATCGACGACTCGATCGATAAACTTGTGCTAACCGTTAGAATCACCTTCATTTTGTTTTGTTTTACAAAGAATCGGTGGTCTGAGAAGCCCACTTGGATGTGGTAAGCACCCTAAACTGCCCATCTTCTTCCCAGATAAAGCGGGCAGCGCAACCTTCTATCTTGTCTACAAACTGACAACCAACGTCGGGCCCAAGCACACTGAGTGTAGTAGCCACCGCATCGGCAGTTGTCGCATCAGATGCAATGACAGTGACACCAGTTGAACCGATCACACCCAGCCCCGTCCTTGGATCAACAATATGGCTATATCGTGTTCCTCCAATCTCAATCGCTTGGAAAGCATCACCCGATGTTGTGACCGATGCATCCTCAAGCGTAATCACAAATCTATTCTTGAATGTACGATTGTTCTTATTCGATTTCTGGCCAAGTGCATCTATCTCAATTCGCCAGCCATCTGAATGGGGTGGCTTTCCGATCACACCTATATCCCCCGAAGCATCAATCATGGCTGTCGAAACACCATTGTTTTTGACTACCTGTAAGGCTTGATCTATCGCAAAGCCCATACCAATGCCACCAAGGTCAAGCCTCATGTCGGGCTCAAGAAGACTCACTCTTCGAGCATTGTTCAATTTCAGTGTTTCCGGACCAGCTGAGTGCAGCACGGCGAAACGCTCTTTTGCTGAAGGCATTTGCCCTGTTTGTCGTGCTTTCCGCCATAGATCAGTCAAAACACCGACTGTTGGATCAAAGGCTCCTCTACTTCGATCACGCCAAGCTACTGCCTGAACAAGAACTTCCCAAAGATCTTTACTTACTTGTTTCGGAACTTTTGTTGGTGCCAACGCTGAGAGTTGACACAATTCACTATTTGGCTGGTAATCCGACAGAACCTTCTCAAGCCGAGTTACTTCATTAAGAGCCGCCGTTATGACCGTCTCAGCCTCTGCAAGTGTCTCGGTGAACACTGTGACTGTCCACGTCACGCCCATACACCTCCGTGCACCCTGATAGCGGCTCAGTGACACAGCATGTGCGGTGTTTTGAAAAAGAATAGAGGAAAAAAGAAGTATCCGTAGCACATTGCTTGCTGAAAAAAGATTTTCACTTCGGTATGATCGGAATGTTTTTTGGCTACGAAAATACATCGTGTGTTTCTCTGAACTAATAATTTTTTGAAAGAAAATTCTACCGGAGTCAGTGTTACGAATTTCTTTGCATACGACCTTTTATGAAATGCTTTTCTTCAATATCCGCTCAGCACATTTCCTACATTTTGAAAGTGCCAGACAATAGTATCTCAACGATGTCGCAGAATACAGAAATCACCCAATAGTATCTTTGAAATGAAAAAATATGTATTAATCCATGATTATTCTATACATTTACTAGGCAAAATTTGTGTTCAAGGGTATCGTCATGATTAGTGACAACAGCGGTTATGGAATTTGCACTAATCTCATTTTTTGCTGAGATACGAAGAGTGATCACTGACTCACTCAAGAACCGTTAAAGAGTCCCAGATGAAGCGTTCTGGGTAAAAAATTGTAGGAAAAATAAACTCAAAGAGTTCCATCGGAATAAGCATTGGTTATTTCTCTTCGCGAGTCTTGTGTCATCAATTTCGTGAAAGCGGCGCGACAGTATCGATCTTGGCAGCCAGTATGAAGTCGTTTTCGGAAAGGCCGCCGATAGCATGGGTATAAATCTCAACCCGGACCTCTCGGTAGCTTTCCAAATGGAGGTCAGGATGGTGCTGCTCACGCTCGGCGAGAGCACCAATGGTATTAATCAGACGGATACCATCACGAAAACTTTTGAGTTGCCAGTCGCGGCGGATTCGTGTGCCATCCTCGGTGAGCCGCCAGGCAGGCAGCGCGGCAACCTGAGCAGTAGCTTCTTCTAGTGAATACTTTGCAACGCCCCCTTCACAGGGGACACATTGTTTCGTCTCTAATGTCGAGGCGGCCAGTGCTGGATTCATTGGAAAATCTTTTGAGAGGAAAGCAAATCAAAGTGGGCAAAGCAAAAGTTGCTGCCCACACAATAAATTATACCTGAAGAGTATTGCAGGCTTAACAAGCAATTCATTTGTGTTGGAAAGATCACAAAGTGGCTTATATCTGCAACGCATAAATGCAGAGGATATGTGCGGATTGTGCAAAAACAAATCTGACTTCCTTTCCAATCACTACCTGATTTCAAGAATCAAAAGTGACGTATCTACGGGAAATACCACGATTAGTTTTATGGTTGGTGGATATGCGTGAAAAATGAACGTAAATGAATATGATGTGACTGCTTCATCTGCACCACCCGACGCAATTTGAGACACCGAAGTACCATCGTCTCAAAATGAAAAAACCCCCACCGTCTAATCAAAGGCTCTATGGTGGGCATAGAAGTGGGCAGCGGTGGGCATAGAAGTGGGCAGCATGTGTGGTTGGGGATAGGCGTTAACGTGATGGAGAAATAAAATACGAGCCTCGACACCCTCTCACGACCACAAACGACCACACTTGACCACAGGCACCCACATCAAAAACAATGATAAAAGAAAGGTGAGACTCCTACTCGAGGAGCTTCTTTTTTTTCGTTTGTACTTTTTTCACAGGACATACGAGGACTTCTGGCCCCATTTCTGGCCCCAACATAAGCTGAAAATATGTCAGAAGAATTTTTATAAAGCGGGCTGAAAAAGTAAAAGGGCCTCCGAAAAAATCAATTCGTTGGGATCGAATGAACGGAACACACAGACGCGAGTTTCTAAAGCAGGCGGCTGTCCTTGGTACAGGGCTGGCCGTGGCATCGCGTGCGCAGCGAGTACAAGCTAAGCAAATCCAGACGACTCAAACCGAACCCCATGGTTTCTTTACACTTGGGAACAGGAAAAATCACTGGTGGTTGATTACCCCAGAAGGTATTCCATTCTTCACGATTGGGCTCAACCACATCGACCCGGCAAGTTTGCGTTACCCAGAGAATATCGACATCTGGCGAGAGAAGTACGGCGGCAGCACACTTCGATGGATTAAGGAATCGGTTGCTCCGAATCTCAAAGGATGGGGCTTCAACACTGTCGGATGGGTACAGGAGGTGACCGTTCAGAAGTGGCAACACTCGCGGCCATTCACGGGAGACGAATACAAGGCGTTGAACATGCCTTATTGCCATTTACTCCCTTTTATGGAATCGCATCAATGGGAAAAGCACACCGTGCACTTTGACTTCCGCAGTGAGGACTGGAAGGAGTGGTGTGACTACGTTGCTCGAAGTCATTGCGCTGAATTGACCAACGACCCAAACCTGATCGGATACTTCTACAGCGACTGCCCAACTTGGACGCACGACAGGCCCGACAACGAGTGGCGTGGGCCGATCTTTGATCCCGAACGCCTCGCAACAGAAGCGGGTCGTAAAGAACTCAATGAACTCGCTGGGCTCTATTATAAGACCACGCACGAAGCGATTCGGCGTTACGATAAACATCACCTACTCCTGGGAGACCGATACGAAGCGAATGCACCGATCGCCATGGAAGTCATCAATGCGGCCAAGCCATATGTTGATGTGTTGTCCTTTCAGGATTTTCGTGATCCAGTTGGGCACCTCGACGAGTGGTATAAGAAAACCGGCAAGCCGGTTCTATTAGCCGATGCCGCAGGAGTTGATTGGCGCAGCCAAGAATTATTTAAGCCAAACAACGGCCTTTGGTACGCAAAGACGTTGGCAGGACTATTTGAAAATCCCGGCTGCATCGGATTTCATCTGTGCGGCGCCTACCAGCGAAATAAGTCACGCCGCCGGGGATTGCTCGATGAAATGGAAAGGCCAGATACGGCGCAGATCGCCGTCATGAAAGCGGCTAATAAAAAGGTGAGCGTGTGGATGGAGAATGAGTTTTAATTTCATCAGCAAACTACATCACAGGAGACAATACGTCCCTGGCTCCAAAACTGGCCTGCATATCTGGTCGGATGGGCATAAACAACTCTGAGGAGTTTGTTTTGGCCTTCAGTGACCACAAACAGCCACAAACGACCACACTGACCAGAGACAACCACGTCAAAAAAATGACAAAAGTTAGGTTGTAATCCTACGTTGTAATCCTACATAGAGAGCTTCTCTCTTCTCGTTTGTACTTCGATTTACCGTCCGTTCGAGGCCCGGTGTCCAACTCGGTGGGCATGCAAGTAGGCATCTGCTCTCACAAGCAACTGCACACTATTGTCGATAGCATTCTCCTACAACCATCATCATCTCTCTAACTTCCCATGCCATTTACGTATACGAAACAGTCCCTGAGAAATCCGACCAGCAGCCGGCTCAGTTCGAAATTGTTCAAAAAATGACTGATAATGCTTTGACCGAACAGCCTGATACGGGCGAACCGGTGCGTCGCATCATTTCAGGAGGAATATCGCTACCAGGATCATCCAAAGGTGAGAACTGCTGTGACAGTAGCTGCTCCTGCGGCTAAGAGTGACATAAACCCAGTTGTATGAAGACTGATTGAGCATGTCCAAACGAATCATCTCGTAGTTTTTTGTACGCGAACGTTTAGTGTTTGCAAATGAACCAGATTTCCTAGCGTGTATGGTTCTTGTTGGCTTTATGAACCATTGCAGAAAAAATACAAGAAAATTTATTGCAGAAAATTACCAGTTGCATAAAAATATGTACAGTTAGCGGAGTTCTAGTATGCAAAAAGGACTTTCATCGGTACTATTCATCGCCCCACAATGACTCATGGTAACCTGAATAGGATCGATTAATACTTGTTATGAGGCGATTGCCTCATCGTTTGAACTGAGGAGATGTGACATGAGCCAGAATGAAATCACTGCTTTATTCGATGAGTGGAATGCTGCCATTCAGACTGGTGATCCTAAAAACGTTGCGGCTCTCTACGAAAGCAACGGAATTCTATTGCCGACTCTGTCGAATAAGGTTCGGCACAATCATGAAGAAATTGAAGACTATTTTGTTCGCTTTCTTGCAAACGGTCCGGTAGGAAAAATTGATGAGGGAAACGTTCGGACTTTTGGCCAGATGGCCATAAACTCAGGCATCTATACCTTCTCTTTCAAAGATGGTACTTCCGTATCTGCACGATTCACTTTCGTTTACCGATGGAATGGTGAACGCTGGATGATTGTCGAACATCACTCTTCACAAATGCCTGAATAGTTCGGTATCTCTTGTGCAAGGTTGATGCTGTAAAAAAGATAAAGGAGATGGGCGTCAACATGTCTGATAAATTAAGTGCTAGGCTCGACAACCACAAACGACCACACTTGACCAAAGACGACCTCATCAAAAACAATGACAAAGGATAGGTGAGACTCCTACTCGGGGAGCTTCTAATATCTGATGAATTTGTTTTTCTAAGAACAGAACCAGTTTCACCCGGTGCCGATAAAGAAGCCAAATGGCTCCCAGCACTCGAACGCCCTTTTTATGATTATGCGTCTGTATGAGCCAGGCTTCGAGGCGTAAGAAGGGGAGTGAAGGCCACCGAAGCCGATGAATGTGAAGTTGTTCTCACCGGTTCGGTAAATTCATCGTCCGCATCTGATTCATCATCGGAGTACCACAGTGAGATTCATTGATCTTTGACTTTTCTATTCAAAAGGATCACGATAAATAGAAAAGCGTTCCCTTTCAAAGAGCTGCTGATGTCTCATTTTATTACACCTTTGTTGCTACTCTTAACCATTGGCCACACGCAGGCACAAACAGCCGGACCTACGACAATCGCCTTCGGTGCATGTGCGCAGCAGAACCGTGCACAACCTATCTGGGATGCCATCGTTGCCAAGCATCCGGACCTGTTCATTTTCACAGGTGACAATATTTATGGTGACACCACCGACATGGCAGTCATGGAAACCCAGTACAACAAACTTGCTGCCAAACCCGGCTATCAAAAACTTGTAAAAAGTACACCGATTCTTGCAGTCTATGATGACCACGACTACGGCCAAAACGACGGTGGCAAGGATTACCCCGAACGCGAAGCCTCTGCCAAGATGTGTCTGGACTTTTTCAATGTCCCCCAAGACGATCCACGACGCACACACCCGGGCATCTATGGATCCAGCATCCTCGGTGAGGCCAACCAACGCATACAGATTATTTTGCTGGATACCCGCTACTTCCGTGACGACCTCGACCGCAATACGCTCACCGACCAGGAAAAAAAAGACGTTGGAAAGGTTGGCTGGTATCAACCCACTACGGACACCTCACGCACACTCCTTGGCGAACCGCAATGGGCGTGGCTGAAGACACAGCTCCAAAAACCAGCCGAGGTACGCATCATAGTATCGAGTATCCAAACTATCTCTTGGGAAAAAGGGATGGAGTGCTGGGGCAACATGCCTCACCAGCGCACCCGCCTCTTCAAACTTATTGCTGACACAAAAGCCAAAGGCGTAGTCTTGATATCTGGCGATGTCCATTTTGCTGAGATATCGAAAACTGATGAAGGCCCCTACCCTCTTTACGACATCACCTCCAGCGGGCTTGCCCAAAAACCTCACCCCTCATGGCCCAAAGCAATCAACCAGTACCGTATTCCAGGCTGCCTCTACGTCGGTGAAAACTTTGGCCTGATCACCATCGACTGGGCAACGAAAACCCTGTGTCTCCAAGCCTGTGATGTTCAAGGACAACCCCGATTGACTCAGAACGTCGCCATCAGTGCCTTGCAAATCAAATGATTGATGGTGTACGTACGAAAATATTCTTCAAACCGAATGTTGTCTGATGGGAGATGGCTATTGAGATCAAGCCAGGAAGCATCATCGGCGATGAGCAGAAAAAGAGCAAAGACACAAAACTCCTCATGAGAATCAGCTGATTGAAAGTCAGAATGGTAATCAGGAAGTCTCTCTAGAAATGTGTCACTTCGCGACGATCCTGATCGGAAATCTAAAATCCTGAGAGGTTAGCCTCAAGCTAGACTTCAACCGGAATGTGTATATGAGGAAGAGGTATTCATACAACTGAGAACCGACTGAAGTGGAAAGCCAGCTGTGATGGGCCACCGTTTTCAGGTGATACATGCGAGTCACTAAAAGTTTTTAATGAGTTGAACAATTGCTTGATTTGAGAATGGCAATGGTCCAACGAGCGGCACCTCGAAACCAGCGAGAAGATACCAATCACGACCAACTCCTGTTCGCATCCCCGGGGTAATGCTGAAGTAGGTTGCATTCCCCCCATTGATTTGAGTGTGCAGGTTGGTTGAGACTGTTCCACACAGATGTTTAAAAACAGAAGCTTTGTCATCAGTCAGATAAAAGCCACTTGCAACCCGAGCATCAAAAGAACTGAAGGCACTTGGCGAAAGGTTGAAACCAGTCCAGGGATTCGCTTCCAGCAGCGGCGCAGAAACAGCTGTGAGATTCGTAGGGACTGTGACACCAACGCCTCCTCGAAGAATCCATTTGCCTGTCGGATTGAGCCAAAACTCAACATCCGGTGAGAGACTGGTGACCCCGTTTCCTGTGAGCACGCTTCCGGTTGGGCAACGAATGTAGCAGTTGGCAGTGAATGAGTATTCTTTGTCTTCAGCAAGAAGAAAACGAGGTGCCAATGTAAGATCACCCGTGCCACGGAAAGTTACAGATGTCGGACTGAGAGCATCAGGCGCAATGACAGAAAAGGGAAGGAACCAGCCAATCTCAAAGCGACGATTTAGTGGTGTAAAAAGGAACACACTTCCGTTAGCTGTGTCAGCAACCTCAGGGGTACCTTGTGCCCACGAACCAGACAACACAGCGAGTCGATAGAAGGCTCCGTCGGCACTGTTAATCCAGGTCTGTCGAGGGGTGTGATGTGAAATTGAATCGTAGGGGCTTTCCCACCCATCGCTTAAAAAATCTGAAAAAGAGAGGGGACGCCAACAGTCTGTATCGAGCGGTCCGACAAGCGATTCCCACCATAGTTCAGACCGAGTTTCAGGCGGCCGACAATCTGGAAGACGTACGGCACTCCAAGCAGGATACGTGTATGTACAGAACATAAGCAAAAATGTTGCCAGTAGGTACAATTTTTCTACCGAACTGTCTTTCATATTTATTGACTGCGAATTACGGGCAAAGAATAATGAATTCTCGACGAATGTATTCGTGCCTGCGTTTAAAAAGGCTTTTACAGAATCGACCTGCCTGCTTCGAACAATCCAATAATTCAGAACTGGCTTGAAACAGCCACAAGAAAGTTTTCCTACTTTGCCCCACCTTACAATCTCATCATCTTATGAGGACTCACACACAATATATGACCACACGTGGCCACAAACGATCTCGGCGTGTTACTGGTAGCGTCAATAATAAACCCCAACGTTTATACTCCACATGCTCTGTGTGGAATTCGAAACAATGCAAAACCATTCTTATCCTGTTCATAACGACCGTCTTGTAAAAAAAGAAAAGACAACCGCGGCGATTCACTCCCATGATGAGACGACTGATCCCGAACCACTGAGCATTGACGAATCTTTTGGGCTCACCACAGGGGTTTCAATTTATTCCGAGATTGCTCTTGGTAGTCGGCTTGGGAATGTTCGACTTGACCGAATTATAGCCGATGGTGGCATGGGTCGAGTGTATGAGGGAACACAAGAGTCACCAGCACGGAAGGTGGCAGTAAAAGTACTTCGGCCAGATCGAAGTACTCCAGAACTTATTCGACGGTTTTCCCTCGAAGTCGACGTTCTAGGAAAACTAAGGCATCCCTTTATTGCACAAATATATACAGCTTCGACATATCATTTTGAGCATTGTGATATTCCATATTTTGTCATGGAATATATAGAACACTCTCAATCTATTACTGACTATGTCATAAGAAAAAATCTGAACCAACAAGATTGCCTTATTCTTTTTCGTGATGTTTGTAGGGCAATTGGTCAAGGTCATGCAAACGGCATCATTCATCGAGATATCAAACCAAATAATGTTCTTGTTGATAACGCGGGTCAACCGAAGGTCATTGACTTTGGCATCGCGCGGGTCATAAACACCGATGTTCCCGATGCTACGGCAGCCACCACCATGGGTAACATTCTTGGCACGACTGCGTACATGAGCCCTGAGCAACTTGATGGTGATTGTGGAAAAGTTGATGCCCGAACAGATGTTTATGCACTGGGAACACTTCTTTACAAAATGTTGACTGGTCATCATCCCCTTCTCTCTTCAGGCATTCCTGTTCATGAGATTGCGAGAGTAATTCATGAAGATTTTCCCAAACCTTTGAAAATGTACCGACCAGATATCAAGAAAGACACGTGTGCCGTTGTCGACAAGTGCCTTCTGAAAAAAAAGTGGGGACGCTACAGCAACGCTATGGAGTTAGGAGATGATATTGAGAGACTTCTTGATGGTGTTCCCGTTCTTGCAAAGCCCGTATCTTTACCCGAAAAAGCAGTCCGGTTTGTACGCCGTCACCGAGTGGTGTCAGCTGCAGCCGCGACGGCTATCATCGCCACCATCATTGGAATCACAGGAGTCACATCTTTTGCACTGAAAGCCTCACAACAGGCAACCATCGCCCAAGAAAAAAAACAACAGGCTGACACAACCCTCGCATTACTCATCGATGCCTTTCGATCACCTGAACCGTTACGAAATGGCTATGAAATTACAGTTGTGGAGATGCTGTCCCAGGCAGCAGAAAAGATTCGTAACCAAGATTCAGGAAACCCTCAAAGTAAAGAAACTCAAGCTGTTCTTCTCGAAGCCATTGGTCTTGCGCTCAGAAATTCAGGTGCACTTGTGGAAGGTCTGGAAATACTCAAAGAGGCAAAGCAACGATCTGAAGGTACTAATGCAAATCGTTCCATCTCATCAGCACTAGCTAGTTGTTATGCCACACTCGGAAACTATGGAGCATCTGAGGATCTTTATCAAATTCTCTGGAAGAACTCTGAGCAACATG